>JBKCVH010000191.1:0-13401 GCA_046317675.1 Burkholderiales bacterium
CCTTTTGGCTTGATCCAAAAGGAACCAAAAGATCAAGCCCCGAATGCGCTCGCCCCCAGCCTGCAGCTGGGGGTTCCCGTCTCTGGCGCCAAGACAAGGGCCGGCCAGAAACTCCCTGCGTTCGCTGCGCTCACTTCGGTCAAACAGTCTGCCCGGGCCAGTTCACGAGGCCCGCTTCGCGGGCACCCCTGCCTTGGCCGCAAACCCGGCGGCGCAGAGGGGCGAAGACCAAAACAGCCAAACCCAGCTATCGGCTCGCTGTTTGCAGGCAGCGGCTTGAGGTTCGGCTGTTGGGTTTGGCTGCTTGGGGTCGCCCCTTTTGCGCCGCCGGCTCTGGCGCCAAGGCAAGGGCGCGCGCCGCAGGCGCGCCACCCCTCAAGCTCGGCCAGACTGTTTGACCGAAGTGAGCAACGCGAACGCAGGGAGTTTCTGGCCGGCCCTTGTCTTGGCGCCAGAGACGGGAACCCCCAGCCGCAGGCTGGGGGCGAGCGCATTCGGGGCTTGATCTTTTGGTTCCTTTTGGATCAAGCCAAAAGGAACTCGGCTGCCGGGACGAAATCCCGGCGGGCTCTTGGCAAACGCACCAAGCCCCAAGGGTTTCGCGCTACGTGTCAACACGCAAGCGCTCCCCCCGATGACGCCACCCCAGCAAGCATCCACAGTGCACCCCAGCGCCAGCCACAGCGGTGAGCGCACGCCATCCTGAGGAGACACCCCGAATGAGCACCGACAACGTCAAACCCCCCCGCCGTGGCTTTTTGAAGAACGCTGGCACCGCCGCCGTCGGCACCGCCGCGCTGGCCGCACCCATGGTGAGCCGCGCGCAAACCACCACGCTGCGCTTCCAAAGCACTTGGCCCGCCAAAGACATCTTTCATGAGTACGCCAACGACTTCGCCAAGAAAGTCAATGACATGGCCGGCGGCCGGCTGAAGATCGAGGTGCTGCCCAGCGGCTCCGTGGTGCCCGCCTTCCAGCTGCTGGATGCCGTGAACAAGGGCACCTTGGATGGAGGCCACGGCGTGGTGGCCTACCACTACGGCAAGAACAATGCGCTGGCACTGTGGGGCTCTGGCCCGGCTTTCGGCATGGACCCCAACATGGTGCTGGCATGGCACTACTACGGTGGCGGCAAGGCGCTGCTGGCCGAGGTGTATGCGGCGCTGAACATCGATGTGGTGTCCTTCCTGTACGGCCCCATGCCTTCGCAACCGCTGGGCTGGTTCAAGAAGCCGGTGGCCAGCGTGAACGACATCAAGGGTCTGAAGTTCCGCACCGTCGGCTTGGCGGTGGACGTGTTCAAGGAACTTGGCGCAGCCGTGAACCCGCTGCCCGGTGGCGAGATCGTGCCCGCGCTGGATCGCGGCCTGATCGACGCGGCCGAGTTCAACAACGCCTCCAGCGACCGCAACCTCGGCTTTGCCGATGTGGTCAAGAACTGCATGCTGCAAAGCTTCCACCAAAGCGGCGAGCAGTTTGAGATCCTCTTCAACAAAGACAAATACAACGCCCTCCCGCAAGAGCTGAAGTCGGTCATTGACTACGCCGTGCAGGCGGCCAGTGCCGACATGAGCTGGAAAGCCATCGAGCGCAACAGCGCTGACTACGGCGAGCTCAAGAAGGCCGGCGTGAAGTTCTTCAAAACCCCTGATTCCGTGCTGCGCGCGCAGCTTGCCGCTTGGGACAAGGTGACCAGCGCCAAGTCGGCCGAGAACGCGCTGTTCAAGAAGATCATGGACAGCCAGCGTGTGTTCGCCCAGCGTGCTGGCGGCTGGCAGAACGACTACCTGGTGGACTTCAAGATGGCCTGGAACCACTACTTCCGCGCACCGGCCAAGAAGGCCTGATCAGCCAGAAAAGCTGCAATCAACCCAGGGGGCTTCGGCCCCCTTTCCCTTCATGAAGAAGCTCCTGCTGGCGGTGGACCGGTTCTCCACCTACGTTGGCCAAGCCATGGCTTGGCTGATCGTGTTCCTCACCGGGCTCATCGCCTGGGAGGTGTTCTCGCGCTACATCCTGAACCAGCCCCACGACTGGAACCTGGATGCGCAGATCATGATGTACGGGACCCTCTTCATGATGGCCGGGGCCTACACCCTCTCAAAGGCGGGCCATGTACGCGGCGATGTGCTTTACGGCTTCTTCAAGCCCCGCACGCAGGCCAGCATCGACCTCATCCTTTACATCCTCTTCTTCCTGCCTGGCATCGTGGCCCTGACCTGGGCCGGCTTCACCTTTGCCAGCGAGTCGCTCGCCATTCGGGAGTCCACGTTCAGCGCCACCCCGCTACCGCTGTACCCGTTCAAGGCGGTCATCCCCATCGCGGGCGGTCTGCTGCTGCTGCAAGGCTTGGTCGAGATCGTGCGCTGCGTGCAATGCCTGCAAACGGGCGCGTGGCCGAGCCGGGAACAGGACGTGGAAGAAGTTGACGTCGACAAACTCAAACAAATGGTCAAGGCCGAGGACTGAGCCATGCTGAAAATTCGCAAGGAACTCTGGTTCGGCTTCATCTTGATGGCACTGATCATCGCGGGCACCGCCTTCGTGCTGCTCAGCGCCGACCAGCTCGTGCGCGGCCACTTGGGGCTGGCCATGCTGGCCTTGGTGGTGGTGGCCATCATGCTGGGCTTCCCCACCGCCTTCACGCTGATGGGCATGGGCATGCTCTTCACCTGGATGGCCTACGACTTCAACACCAGCAAAACACTCACGCTGATGGTGCAGTCGGCCTTCAAGGTGATGGGCAATGACGTGCTCATTTCCATCCCGCTCTTTGTCTTCATGGGCTATTTGGTCGAGCGGGCCAACCTGATTGACAAGCTGTTCAAGAGCCTGCACCTGGCCCTGGCCCGCGTGCCGGGCTCACTGGCGGTGGCCACGCTGTTCACCTGCGCCATCTTTGCCACCGCCACCGGCATCGTCGGTGCCGTGGTCACCTTGATGGGCTTGCTCGCCTACCCACAAATGCTCAAGGGCGGCTACGACGTGCGCGTGGGTGCCGGCTGCATCACCGCAGGCGGCTGCCTCGGCATCTTGATTCCGCCCAGCGTCATGCTCATCGTGTACGGCGCAACCGCCGGTGTCTCGGTGGTGCAGCTCTACGCCGGCGCCTTCTTCCCTGGTCTGATGCTGGCGGGGCTTTACATCCTCTACGTGATTCTGCTGGCGAAGATCAAACCCCACTTGATGCCGCCGCTGAGCGCAGAGGCACGCAAAGTCACGCTGCCCGAATTGGCCCAGCGCCTCACCAATGGCCCAGCCACCCGCGCCCTGCCCCGGCTCTTTGCAGCGCTGCGCACCGAGACCGACAAAGGCCCCGTGCTGCGGCAAATTGGCGTGGCATTGCTGCCGGTGTTCACCGTGCTTTTGGTGACCGGCATCGTGTGGCTGCACCAGCACAACCCGCTGCCCCAGCAGGCGGCGCAAGGCACGGCCGTTGAAGAACTGCAGCCCATGACGGGCGGACTGGCCGAGCCGTCTAGCGAGCCCTCTGCGCTGGGCGAGCCACCCGCTCAAGACGGGTTGGCAGAACCCCAAGAAGAAGGCGCCCTTGCCGAGCCCGGCGCGGCCTCTGAGCCCGTCGCCGAGGCCACCCTCGCCGAGCCCAGCGGCTTGGCTGACCCGGCCGCAGCGGCCAGCAGCAGCGCACCGCCTGCACCCAGCAGCGGCGTCGGGCGCTGGATTGGACTGGGCATCATCGCGCTGGGGCTCTTTGCCTTCTACGGCCTGCTGAACTTTGAGCGGCTGCAGATCTTCAAGATGCTCTTGACCAGCTTCTTCCCGCTGCTGTTCCTGATCCTGTCGGTGCTGGGCTCCATCGTTTTTGGTTTGGCCACGCCCACCGAGGCTGCGGCGGTTGGCGCGTTCGGGGGCTACTTCTTGGCCGCCATTTACTCGGTTCTGAAGAAGCGCGAGGCGGGCGAGCGCCGGCCCATCTTCTTGGTGTGGCTGCTGCTCTGGTCGCCCATGCTGATTTGCATCGGGTGGTTCGTGGCCCATGCCGAGGGCTTCACGGCCACCCAAGTCACACCGGGCCTGGGCGCCATCGCGGCCTGTGGCGTGTTGCTGTGGGCCATGCTGGCTTACAAGCAAGCCAAGCTGCAAACCGAGGTCAAGGAGTCCGTCTTCCTCACGGCCAAGACGGCCGCCATGGTCTGCTGGCTCTTTGTGGGCTCGGCCATCTTCTCGGCAGCCTTTGCGCTGCTCGGTGGTCAGGAGCTGGTGGAGAACTGGGTCAAGGGGCTGGACCTCACGACCACCGAGTTCCTGATCTTGAGCCAACTCATCATCTTCATCCTCGGCTGGCCACTGGAGTGGACGGAGATCATCGTCATCTTCATGCCGATCTTCATCCCCTTGCTCGACCACTTCGGGGTCGACCCCTTGTTCTTCGGCCTGCTCGTGGCCCTGAACCTGCAAACCGCCTTCCTGAGCCCGCCCGTGGCCATGGCCGCCTTCTATTTGAAGGGGGTGAGCCCACCGCATGTGACGCTGAACCAGATCTTTGCGGGCATGCTGCCCTTCATGGGGATTCAGGTGCTGGCCATCGTGCTGCTCTACCAATGGCCCGCCATTGGCTTGTGGCTGCCCAAGGTCCTTTACGGTTGAACTTGAAGCTGGCCACAAGCGGGCGCTCCAGCCCGCTTGTGTTCACCCAAAGCCAAGGCCATCTATGGGCTTGGGCGCTTAGGCCGGCTGCAAACCCGGCCTTCCGGCCGCCACGGCCCAACTGGCCAAGCTACTCACCACGCCTCCAGGCCGGCTGACCTGATCCAGCACCCGGAAGTCGGTCACCCAGCGCTGCGGCGTGACCTCGCAAACCAAGTAGCCGCGCTGCGCGTTGTAGAGCTTGCAATGCGGGTTGCGCGCCAGCAAAGCGGCACCGCCACGGCCGATCGGGCTGCCATCGCCGCCGGAGCTGATGGAGGTGGCAACAAACTCGCTCATCAAGACTTTTCGATCGTCGCCAGGCGCGTGGATGTCGAGCGCGTGGTGCTGGTGCTCGTCACCCGTGAGCACCACCAGGTTGTTCAGGCCGCGCTCGCGCACCTGGTTGAGCAAGCGCTCGCGCGGTACGCGGTAGCCCGCCCAGGCGTCAAGGTTGATGCGCTCCAGCTTGGTATCGCGATGGAAATTGCTCACCATCACCTGCTGCGCCAAGGACTGCCAAACGGTCTGCCCCTTGGCCTCGCTCAGGCCCTCGTACAGCCACCTCTCTTGGCTGGCACCGAGCATTTGCGCCTGTGGGTCATTGACACCGTCACAGGGGTACTTGGCCCAGTTGTCGCCGCAGGCCTGATCGCTGCGGTAACTGCGGGTGTCCAAAAAGTGCATGGTGAGCAAATCGCCCCAGCGCGCACGGCGGTGCAGTTGAATGCGCTCACCCACCGGGAAGCTGGCTTTGCGCAGCGGCATCATTTCGTAAAAGGCCTGCGTGGCCATGATGCGGCGCAGCCGAAAGATTTCCGGCGGCGTGCCGTCCTCGGCCGTTTCACCGGCCCAGTTGTTGTCGATCTCGTGGTCATCCCAAACGCAGAACCAAGGGTGGGCCGCATGTGCGCGCTTGAGGTTCACATCCATCTTGTGCTCGGCGTAGCGGCGGCGGTAGTCGTCGATGGTGTGCAGTTCGTCGCCGGTGGAGCGGCGCACCGATGCGTGGATTTCGCCGCTGTTGCGATCGAAATACGCGTCGCGGCCGCGGTACTCATAGATGTAGTCGCCATAGCAATAGACGAAATCCAGCTCCTCGCGCGCAAGGTGCTGGTAGGCGGTGTAGAGGCCCTGTTCGTAGCTTTGGCAACCCGCCACCCCGAGTCGGACGCGCGCCACGCGGGAACCCGGCGCTGGCAGCGTGCGAGCCCGGCCCACAAAGCTGCGCTCGCGCCCCGCCGCGAATCGGTACCAATAAGTGCGGGCAGGCTCCAGGCCGGCGAGCTCGACGTGCACGGAGTGCCCGAGGTCCGGGTGGGCCACCGCCGTGCCCTTGGCCGCGATGTCGCGGAACGCCTGGTCGCGCGCCACTTCCCATTGCACTTCAACGGGCTGCCGCGGCATGCCGTAGTTGGCCTCGATGTCGAGCGGGCGCGGCATGAGCTTGGTCCAAATCACAAAGCCATCGGGGCTAGGGTCCCCACTGGCCACGCCGAGCCGAAACGGGTAATCCACGAACACCGGCTGCGCAAAGGCGTCGCGCGTGACAGCGGGCAGCAAGAAGGAGGCCGCGCCAAGGGCGCCAAAGCGCTTCAGCCAGTGGCGGCGCGAGGCCTGGGCAAGGCGGAGGTCAAGCAAAGGATGTGAGCGGGACATGGAAACGTCGTGTGGCCAAGCCAGTGGGGCGCATTGTTCACGGCCAAGGCGCTATCCATGTGACACGAACCAGATGCCCCACCAACACCCAGGCACTTGAACCGCGACTCCAAGAGAAACGCTGCGGATGGGCTTTGCTTTGGCGCATAAGCCGAGGGAGGTGGCAGGCAATGCTCGCAGCACCTTGCCCTCGGTGGAATGGATGGCACCAGAGCAGCAGCCACTCAACCTAGATACCGCGCTAAGCCCTGCGTTCCAAACGCATCCAGCGCCGGGCCAAAAACTGCCCGAGAGCCTGGCCCCATAAGGCATAGCCCGCCGCACTCGGGTGGAAACCGTCACGGGCCATCAAGCCTTTGCTGGCGTCGCAGCGCAAGGCAGCAGGAATGCGCCGCAACGCACGGTCGCGCTGGTCACCCAGGCGGTACTGGAGTTGCTGATTCAACAACTCGGCTTGGCTTCCCAGGACCCATTTCAGAGGCGGCGGCAACAAGGGGAACTGGTGCATGGGCGGCACGCCGCTGTGCAACCAATAGCGCACGCCCGCCGTTTCGCGCGCCCAGTCGTTCAAATGCTCCAGTTGCTCCAGGGTGCGGCTGACCGGAATCTGGCGAACGACATCGTTGACACCCAACACACTCACCAAGATGTCGGCCTTGAAGACCTGTGGACCCTCCTCGCGGGCATGGGCCAGCGCCTCGATGCTGGTGTGTCCGGTGCGCGCGATGAGCTGCCAATGCACAGGCCGACCGAGCTCGTCCGCCAAGCTCAGAGCCAACTGTGTGGCCAAGGCATGGCGCTGGTGCTCAACGCCGACACCGGCCGCTGACGAGTCTCCGACCAGCAAAACGCGAAGCGGTGCCATGAGCCGCAGCCGCTGGGTGGGCGGCAGGGCCTCGCCTTCGCGCACGCCCTCGGCCTCGGGCAAGTCCAACGCCTTGTGCCGCACATAGAGCGCCTGCGCCAGCAGCAGCGGGAACAGCGCCGCCTTGGCGACGCGCAGCGCCTTACTCGAACTTGGTGAAATCGGGTGCACGTTTCTGGAAGAAGGCTTGGAAGGCTTCAATGGCCTCGGGGCTGCGCAGGCGTGCGGCAAAGATTTCCGCTTCCTCGGCAATGACTTTTTGCAACTCGGCGTGGCCAGGGCCGCGCATCAGCCTCTTGCTGGCGCGCACAGCGGCCGGCGCCAAGGTGTTGAAGCGCTCGGCCATGCGGCGCGCGTGGTTGACCACAGCGCTCGATGGCAGCACCGCATTGGCGATGCCGAACTCCACCGCTTCAGCGCCCGTCATCGGGTCACCTAGCAAGAGTTTCTCGGCTGCCTTCACATGACCCATCAGGCGCGGCACCACCAAGCTCGATCCGAACTCCGGCACCAAGCCGAGCGCCACAAAGGGCATGGCCAAACGCGACTCATCGGCCACGTAGACGAGGTCGCAATGCAGCAACAGCGTGGTGCCGATGCCAATGGCGGCGCCTGTCACGGCGGCCACGACCGGCTTCTCGCAGGCGAGCAAGGCTTGCATGAACTGGAACACCGGCGCATCGGCATCGCGCGGCGGGCGCGCCATGAAGTCTTCGAGGTCGTTGCCCGAGGTGAAGACGTTCGGCTGGCCGGTGATCAGCACGGCGCGCACTTTGGGGTCGGCATTGGCCGCCTCCAGCGCTTCAGCCATCGCCTCGTACATGGCCGAGGTGATGGCGTTCTTCTTGTCGGGGCGGGCGATTTCGATGGTGGTGACGCCATTCAGCGTCGCGGTTTTGATGCTCATGACGATAGTTCCTTCAGGTGATGGAGCAAACGTGGCCACAGCGTGGCCTGGTGGCGCGTCTTGAAAACTCCGAGGTGACCAATGCGCTGACCCGCGAGTGGCTTCAGCACCTCGAAATGGCGCGGGTTGCCATGCGCGACGAACATCATGCGGGCGCCTTGCTCGGCCAACATTTCGTCATCGGCGGCGTAAAGACTTGTCACCGGAAACGGTGCGCTTTTGTACAGCGCATGGCGGCCCTCGCTGGACAGAAGGTACTGCGGGCTCAGGCACCAGCGGCGCCATTGCAGCATGGCACCACGCGGCAAGTCGCCCACCACGCCCAAGCGCTTCCCAGGGAAAAAACCAAACAGCGCAACAGCCAGGGGGCCGAGGAGACGCAGAAAAATCTTGGCGCGAAGCTGAAAACTGGGCACGAGATGACCCACATAACCACTACCCATCGACATGGCCAGCAGCCCGCGAATGCGCGTGCGCGACGGCAAGCCACCGGCAAGCTGCGCACCCAGGCTGTGACCGAGCACCAGCAACGGCACTCCCGGCCGCCGATCGGACAAGTGTGTCAGCACCGCGTCTTGATCAGCGGCCCAGGTGTCGAGGTCAGCCTGCATGGCGTGCAAGGAGCCAAGCGGGCGGGAGGCGCCCATGCCTCGGTAGTCAAAGCTCAACACGGACACGCCTTGCTCTGCCATCCAAGCGCAGAACGGGCGGTAGTACGCCGCCTCAACACCCATCGCGGGCGCCAGCAAAACGGCAGCCCACGGTGCGCCGGCAGGCTCAAACCAACGCAACGCCAAGCTTGCGCCAGCGACGCTCAGGTTTTCGCTGCGACCGGTTTGAGCAGCGTCCAATGGTTGGCCAAGTGCATCAGGTGGGCGCGCGTGTACTGCGCTTTGTCCAAGTCGCCGTAGGCGAAGTGGGGCTTGAGCGGGCCGCTCCAGGCTTCAAAGGCGGCCAGCGCATCGAGCAAGCGGTTCACGCTATCTTTCAATGGGCTCTTTGCATCCAGGGCGGGTGCGCCCGGAATCGGCTCCGTGAGGCTGTGCGTCATGGCGCCACGCGCGTTGAAGATCGGGAATACGACATTGCTGGCAATGGCGCGCAGCACTGCGCCCTTCATCTCCGGGTAGCCCTTCATCGAATACTCGATGCTCTGCGCCAAGTGCTGAAGCAGCTGGCTGAGGCTCCAAGGCGCGTCGTGCTGCGGTGTGCTGAAGAGCAACTCCATCACCCGCTCACGCGCTTCCTTGATCGTGGCAAAGCGCTCCATAACGCCGCTGCAAGCGCTGAGACCGGAGCCGGCCAACACCGCGCCGGCACCCGTCAAAACGAAGCGGCGGCGCGATGCGGCGTTCATGCTCAGCAGCGTTCGAAGATGCCGGCAGCACCTTGACCAGCGCCCACGCACATGGTCACCATGCCGTACTTGCCGCCGGTGCGGCGCAGGCCGTGAATGACCGACGCAGCACGGATGGCGCCAGTGGCACCCAGCGGGTGGCCCAAGGCAATGGCGCCGCCGTTGGGGTTGACCTTGGCGCGGTCGAGCTGGATACCCTTGCTGTCGAGGTCGTTGAGCACCGCCAAGCTTTGCGCGGCAAACGCCTCGTTGAGCTCCACCCAGTCCAGGTCCGAGGCCTTGATGCCGGCCATGCGCAGGGCCACGGGACTGGCTTCGATGGGGCCAATGCCCATGATTTCCGGCGGCACGCCGCGCACGGCGAACGACACGAAGCGGGCCAGCGGCGTCAGGTTGTAGCGCTTGAGTGCCGCTTCGCTGACGATGAGCAGACCGCCCGAGCCGTCGCTGGTTTGCGAGCTGTTGCCGGCCGTGACGCTGCCTTTGGCGGCAAACACGGGCTTGAGCTTGGCGAGGCCTTCAACGCTGGTGTCAGGCCGTGCGCCTTCGTCGAGCTTCACGGTGCGGGTCTTGGTGTTGATGGTGCCGTCGGCCAGGTTCGGCGTGCGATCGATGACATCAAACGGCGTCATCTCGGCATCGAAGTACCCAGCTTGCATGGCAGCCACGGCACGGCGGTGCGATTCATAAGCGAAGGCGTCTTGGTCTTCGCGGCTGATCTTCCACTGCGCGGCCACTTTCTCGGCGGTCAGGCCCATGCCGTAGGCGATGCCAATGTTTTCGTCTTTCTCGAAAATCAGCGGCGACAGGCTCGGCTTGTTGCCGCCCATCGGGATCATCGACATCGACTCGACGCCACCGGCGAACATCACATCGGCTTCGCCGACACGGATGCGGTCTGCGGCCATTTGCACGGCGGTGATGCCCGATGCGCAATAGCGGTTGATGGTCACGCCGCCCACGCCGTTGCCCAGGCCAGCCAGCACCGAGGCCACGCGGGCGATGTTCATGCCTTGCTCGCCCTCGGGGAAGCTGCAGCCGACGATGGCGTCTTCAATAGCGGCGGGGTCCAGTCCGGGAGCCTGGGCCAATGCAGCCTGCATGACCTTGACGAGCATTTCGTCAGGGCGCGTGTTCTTGAAGTAGCCGCGGCCACTCTTGCCGATTGGGAGGCGGGTGGCGCTGACGATATAGGCGTCTTGCACTTGCTTGCTCATGATTCTTTCCTTCCGTTGTTGAGCTGGTCCTTCGGGATCCAGGCCCAGACAAATTCACATTCGATCGGCTGCTCGCCGGCTTCATCGGTCACGGTGACCGGCACCACCACTTCACCCTTGGTGTCAATCGCCATCAGGCTGCGCTGCTCGCCGCTCAAACTGGCTTTGGCCGTCAGGCCACCAGTTGAGCGTTTGCGGAACCGCACCCTCATGGTCTTGCACAGCGGCAAGCAGTCGTCGCGCACATTCATGCCGACCACCATGCCCGAGGCGGTTTCCGCCAACAGGGCCATGGCGGCGGCGTGCACGCCACCGATGTGGTTGTGCACTTGCTTTTTGTTGGCCACGCGGATCTCACTTTGATCCACGGTGACCACAGCAAACTCAAGGCCAGCGGTTCCCGTGAAGGGAATCGCGCGGCGCAGCGCGAAGGTTCGAGCCGCCGTGCGCAGCACGCCCGGCAGCAGGTCGAGCCGGCTGAGGGTGCGTTGAAGGCGGTTGGGTGAAGCCATGGAGAACCGTCCTTAGTTGCGAACCGGCTTGCCGGTTTGCAGCATGCCCATGATCCGTTCCTGGGTCTTGGGGTTGTCGAGCAAGCTGCAGAAGTGCTTGCGCTCCAGCGCCATCAGGTACTCCTCAGTTACCAAGGAGCCCGCCTCGACCTCGCCACCACAGACGACGTCGGCAATCGCCGCCGCGAGGTGGTAGTCATGGGCGCTCACAAAGCCGCCGTCGCGCATGTTGGCCACTTGACCCTTGATGCTGGCAATGCCGCTGCGGCCGGCCACCGGGAACAAGGCGCGATGGGGTGGGCGGTAGCCGCTTTCTGCCATGCCCTTGACTTGCGCCGTGGCGACATGGAGCAGTTCGGCCTTGTTGGCCACGATCAAATCGCTGTCCAGCAAGAAGCCGTTCTTCTTGGCTTCGTGGGCGCTGGTCGCCACCTTGGCCGTGGCTGCCGTCAAGAAGCCATCCTTCAGGAAGGTAAAGACATCAGCGCCGGAGTTGCCGGCAGCCGCCATTTCAGCGGCACGGCGAGCGATGTAGGTCAGGCCGCCAGCGCCCGGCACGAGGCCGACACCGACTTCCACAAGGCCCACATAGCTTTCGACGTGCGCCACGCGGCGTGCGCAATGAATGGCCAACTCGCAGCCACCGCCGAGCGCCAAGCCGCGCATCGCAGCCACGACCGGCACATTGGCGTAGCGCAGGGCCAGCATGGCGTCTTGCAGCGTCTTCTCTTCCGGTGCAATGCCCTGGCTGCCCATCTTCATGAAGACAGGCATGAGGCTTTCGAGGTTGGCGCCGGCGCTGAACACGTCGTCCGGCGACCAGATCACCAAGCCCTTGTAGTCCTTCTCGGCAATCTCAACCGCCTTCAGCAGGCCTTCGGTCACGAGCGGGCTGATGAGGTGCAGCTTGGCGGTGATGGAGGCAATCACCACTTCACCGTCCAGCGTCCAGACGCGGATCTCTTCGTTCTTGAACAGCTCGGTGCCGCTCTTCAAAGGATCGGCCGCGCCGGTGCCCAGCAGGCTCTCGGGGAACGGCTGGCGCGCATAAACCGGCAGATTGCTGCGCGGCTTGAACTTGCCCTCGGCAGCGCTCCACGAACCTTCCGGCGTGTGCACACCGCCCGCAGCAGCCACGGGGCCTTCGGTCACCCAAGCGGGCAGCGGTGCGCTGCTCAGGGTCTTGCCTTCGGCGATGTCGGCAGCAATCCATTGCGCCACTTGCGTCCAGCCTGCGGCTTGCCACAGCTCGAACGGGCCTTGGCTGGAACCGAAGCCCCAGCGCATGGCGAAGTCAATCTCACGGGCCGTGTCGGCCACGGTGTTCAGGTGCACGGCGCAGTAGTGGAACGAGTCGCGCAAGATGCTCCACAGGAATTGCGCCTGGGGGTTGGTGCTTTCGCGCAGCAGCTTCAGGCGATCGGCCGGGGCCTTTTTGAGCATGCGGGCAACGATGTCGTCCGCCTTCTTGCCACCCGCCACGTACTCGCCGGTGGCGAAGTCGAGGCGCATGATCTCTTTGCCGACCTTCTTGTAGAAGCCGCCACCGGTCTTCTGACCCAGTGCGCCCTTTTCGATCAAACCGGCCAGCACCTTGGGCGTGGCATAGGTGGAGTAGAACGGGTCGTCCTTCAGGTTGTCCTGCATGGTCTTGACGACGTGAGCCATCGTGTCCAGGCCCACCACGTCCGCCGTGCGGAAAGTGCCGCTGGAAGCACGGCCGAGCTTCTTGCCGGTCAGGTCATCCACCACATCGACCGACAGGCCGAACTTCTCGGCTTCGATCATCGTGGCCATCATGCCGGCGATGCCAACGCGGTTGGCCACGAAGTTGGGCGTGTCATGCGCACGCACCACGCCCTTGCCCACGCTGGTGGTCACAAAGGCTTCGAGCTGGTCGAGGATCTCGGGCCGCGTGGTCGGCGTGTTGATCAACTCCACCAAGTACATGTAGCGCGGTGGGTTGAAGAAGTGAATGCCGCAGAAGCGGGGCTTGATCGACTCGGGCAGCACTTCCGACAGCTTGGTGATCGACAAGCCTGAGGTGTTGCTGGCGACGATGGCGTGCTCGGCAATGAACTGCGCGATCTTGGTGGACAGATCCAGCTTCCAGTCCATGCGCTCGGCGATCGCCTCAATGATGAGGTCGCAGCCCTTGAGCAATTCCAAGTGTTCTTCGTAATTGGCCTGCTGGATGAGGCTGGCCTCGCTGGCATCGCCAAGGGGGCTGGGCTTGA
>JBKCVH010000192.1:0-3718 GCA_046317675.1 Burkholderiales bacterium
GGCTCGCTCATGGCGGCGGTGGGGTCCTTCTTTTCCAGGCGCCAGCGCGTCATCAGGTGCACGCGCGGGTTGGCCTTCAGGTCAGCGTCCAGGTCGGTGTAGCTTTCCATGAAGTGACCGAGGCGCGGGTCGATGTGACGCACCGCCATCGGCACTTCAGGCAGCGCCTTGAAGTTGTAGACATAGCTCACGAAGAAGCTGCGGGGGTCCGGCGTCGCCTGCGGCGGCGTGGGCATCGGCATCGGCGTTGGCACCAGGGGCGGCGCAGGAATGCGGGGCGTCGCGAAGTGCATGCGGGCCGTCAGGGTGCTCAGCTCCTTGTCGGCACGGGTGGCTTCAAAGTAGCTGTTGCCACGGTCGGGCGCGTAGGGCAAGCGGTAAGCAAACTCAAGGCGCGTGCTGTAGCCAGGAATGTCCGCCAGCAAGAAGCTGGCATCCACCAAGAAGCTCTTGCGTTCCGCGTTGTCGGCACTGGCCACAGCGGTGGCCGCCAGCAAACTCGGTGAAAACGCCTGTTCGACCGCTCGCTTGCCTTCGCCCGTCGCGCGGAACTTGTTGTTCAAGGCCACCAATTGCAGGTTGCGGCCAATCAGCCGGAACTCGGCCATCGTGTCTGGGCCCATTTGGCTGGCATAGGCACCGCGCTCGCCAATGCTGTTGGCGATGTTGACCGTGAACAAGAAGGGCTTGTTGAGCATGGCGCGCGGGATTTCGAGCATCACGCGCTCGTCTTTGCGCCAAATCGGGAACATGCCGTCGTCTTGCTTGAAGTCCTTGCTTACTTCAGCAAAAGGCTTCAGTGCATCCGGCGCTGCAGGTGGCCGGGGTGGGGTCGCGGCGCCCGCTGGGGCTGCTGCCGTCGCACCTGCGGGCGGCGTGGCCGGCTTCGGCGCTTCTTGCGCTAGCGCAGACAGGCTGACGATGGCCAGCGCGAGCGCTGACAAAGTGGGCTTGAACATCATCTGGGTCGTCCTCTTATAGGGAATGCGCACGAGCGCGCAAGGCGCAGGAGACTAGACGCCCATGCCTACACTGGCTTTCGTCATGTCAGCACTTCGCCACATCGTTTACCTGCATGGATTTCGGTCCAGCCCGCAATCTGCCAAAGCGCGCGCCATGGCCCAGTGGGCCGCGGGAAAACCCGAGATCGAGTGGTGCTGCCCCCAGCTGCCGCCCTCCCCCGCTGAAGCCTTTGCCCTCATCCAGCGGCTCACCGCCACTTGGCCCGCCCAGGGTGTGGCCGTCGTGGGCAGCTCGCTCGGCGGGTTTTATGCAGCCGCCCTGGCGCAAACTCGGCCACAGTGGCGCGCCGCACTGCTGAACCCCGCCGTCAACCCCGCGAGGGACCTCGCCGCCTACATTGGCGAGAACTGCCAATGGCATGCGCCCGAGGAGTCTTTTTTCTTCCGCCCCGAGTACGTGGAGGAGTTGCGTACGCTGAACCCCGCCACGCTGCTGGAACCCACGCGCTGGTTTGCCCTCATCGCCAAAGGCGACGAACTGCTGGACTGGCGCGAAATGCAAGCTCGCTACGGCCTGGGCCGAAGCCTCTTGCTGGCCGGCAGCGACCACGCCCTCAGCGACTTCGAGCGCTGGCAACCCGAATTGATCCGATTCATCACCGAGACCCAAACCCCATGAGATTCCAAGACCGCGTTGTTCTCATCTCCGGTGCCGCCCAAGGCATTGGCGCCGCCACCGCGCGCCGCTTTGCCGACGAAGGCGCCCACCTGCTGCTGCTGGACCTGCAAGCCGAACCCCTGGAGGCGCTGGCCGCCCAGCTACCCAGCGCCGTCATCCACGCCGGCAGCGTGGCCGAACGCGCCGTGTGGGACGCCGCCGTGGCCAAAGCCTTGGCCACCTGGGGCCGCATTGACGTGCTCATCAACAACGCCGGCATCACCCGCGACGCCCGCTTTGACCAAATGAGCATCGAGCAGTTCGACCTCGTGCTGGACGTCAACCTGCGCGGCGTCTTCCACGGCGGCCAAGCGGTACTAAGCGCCATGCTCGCCGCCGGGCGCGGCAACATCATCAACACCAGTTCCGTGGTGGGCCTGCACGGCAACTTCGGCCAAACCAACTACGCGGCGGCCAAGGCCGGCGTGGTGGGCATGACGAAAACTTGGGCGCGTGAACTCGGGCCCAAGGGCATCCGCGTGAATGCCGTGGCCCCGGGCTTTATTGCCACGCCCATGACGGCGGCGGTGCCTCAAAAGGTGGCCGAGCGCATGGTGGCCGGCGTGCCGCTGCAGCGGCTGGGCCGGCCGGAGGACATCGCGGCGGCGTATGCCTACTTGGCCAGCGATGACGCGAGCTATGTGACGGGGACGGTGTTGGAGGTGAGTGGGGGCTTGTCGATGTAGGGCTGAGTCTGAGGCGTCAGCCCCTCGACTGCAATAAACGGTGAGCAGCGGCTCTCGGCCATCAGCGGTCGCTCGCGTTGCACTCGCATAAGGCTTCTCCAGGGCACTGGGCCGTCAATGACCGCCCCCCCGCAACTCTTTCATGGCAATGTCTCTCAGGGCCTTTACTAACGGCAACTCGGCGTTGTGCTCGCGGCTGATGAAGGCCAGTGTCTTGACGTAGCGGATCTCCTCAATAAGCAGCAGGCTCAGCTTGGATTGCAGCGGATGCGCTTCGACCATGGATCGCGCGAAGTAGCCGACACAATCGGTGTTCGCGATGACGGACAGGAGTGTCGGCACGCTGTCGCAGCGCAGCGCGACGTCGGGCATCGACAGCCCTCGCAGTTGCGCCAGTCCGCCGAGCCATTGCCCCACGCGCGTCGTCGCCCACGGCACCACCCAGCGCTCCTGCACCAGGGAGGCCAGCGAGCTAAGGGCCTGTGCGCGAGGATGCCGCGTTCGGCAGACGCCGGCGTAGACCTCGCTGCCAAGCACCGTCACGGTGTGCCCCGCGGGCACGACCTCTGGTGGCGGGCCGAGGATGCAGTCGATATCGCCACGCGATAGCGCGGTGGCCAGTTCACCGCTGGCAGCCTGGCAGATGTCCAGCCGTGCGGCAGGCTCGTGCACCACGAAGCGTGCGGCGACCAGCCTCAGGCCGCCTTCGAGCTCGCCCAGACCCACGCCCAGACGCAAGCAGGCCTGGGGCCGGCGCTGCGATGCGTCAAGCGCAGCGCGTGCATCGGCATTCATCGCCGTCACTCGCTCGGCGTGTTGCAGCACGATGCACCCCTGTTCGGTGAGTTCGATGCCGCGCTGCAGCCGAACAACAAGCTGTGCGCCCGCCGCAGACTCCAAGCGGGACAGCGACTTGGACAGCGTCGATTGCGACACACCCAGCTTGAGTGCAGCGCGGGAAAGGTTGGCCTCGTGCGCGAGGGCGGCGAAGTAACGCAGGTCACGCAGTTCCAAGTCGTACTCCGTGTATTTGACATGCCGAACCCAGGCTGGTCTGGCATGAACTTTTTTCCGCTGCTATGGCTCTTTAACTTCCGTTTAAGAATAGGTCATCTTGATGGAGTAACCGCGAGGAACCATGCACACCCCAGCACCGCCATGCTTCTTCACCGGTCGACTGGCCATGTTTGGTGCCATTGCTGGTCTGCTGGCAGCCTGCGGCGGCGGAGGGTCGGCGGAGATGGTTCCCGTTGCACCAGCACCAGCACCAGCACCAGCACCAGCACCAGCACCAGCACCAGCACCAGCACCAGCACCAGCACCAGCACCAGCACCAGCACCAGCACCAGCAC
>JBKCVH010000193.1:0-7267 GCA_046317675.1 Burkholderiales bacterium
GCTTCCCCTTGCTCGTCAATGCAGATCGCCAACTGGTCGCTGTTGTCGTCCAGGCGAGCCATCGCAAAGGGGTAGCGGCGCAGGTAGGCCGGTGCGTACTCGCCCAGCCAGCTGCCGGCCTTGATGAACTCGTTCTCACCCGCTTGCAGGCCCATCACCGCCAAAGGCGCCAACGCCGCCGGCTTGCCATCCTTGCCCTCGCCCGTGCGCACGAAAACGATCGGGAACTCGCGGCAGCCATCGGCAAACTCCACAGCGTTCAAAAACACCGAGTTCAGTTGTTGGGCTTGGGTCAGCAGTGCGTAGTCGGTACGCATGCGCAGGCTCTTGTGGGCAACGCGGTCCAGGGGAACCATGCTGCGATACATCGGGGGAGAGTTCATGGGAAATCTCTTCGAGGGGGATGAATAGCCGGGATCAGGACGGGCGCGAGCTGCCGGACAACGGGGTGCCCAGCACCTGGTCAACCCGGTTGCCATCGAGGGCGACGCCCTCGAAGCGCCAGTCCTCCCACTCCACCGCGTCGGCTGTGCGCGGCAGGCGGCCCAGCAGCAGCATGATCATGCCGGCCAGGGTGTTGTAACGCCCGCGATCTTCCTCGGGCAAGTCTTTCAATTCGAGCCGGTCTTTCAACTCTGGAACGGGAATCAGCCCTTCCATCAGCCAACTGCCGTCCGCACGCTGCACGGCCCACGCCTCGCCATCGCTGGGGGCATTGAACTCGCCGGCAATCGCTTCCAGCAAATCTCGAACGGCAATCACGCCCTGCACTTCGCCGTATTCGTCCACCACGAACACCAGCGGCGCATCGCTTGCGCGGAAGTTCTCCAGCAACTCCATGCCCGACAGGGTTTCGGGCACAAAAACCGGTGCATCAAGGCTGTCGGTCAGGTTCAACGGCTCGCCTGCCAATGCGCGCTGCAGCAAGCGCTGGGCTGACACCACGCCAACGACATCGCTCAAGTCGCCCCGACAGACGGGGTAGCGGCTGTAGCCATGCTCCTGAAGAACGGCAAGGACCTCGGTCGCGTCGGCATCGGCGTCCAGCCACGCGATTTCCGTGCGCGGAATCATCATGGAGCCGACCTGCCGGTCATCCAGCCGGAACACATTGCGCACCATTTGGTGCTCGGCCTCTTCAATCACACCTGCGTCCAGGCCTTCTTCAAGGCTGGCCGCAATTTCTTCGGTCGTGACGTTCCGCTGGCCACTGTCTTTAAGGCCCAGCAAACGCAAGGTGGCCTCCGTGCAGAACGACAGCGTTTTGACGAAAGGCCGGGCCAAGGTGGACAGCGCCTCCATGGGCGGCGCCACGATGCGCGCAACCAATTCGGGGTGAAGCTGCCCCAAGCGCTTGGGCACCAACTCGCCAAACACGATCGTCAGGAACGTGATGATGAGCACCACGATCCCGGTTGCGGTCCAGTCGGCCGTGCGCTCGCCCATCATGGGGAACATACCGCCCAACCATTGGGCCAGCGGCCCAGAGAAAGCGGCCTCACCAATGATCCCGTTCAGCACACCAATCGACGTGATGCCGATCTGAACCGTCGACAGAAACTTGGTCGGGTTGTCGTGCAAAGCCATGGCCGCCGCTGCGCCGGACTCACCCGCCTCCAGCATCACCTGCAGGCGCGCTTTACGGCTCGCCGTGAGCGCCATCTCCGACATGGCGAACCAGCCGTTGATCAGGATCAGAAAAAGTAGAAGTGCAACGTCCATGAGGGCCAAGACAAGAAAACGCCGCCTCGGTTGGGCGGCGTCAAAACGGCCCGCATTCTCTCACCCACAATTCCGGCCCTATGGATTGGCTGATCGGTGACCTTCAAGGCTGTGACTCGGCCCTCGTGCAACTGCTGCAAGAGCTGGATTTTTCGCCGTCACGAGACCAACTGTGGCTGCTGGGCGACTTGATTGGCCGAGGGCCCGACTCCTTAAGTTGCCTTCGCCGCATTCGTGACCTTGGCGCAAAGGCCGTGCTTGGCAACCACGACCTGAACCTGCTGGCCATCGCCGCAGGCCACCGCAAGGCCAAGCGCAGCGATCAACTGGAACCCCTCCTTCAAGCACCCGACTTCCCTGAATTGCTCGACTGGTTGCGGCACCAAGCCATGGTTCGTCAGGCACACGGCTGGCTGATGGTCCACGCCGGCCTTTTGCCTTCGTGGGACACCGACCAAGCCCTGGCCTTGGCACGAGAAGTCGAAACCGTGCTCCAGGACCCCCATCAGTTGGCCGAGTTCCTCCCGGTGATGATGGGCAACAACCCGGCTCGCTGGGATAAAGACCTGCAAGGCGCCGATCGCCTGCGCTTGACTATCAACGCATTCACCCGCCTGCGCTTTGTCGCCCTCGATGGCAGCATGGACTTCGAGGCCAAAGAAGGCGCTGGCTCCGCCCCTTCAGGCCTCATGCCCTGGTTCGAGCACCCCGCTCGGGCCAGCCAGAACCAACCGATCGCCTTTGGCCATTGGTCCACCCTGGGCCTCATCGACCGCCCGGACCTGCTCTCACTGGACACCGGCTGCGTCTGGGGCGGCTGCCTGACGGCGGCGCGCATCGACGGCGGACGGCGAGAAATCAAACAAGTCCACTGCCTTGCAGCGCAAAAGCCCGGCTTGGTGTGAGAATGCGCGCCCTTCCCTCAAGGCGCGGCTTGCGTTTTCGTGGGTTTGGACATCTGCGGAGGCTTGGGGGAGTGGTTTAACCCAACAGTCTTGAAAACTGTCGACGGGCAACCGTCCGTGAGTTCGAATCTCACAGCCTCCGCCAAATCACCCTCTCCAGCAAGCCCAGCCCCAAAACGCCACACTGCGGTCCCTATGGACATCGCTCTCTGGTTGCTCGCGCTCGCGGCTATCGCTCTGGGCCTCATCGGCCTCGTTCTCCCATTGCTCCCCGGCTCCCCGCTGCTACTTGCTGGGGTCTGGCTCGCCGCCTGGCTGGACGACTACAGCCGGGTGGGAGGCTGGACCGTGGCGCTCATTGGCGTGATGGCCCTGCTGGCTTGGGGTGTGGACTACTTAGCCGCCGTGCTGGGGGTCAAGAAGGTAGGCGCCAGCAAACAGGCCATGTTTGGCGCTGGGCTTGGCACGCTGCTGGGTCTGCCCTTGGGCTTGATCGGCCTGATCCTCGGCCCGATTGCCGGCGCCATGGTGGGCGAATGGATGGCACGCAAAGACCAACAGCAGGCCGCCAAAGCGGGTCTGGCGGCCGGCATTGCTTTCATTGCGGCCATGGCGCTCAAGCTGGGCTTGGGCATTGCCATGGTGGCCGTGTTCGCCTTCGCTTATTTCATCTGAGCTTGCCAGGTCCAGCAGATGTGAAGTGGACTGCTGCCGGCGCTCGGCAATCACTCGCAATCTCAGAGCTTTGATTGGCCACTCATCGGGTCGCGAGGCGCCTAAAGCGAAGGCGCAACGGGTTTGTCCCGAGAGGGAAGATCTGGGGTCGGATTGAGGGGCGGTCACCACCAATTACATGTCGTCACATTGAAAAATCCAGGTTCGCTGCGGCCGCCTTCAAACAGCCGGCCGCCACCCATTCCCTGGAGACCCATTCATGACGCACGGTTCGAAGTATTCGTTGATGGCAAGCCTGATGCTGGCGGCTGGCCTGCTCGTTGTTTCACAAGGTGCACTGGCCGCCCCGCCCGACAAGGTGAGGGTGATTGTTGCCATGAAGCCCGGCAGTGCTTCGGCCATGCGCCAAGCAGTGGCTGCGTCTCGCGGCGAGATCAAGCACGAGATCCAAGGTCAAGACGCATTCGCCATCGAGGTGCCTGAACAGGCGCTGAAAGGCCTAGCGAACAACCCGAATGTGCTCTACATCGAGACCGACGAACGCCGCTACCCGCTCTCCAGCACACCCTCGACAGGCACGCCCTATGCACTCGGCCAGAAGGTGCCTTACGGCATTCCTATGGTGCAGGCCGACCAACTCAGTGATGCGCTTGCCGGCAACCGCAAGATTTGCATCATCGACTCCGGCTATGACCGCGCGCACCAAGACTTGGACAGCGGCGCCAACATCACGGGCGAGTACGACGCCGGCACCGGCTGGTGGTACACGGACGAGAACCACCACGGCACCCATGTGGCTGGCACCATCGCGGCGCTGAACAACTCCGGCGTCGGCGTGGTCGGCGTGAACGCAAACCGCAATATCAAGCTGCACATCGTCAAAGTGTTTGGCGCCAGCGGCTGGGCTTACTCCTCGACCCTGGCTACCGCTGCCAACAAGTGCAAGGCTGCCGGCGCCAACATCATCACCATGTCGCTCGGAGGTGGGCGCTCCAACCGCACCGAGCAGCGCACCTTCGACTCTCTCTACAGCGGCGGCGTGCTGCTCGTTGCGGCTGCCGGCAATGACGGCACCACGGCGCTGTCGTACCCAGCAGGCTACAGCAGCGTGATCTCGGTCGGCGCGCTGGACGCCAGCAAAGCCTGGGCGAGCTTCAGCCAGTACAACAGCAAGGTCGAGATCTCGGCACCTGGCGTTGCCGTGCTCTCTACCGTGCCCATGGGCAGTGGCCGCGCCTCGGCGTTGAGCGTGGGCAGCACGACGTACGCACCGGGCGGCATGGATGGATCGCCGGTGAAGACCGCAAGCGCACCCCTGTTCGATTTCGGCATCGGCAACGCGACCAACGCAGGCGCCGCCGGCAAGATTTGCTTGATCGCGCGTGGCACGGTCGACTTCAGCACCAAGGTCAGCAACTGCCAAACCAGCGGCGGCGTGGGCGCCATCGTCTACAACAACGCAGCCGGCAGCTATGGCGGCACGCTCGGCACCACCGTGACGACCATCCCCTCGGTCACCGCGTCGGACACCGAAGGCACCGCGCTGCGTGCCCAGCTGGGTCAGACGGCGACGGTGGCCGTCACCGGGGCCAACTACGCTGAGTTCGATGGCACCTCGATGGCCACGCCCCATGTGTCGGCGGTTGCCGCCCTGGTGTGGAGCCGCAATCTAGGCTGCACGGCTGCGCAACTGCGCACCTCGCTCAACAGCAGCGCGCAGGACCTCGGGCCCGCCGGGCGAGACACCAAGTTCGGCTTCGGCCTCGTTCAGGCCAAGGCCGCCGACGATCGCATCAAAGCGCGGGGCTGCGGCAAGTAAGCACTTCGCTGTACAAGATAGCCCCGCAGTTGCGGGGCTCTTTTTTGGGCATCTTCGGCTCCAAGAGGATGGAACGCTCTGGATCAGCCCGTTGCAGATGGACTTTTCGGCGCCAATCCCGGCATTTGCCGCTTGTCGTTCTTGGCACCGGCGGTCAGATTGCCAAGCCGAAATCAGCGCCCAAGCAAGCCCTTGAGCAGGTCGCTGACTTTGGGCTTCTTGGGCTCTTCTTTGGGCGCCTCTTGCTGAGGGCTTGAGCCCACGCCGGGCATGCCCAACATCGCAAAGTAGGTGGATTTGGTGCGCACACGGGCCGACCAGTCGGGCTCCCAGGCGATCTTGGGGTCGGTGGGGCGCGGCGGGTGGGCCACCGACTGTTCGGGGCCATAGGCAATCATGCGCAGCATGCCGGCGCCTTGCTCGCCGCCGCTGCCAAAGATGCCGGTGGGTATCGCGCACTGGGTGGTGCTGGGCGCCAGCACGATTTGATCTTTGAGCAAACGCTCAATGCCGCCCGGTGTTTGGTAGTCGTGCAATGCAAAGCCGGTGTCGGGCTGCTCGCTGGAACTCCACATCACCATCTCGGCGCCATCGTCGCGATTGCTACCGGGCTTGGCGCCCATGGCGCTGATGAAGTAGGCCCTGGCATTGGCCAGAGATTGCCAAGCCAGTTGAGTGGCGCCACTCGCCGCCGGCGTGCGCTGCAGCGCAATGGCCGGCATGAAATCAACTTCAGGACGGAGCTGGAAGCGGAAGCCTTCCGGGATGCCTTGCCCACTGAAGCCGTTTTCGCCCGCCAACTTGCTGCCCGCTGGCACCTTGCGGTCGTCCGGCTTGTTGGGCCAGGCGGGTACGCCGGGCTGGCTGCGCGCGCCCTTGGGGGTGCTGCCGCGCGCCACCATGATGCGCTGCACGTCCTGCAGGTTCATGTTGGCGAAGTCGAGCACGCGGGGTTGGCCGGCGCGTACCGCTTCGCCGCAACCCCAGTACAGCAGCAGCTTGCCCTTGGGCTTTTCGTAGTGGGGCTCCCGGGTGTCTTCTTCGGGACGTTCTGGGATGGGCTCGGGTGGCTTTTCGGGCTGCGGAGCAACCAACTGCAAGGTGGGGCTGAGCAGCGAATCAGGCGGCACGGCCTGCAGGGCCTCGCTCAAAGTCTTGTTGGCCCGGGTGTAAACCGAGGTGTCCAGCCACTGACCGCTGCCGGTGAAGCCCATGCCCTGGGTTTGGCCAAACACATTGCCACGCGTCTTGTCGCTTTTGCCGAAGAGGCTACCGAGGCTGGGCATGCCACCGCCGGACATCATTTGCCCCATGGCACCGGCCATGCCGGGCAGGTCGCTCTGGTGGGTGGCAAGGTCGATCCAGGCCTGCGCAATGGGCGGCTTGACCACTTGCTGAGGAGCCGGCTTGGCCGGCTTCGTTTGGGCGATGGCGCTAGCGGCAAGAACCAAGCCGAGGCACAAGGGAATGGATCGCATAGGGAGCTCCGAGCTGCAATGCAGTGGGTGTAACCATTCAGGCCAACAGAATCAAGCCCCTAACTCGGTCATTGCACACCGAGCCATCCAAGACTCAGCGCCGAAATACCTTGCGCGCAAAGCCCAGGGCGGCGGCAAACGGCAAAGCCGAGCGCGGCCTATAGGCGCTGACCCAGAGCCCGCCATGGCAGGATTGGTCGGTCAACAAGTCAAAGGGATGGGTGAGCGGCACTTGGGGGTCAGAGGGTGCGCAGTCGCTGCGCAAGTCGTGCACCCAGAGGGCCGCCATCATGGCGTTGGTGGTTTCCGGCTCGAAGACTTCGACATCAAACGCCGCCGCACCCCGGTAGCCCGCCGCCAAAGCGGCGTTCTTCAGCACCGACTGGGTGCCCGTGGCCGGGGCGACGTTCAGGCTCACGCGATGCCGCTGCTGACGCGCCACCAAAGCGCGCCACAGTTGAAGGCGCTTGGCCACGGCGTAGTTCGGCCCTTGCTGGAGCACGAGGCTGTCGCTGACACCGATCCGACGGCCATCCTGCAACTTGAGCAACTCGGGGTAATGCGGCACGAACCAACGCCCACCCGTGATCGCGCGCAACAGGGGATGCAGCCCCGCCCCTGGGCCTTGGCCCGACGCGGCACGGCGCTGGGCCAACTGCGCGGTGGCC
>JBKCVH010000194.1:0-8911 GCA_046317675.1 Burkholderiales bacterium
CATCCCCGTCGCCCCGCGCGCGGCCGCGGCGGCCTTCGGGGCTTCGCGTAGCGATCACTGCCGCCAGCGCGGACCACGGCACGACGCGCTCCATCTCCAGAAGGAACACGCGCCGACGCGTTGGCTTGTTCGATTGGCCCAGGGCTAGACTCGTTTGCTTCATGCTGCTCATCGTCCCAGGCACTCAGCTATCGCGGTAGCTGACTTGCCCGGGGGTTATGCAGACCTTCCCTAAGGCGAACATTCCTTGCGGCCTATGGAATACCCTTAATGAGTAATCTAGGGTGGCCGCCCTATGATACTTGGCTGATGGGCAGTTTGGTGACTCAGTGCGTGGATCGTAAGCCCTGGGTCGTTCCGTAGATGAGCAGTTGCATGGCCGTGTTACGGTCGAGTCGCAAATAGTTGCTGGCATGGAGGAAAGCGCATGGATTTTGCGCAAGAGAGTAAGGCGGGCTCACGAGCTACAGCCTTCTTAGCAGTTGTAGGGGTCCATGCGCTTTTGATCGGTGCAATCGTCTCTGGTCTCGCTCAAAAGGTCGTTGAAAAGGTGACTGGCCCGATCGAGACCAAGGTCATCGAGGAAATCAAGCCGCCGCCGCCGCCGCCCGAGAAAATCGTGCCGCCGCCGCCCGACTTGAAGGCGCCGCCGCCGCCCTTCGTGCCCATCCCTGAAATTAACATTTCGGCCCCGCCGCCGCCCAATGCGGTGACGACGCAGAGCACGCAAGTCCCGCCTCCGGCCGAGTTCAAGCCCGCGCCACCGCCCGTGGTAAACCCGCCGCCGGCGCCAGTCGCTGCGCCGCCTGCTAAGGTTTCTGCCGGCATGCTGTGTCCGACCCGGTCGAATCCGGAAATGCCCTCGGTTCAATTCGAAGGTGTGGGTGAGTATGTGGTGCTGGGCACGGTTCGAGGCGGGAAGGTCGTCGCCGTTGAAATTCGCGTCAAGCGCGGTGTGGGCGACCGGCGTGCAGAGCGGGCCATCCGGTCCAACATCGAGGCTGCCTTGAGTCAGTACCGCTGCAACACCGACGGCATTTTTGAACAAGAGTTCGTTTTCAAGTTGGAGTAAGACGGCTTAGCCGTTGCATCTCTTCGGGCGCTTCGCCCACCGTTCCCAAGGCATTCAGCCGCAACCGTTTCGTTCCTAGGAGTTCACTCCATGTTTTCTCGCATTTCTGCCCTGATCGCTGCGTTGGCACTGGCCTGCGCCACCTTCGTGGCCACTCCTGTCATGGCGCAAGACGCCGCTTCGGCACCTGCTGTCACCGAGCAAGCGGCCGCGCCCATCGCTGAAGCAGCGCCCGCTGCCAAGCCCGCTGCACCAGCGGACAACCCCTATGGCCTGATGGCCCTGATCAAGCATGGCCACGCTGTTGACCAAGTCGTTCTTGTGATTCTGTTGATCATGTCGGCCGGGTCCTGGTTCATCACCTTCACCAAGGTGTGGGACCAGCACAAGTTGGCGGGTGAAATCAAAGAAGCTCGTTCCAGCTTTTTCAAGAAGCCCAGCCTTGCTGATGGCGTGAAGTCGCTGCGCGAAGGTTCGGCGTTGCGCTACATCGCGCAAACCGCTGTGGAGTCCGGCGAGCACCATGAAGGGACGCTGACCGAGAACATCGACCGCAACTCTTGGGTCACCATGAACATCGACCGTGCTGTGGGCGATGTCAACTCCAAGTTGGGCTCAGGTTTGGGCTTCTTGGCAACCGTCGGTTCGGTGAGCCCGTTCATCGGCTTGTTCGGTACGGTGTGGGGTATCTTGAACGCCTTGACCGCCATTGGTCTAGCGGGTCAAGCTTCGATCGACAAGGTGGCAGGCCCTGTGGGCGCTGCACTGATCATGACCGCGATCGGCTTGGCCGTCGCTGTGCCTGCGGTGATGGGTTACAACTGGCTGCTGAATCGCAACAAGGCTTGCATGGCTCAAGTTCGCGCATTTGCCGGCGACCTGCACGGCGTGCTGATGGGTAGCCGCCAGATCAAGCGTTGATTTCGGCATCGTTCTGCGACTAGGAGTCCCACTATGGGCATGAATGTCGGAAGCGACAGCGGCGATGACGGGATGGTTTCGGCCATCAACACCACGCCATTGGTTGACGTGATGTTGGTGTTGTTGATCATTTTCTTGATCACCATTCCAGTCGTCACGCAGTCGGTGGTGCTGAGCCTGCCGAAGGAAACGAACGTCATTCGCGTGACCAAGCCAGAGAACATTGAGCTGGCGGTCACCAAGGATGGCGAAATCTACTGGAATACCGCCAGCGTGCCGAACATTGAGGCCTTGAAAGATCGCCTTCGTGAAATCGCCACGAAGAATCCACAACCTGAAGTTCACATCCGCGGCGACGACGGCGCGCGTTATGAATCCGTCGGTCGAGTGATTTTCGCGGCGCAGCAAGTGGGCATCGTGAAGCTCGCCTTTGTGACCGAGCCACCGGCTCGGGCTCAGTGAGCCTAGAGGCTAGGAGAACCCTATGGGAATGAATGTGGGTGGTGGCGGTGATGCCGAACCCGATGTGATCATGGACGTCAATACGACGCCCTTGATTGACGTGATGCTGGTGCTGTTGGTGATGTTGATCATCACCATTCCAATTCAGCTTCATGCAGTGAACCTGGACATGCCGGTGCCGAATCCGAACCCGCCACCTGTGGTGGTGGAGCCAAAGATCGTCACGCTCTTGATCGACTTTGACGGCACCCTCTACTGGAATGAGGAAGTCATCGGAAAAGACCAATTGGAGGCTCGAATGACGGAGGCGGCAAAGGCTACCGTGAGCGAGCAGGTCGAGATGCACATCAAGCCGCACAAGATGGTGGATTACGGTCACGTGGCGCACGTAATGGCCACGGCTCAGCGCGTCGGGCTCAAGAAGCTCGGCATGGTGGGCAATGAGCAATTCATGAACTGATCCGGTCCCACCGACCGGATGCACTGAATGCACGCGCTGCCCCGAGGAGAGATCCCTGGGCAGCGTTTTTCTTTCTGAATGAGGATGCAGCAATGAAGTTGAAGACTCTGGCCCTTTGCGTGGCGGGTGTGCTGGCCCTGAACTTGGGCAGTGGTGTGGACGGTTCGCTGGGCTGGGGCGCCGCTGCTGCACAGGAGAAGGTCAGCCCTGAGGTTGGTAAGCAACTGCAGGCGGTGCAAGCACTGCTCAAGGCCGGCAAGTTCAAGGAGGCGCTCGGGAAAGTACGTGATGTAGAGGCGGTCTCGGGACGCAATGCGGGTGAGAACGCCATCATGGAGCGTCTGCGTTTGGCCGCCGCGCAAGGCTCATCAGAGCCCGACACGATGGTGCGCGCCTTTGAGGCGCTCAAGGGTGCAGGGCGCCTCAGCGGTGCTGAGAACCTTCAATACATCGAAGCGATTGCCGGTACCTACCTTCGGGTGAATCAAAACGCCAAGGCCTTGCAGTGGTCGCAGCGCTATTTCAGCGAAGGCGGCACCAATGCCGCCATGAAGCAAGTTCAAACCGCTGCACAGTACGCCTCGGGCGATGTGGGCCCGATCATCAAGAGCACGATGGCCGAGATCCAGGCCGCTGAAAAGGCTGGGCAAGTGCCGAGCCGAGACAAGCTCAACCTGCTGTTGAATGCGGCAAGCCGCGCCAAGGACGGAGCGGCAGAAGCCTACGGCGCAGAGAAACTGCTGCAGTACTACCCTAGCAAGGAAATCTGGGCCAGCGCCTTGGCAACGGTTGCAGCGCGCAGGGGTTTCTCGCCACGTTTCCAACTGGACCTGTTCCGCTTGCGTTTGGCCACCGACAACATGCGTGGCGAGCCTGACTACATGGAGATGGCGCAACTCGCAGGACAGGCCGGTTTCCCGGAAGAGGGTCTCCGTGTGGTGGAGGCGGGCTTCAAGGCGGGTGTGCTGGGGCAGGGCAAAGATGCCGCCCGCCATCAGCGCCTGAAGCAGTTCATGGAGAAAAAGGCGGCGGATACCAAAGCTGCCTTCAAGGCAGCCGAAGCTGCTGCCCGCAGCAGCAAGGCCGGTGATGCTTTGGTTCCGCTGGGTATGTACCTTGCGCAGTCGGGTGAGCCAAAAGCTGGCGCTGCCATGATTGAAGAGGGTATGGCCCGTGGCGAGCTCAAGCGTGAAGACGACGCGAAGCTGATGCTCGGTCAAGCCTACTTCTTGGCGGGCGAGAACAACAAGGCCCAACTGGCATGGCGTGGCATCAAGGGCACCGACGGCGTTTCTGACGTTGCCCGCCTGTGGAGCATTTACGCGCGTACTGCGAAGCGCTAGGACCACCCCCTACGCGCTTCGCGCGCCCCCTGAAGGGGCACCGCTGGTGGATCGGCATAGCTGGATCCACGGCGTTTGCTGCAAAAAGGCCGCTCTTTGGAGCGGCCTTTTATTTGCTCTCTTGAAGCTTGGCTTACTTTGGCGCGAGGCGGATGGCCCCGTCGAGGCGGATCACTTCTCCATTGAGCATGTCGTTCTCGATGATCGACTTGACCAGCTTGGCGTAGTCCTCGGGCGTGCCAAGGCGAGAAGGGAATGGAACGCCGGCGGCGAGGGCGTCCTGCACTTCTTGGGGCATCCCAAACAGCATGGGCGTGCCAAAAATGCCCGGAGCGATGGTCATGTTGCGAATGCCATTGCGGCTGAGGTCGCGGGCAATGGGCAAGGTCATGCCGACGATTCCGCCCTTGCTGGCGGCGTACGCGGCTTGACCAATTTGGCCGTCGTAGGCGGCCACCGAGGCGGTGCTGATCAACACGCCTCGCTCACCGGTTGACTCCGGCTCATTCTTGGCCATCGCAGTGGCTGCGAGCCGAATCATGTTGAAGCTGCCGATCAGGTTGACGGTGATGGTTTTGCTGAACAAGTCCAGCGAATGTCCGCCTTCTTTTCCAACGGTGCGCGCTGCTGGGGCGATGCCTGCGCAATTCACAAGGCCCATCAGCTTGCCTGCAGCCACTGCTGCATCGATCGCGCCTTGACCGTCCGTGGCGGAGCTCACGTCGCATTTGACGAAAACTCCACCAATCTCTTTGGCGATGGCTTCGCCGCGCTCCACCTGCAGGTCTGCCAAGACGACGGTGGCGCCTTCTCGGGCCAGCATGCGAGCTGTGCCTTCGCCAAGGCCTGAGGCCCCGCCCGTCACGATGAAAACTTTGCCTTTGATGTCCATTGAGGGATCTCCTTGATGAAAAAAAGCTGGGTCGCTTTTGGCGACCCAGCTTCGTTGGGGTGTGAGGTGGCTTAGCCCTTGAGAGCGGCCAGCGCGCGGCTGGTGATGTCGTCCACGGAGCCGAGGCCTTCGATGCGAGCGTAGCGCGGGGCAAGGGCATCGCCCGTGGCGGCCCATTGCGAGTAGTAGTCGACCAAGGGCCGAGTTTGCGCGGAGTACACGTCGAGCCGCTTGCGCACGGTTTCGTCCTTGTCGTCCTCGCGCTGAATCAGCTCTTCTCCGGTCTCGTCGTCGAGCCCAGCCACTTTGGGTGGATTGAACTTCACGTGGTAGGTGCGACCCGAGGCCACATGGACTCGGCGCCCGCTCATGCGGTCGATGATGGCATCAAAGGGCACATCGATCTCAAGAACGACGTCGAGGTTCACGCCGGCGGCCTTCAGGGCATCGGCCTGCGGAATGGTGCGCGGAAAGCCATCGAACAAAAAGCCGTTGGCGCAGTCGCTTTGCTGAATGCGTTCTTGCACCAGGCCGATGATGATGTCGTCGCTCACGAGAGCACCGCTGTCCATCACCTTTTTGGCAGCCAAACCCATGGCCGTGCCGGCCTTGACAGCCGCGCGCAGCATGTCGCCAGTGGAAATTTGCGGAATGCCGAACTGCTTGCAGATGAACGCAGCTTGCGTTCCTTTGCCGGCGCCGGGAGCGCCCAGAAGAATCAGTCGCATAGGGAGATCAGAGTCGAGTTGAGCGCGCTGCGCAGGGAGCCCATTGACCAGGGCAAAACCAGTATCTCACGCAGATTTTTGAGCATCTCTACTGAGTAACGCGCGCACGCGAAGCAGGTCTTCGGGGGTGTCGACGCCCGGGCCGGGTCGCTTGGGGCTGAGGTGGACGGCAATGCGCTCACCATGCCAAAGCACGCGCAACTGTTCCAGCGACTCAATGGCCTCCAGCGGGCTGGCGGCCAGAGTCGGGAAGCGCCTCAGAAAACCAGCTCGGTAGGCATAGAGCCCTACATGGCGAAACACTTGGCCAGCGAAGGGCAGGGCAGCCTCTGCTCCGTCGCGCCACCAAGGGATGGGGGCTCTGGAAAAGTAGAGCGCGCGCTGCTGCGCGTCCATGACAAGTTTCACCACGTTGGGGTTGCGAAACTCGGTCGGGTCGTCAATGGCATGGGCAACCGTCGCCATGGCGCAGTCAGGCTGCGACGCGAGTTGTTCCGCACAAGCGCGCACCATGTCGGGGTCGATCAGGGGTTCATCCCCTTGAACGTTCACCACGATCGCCTCGTCGGGAAGGCCCAGTAGGCTGACGGCTTCCGCGAGCCGGTCGCTGCCGCTGACGTGGTCAAGGCGGGTCAGCAGCGCCCGCACTTGGTGCTGGGTGCAGGCTTCAACGATGGCTGCGTCGTCACAGGCCACAACCACTTGCTCTGCCCCCGCCAGCTCGGCTTGGCGCGCCACGCGCACCACCATGGGTAAACCGGCTAGGTCCGCCAGTGGCTTGTTGGGAAGGCGGCTGGAGGCCAGCCTTGCCGGCACGATGACGTGGAACTTCATTCCACTTCAGGCAGTGCGCGGGCCTCGGCCTCCAGCATCACTGGAATGCCGTCGCGTACCGGGAAGGCCAAACGGTCAATCGGGCAAATGAGCTCGGTCTGCTGTTCCGTCTGGACCAGCTTCAAAGGGCCCTTGCAAATGGGGCAAACCAAGAGTTCGATCAGTCGGGGGTCCATAGGGGCAAAAGAGCCTTCAACTCTGATTTCAGTGCGGCCGCAAAGGCAGGGTCAAGAGCCAAGTCTAGGGGCACGACCCACACGTTCTCGCAACCGGGCCGATCGGGCTGCAGTTTGACTGCATCCTTCTCCGTTACCAAGACCGAAGCGCCCGGGGGCCAGGGCAGGGCTTCAAAACTGGCATGGTCGGGCAAGGGCAGGGTTTGCAAGACCAAGCCGTGCGCTTGGAGCGCTTCGAAGAAGGCCTGAGGCTGTGCGAGACCCGCGCAGGCCAGCCAGCGTTCACCGCTCAACGAGGGCAGGGCTCGGCCGCTTTTCTCTCCAGCCCACCAATCCGAAAGAGGCAGGGCCTGCAGGAGTCGGCGCTCGCCCAGGAAGCCCGGCAAATCGGTGCTGCGCTGGCCATCGGAGTACAGAACGAGGTGCTCGGCGCGGCTGCCGGGGAGCGGGGCGTGCTCGCGGTCTTGGCGCAATGGGCCAGCGGGCAGTAGCCAGCCATTGCCAAGGCCCCGCCGATCAAACACCCAAATGCTCAGATCACGTGCCAAGGCATGGTGCTGCAAGCCGTCGTCGCAAATCAGCAGTTGAAGGTTGGGGTGCTCTGCCAGCAATGCACGACCGGCCTCGGCGCGCTGCTCGGCAACGGCAAGGGGGGCGCCACTGCGCCGGTGGATGAGCAAGGGCTCGTCGCCAAGCTCTGCGCTGGGGGCGGGGGCCACCACCAAGCCTTGGCTTTGTCTCCCGTACCCGCGCGACACCACACCTGCGCGAAGGCCCCACTGCTGCAGCAGCGCCAAGATGGACAGCAGGGTGGGTGTTTTGCCGGCCCCGCCTGTGATCCAGTTGCCGACCACCAGCACGGGGACCGGCAGTCGCTCAATGCGAGCAAGTCCGGCGCGGTAGCGCCAGCGGTCCAGGCCCGTCAGGAGCCGGTAAAACCCTGAGAGCGGGCGGAGCAGCCAAGCCCTTGGGCCTCGCTGCGCCCACCACGACATCATGGTTTGTCTTTTTGCTGGGCCACAAAGGCCACGCGGGTCAGTCCGGCTGCTTTGGCGGCGTCTAGCACGTTCATCACCCGCTGGTGGGCCGCGAGGGCGTCAGCGGCAATGACCACCTGTGCTTCTGCTCGGCCTTGTGAGGCTTGGCGCAGGGCGAGGGTTAAAGCGGCGGTGTCTGAGCCCGCGAGCGGTGCGCCGCCCACGGCGTATCGGCCATCGCTGCTGACGGCCACCACGATCTCCATGGGCAGGCTTTTGGGCGCGGCAGCGCCGGCCTGCGGCAGGTTCACCATCAGCGCAGTTTGCTGCGCATAGGTGGTGGACAGCATCAAGAAGATCAGCACCACCAAAAGCACATCGATGAAGGCGATCAAATTGATCTCCGGTTCATCGCGGTGGCGGTGGCGGAACTTCATGCGTCACCCATCTGGGGTGGGAACTGCGAAGGCACGCCACTGTTGCGGCGCAGCGCGCGCGCCGCGGCGTGGGTGTGGCGAGTGAGCTGGCTGTAGAAGCGCTCGCTGGCGTTCTCAAGGTCCAGCTCAAAGCCGTCCACCACACGGCGGAAGTGCCGGTGGCAAATCAGCGCTGGGATGGCCACGATGAGGCCAAAAGCCGTGTTGGAGCGCGCGATGGACATGCCCAGCGCCAACTGCGCAGGGTTTGCGCCGCTGCCCGGGCTTTGCGCCGCGAAGATCTCGATCATGCCCACCACCGTGCCCAGCAGGCCCATCAGGGGAGCCGCGGTGGCGATGCTGCCCAGAGCGTTCAGATGCGCGCTCAGCTGGTGCAACGCCTCACGCCCGGCCTGCTCGAAGGCACGCTCCAGATCGGCCACAGCGATGCGCGGCTCGGTGGCCAACGCTCGCAGGCCGGCAGCGAGCACGCGGCCCTGCACGGAACTTGCAGCCAGGGCATCGACGACCGCCTGTGCGGGCATGGCGTCACGCGTGATCGACAGCACCTCGTCGACCAGCCCCGCCGGCACCACGACGCGTTCGCGCAGCGCCAGCATCCGCTCGATG
>JBKCVH010000195.1:0-8958 GCA_046317675.1 Burkholderiales bacterium
GAACAACACCGAGACCGATGAGCAACTGAAGATTCGCGTCTTCAACGTGTCCAAGAACGAGCTGGGCAAAACGCTCAAGCGCTACAAAGGCACCGCCTGGGACCAATCGCCCCTCTTCAAGAAGCTGTACGAAGAGGAATACGGTCAGTTCGGCGGCCAGCCCTATGGCTGCTTGGTGGGCGATTACCACTTCAACCACACCCCGCCCGATGTGGAGTTGCTCGGTGAAATGGCCAAAGTGGCAGCTGCCGCCCACGCCCCTTTCATCACCGGTGCCGCACCCAGCGTGATGCAAATGGAGTCGTGGCAAGAGCTGGCCAACCCACGCGACCTGACCAAGATCTTCACCACGCCCGAGTACGCCGCTTGGCGCTCCTTGCGCGAGAGCGACGACGCCCGCTACCTGGCCCTGTGCATGCCGCGCTTCTTGTCGCGCCTGCCTTACGGCGCCAAGACCAATCCGGTGGACGAATTCGCGTTCGAAGAGGACACCGACGGCGCCGACCACAGCAAGTACGGCTGGTCCAACGCCGCCTACGCCATGGCGGTGAACATCAACACCTCCTTCAAGCAATACGGCTGGTGCTCACGCATTCGCGGCGTGGAGTCGGGCGGTGCGGTGGCCAACTTGCCCACGCACACCTTCCCGACCGATGACGGCGGCGTGGACATGAAGTGCCCAACGGAGATCTCCATCTCCGACCGCCGCGAAGCCGAGCTGAGCAAGAACGGCTTCTTGGCCATGGTGCACCGCAAGAACTCCGACTTCGCCGCCTTCATCAGCGGCCAGTCCTTGCAAAAGCCGGCCGAGTACGACGACCCGGACGCCACCGCCAACGCAGCCCTTGCGGCCCGCTTGCCTTACCTGTTCGCTTGCAACCGCTTTGCGCATTACCTGAAGTGCATCGTGCGCGACAAGATTGGCTCATTCAAGTCGCGTGATGCCATGCAGGACTGGCTCAACGAGTGGATCTTGAACTACGTCGATGGCGACCCGCAGAACTCCAGCGAAGACACCAAGGCCCGCCGCCCTCTGGCTGCAGCCAGCGTTGAAGTTGAAGAAGTCGAAGGTGCTCCGGGCTACTACCAGAGCAAGTTTTTCCTCAAGCCGCATTACCAGCTCGAAGGGCTGACTGTTTCGCTGCGGCTCGTTTCCAAGCTGCCGTCTGAGAAGTCGGCTTGATTTTTCGTTAACCCCTCTAGGAGCACACCATGGCAGTCAACGCATTCCTCACTTTCTTCGACAAAGCCGACGGCGAGTCGATTCAAAAGGGCAAAGAAAAGTGGATTGAGATTCAAGGCTGGGACTGGGAAGTTGAAGCCGAGACGAGCTGGACCAAGGGCGGCGGCGCCTCGGTGGGCAAGCCCAATCCCGGCAAGATGAATTGGGAGCACTACTTCGACACGTCGTCCACGGTCATCATGGGCTACATCTGCACCGGCAAGGCCTTCCCCAAAGTCGAAGTGCAAATGATGAAAACGACCGGCTCGGCCACGCCCGAGACCTACTTCACCATGACGATGGAAGGCGTTTTCATCACCAAGGCCCAGATCAACGGCACCGAGGAAGGCAGCGTCGTTCAAAAGGTCGAGATGGTCTTCAAGACGGTCAAGATTGAATACAAGCCCCAGAACAACAAAGACGGCAAGCTCGGCGCTGCCAAGACCTACAACTGGGACATCCCAGCCGGTACGGCTTCGCCTTCGGCCTAAGTTCAGTTGGCATGAGCAGCTCGAACATCTTCATGCAGATGGTCACCGGCCTTGGGCCGGTGGTCGGCGAGGGCTTGCTGGAAGGCTGGCAAGGCTCGGTCGAATTGAAGAGCTTCGAGTGGGGCATGCAGGCCCAGAAGCAACAAAGCAAAACCAAACCCGGCATGGCGGGCGCCGCCCGTTCGCTTGCCGGTGTTGGGCCCACCATCGACGTCAAGATGCAAGCGCTGCGCTTCGTCAAACGCTTTGATGTGGGCTCAGCACAAATCCACGCCTGCCTGGACAACCACAAGCGGGTGCTGAGCTGCTCCATCACCGTGCTGCACATGAAAGCGGGCGATCGCATCGTTCACCAGCCCGGCTTCATGCTCACCGCCGCCGATGGCTACATCTCCGAGGTGGAGGTGGACATGGTGCAAACGGGCAGCGGCGTTGAATTGATTGAAACGGTTTCTTTGAATTTCAAAGAAATCAGCATGGTCTACCTGAAGAAGTTCGGCAAAGACAACCTGCCCACGCTTCCCTTCATGCACGGCACCTAAGACAAAGACTTGCTCCATGCACAACGCAGAGGTTTACATGCTGCTGGTCCGGCCCTCCATGGTGCCGGTGCTGGGTGAGTCGGTCACCATGCCCTTCCTCGGGCAAATCGAACTGGGCTTTTGGACCTGGAACTTGCACAACGAGGAAGAGCGCAAAAAGCAGAGCAAGAGCGACGACAGTTGGAACAAAGAGGCCAACCGCTTGGTGGAGTCCGGTAGCACTGACGTGAGGCTTCGCCACGCCCGCACCGACTTTGATCGCGACCTTGACAAGCTGCTGTCCAACAAGCAGGGCCACGACCAAGACTGGATCAGGAGCCAAGCGCGAGACCTCACCAAAAAGTACGAGCGTGAGCAGCGCGAGATCGTGAAGGGCGAGCGCGACAAGGACCAGGAAGAGCAGGAGCGCGAAAGAGAAGCCGAGGCGCGCAAGAACGAGGTCGACGACGCCGAGCGCAACCGCAATTTCGAATTCAAGTTCTCCAAGCGGGTGGACATCGCCACCACGCAAATGCTGAATTCCATGAAGGCCGGCGACGTGTTCCCGTCGGCCACCATCACCATCATTCAGCGGCCGGTTTTGACCGGCACCAGCTTGGTGCTCAACTTCATGAAGCTGCGCCTGCTGGAGTACAGGGTGCGCGCCGAGGTCGACGACACCATGACGCACATGCACGAGGACTGGACCGCAGAGTTCCACTCCATGGCCTATGCGTACAAGAACAACAGCGCCACCCACGACGGCAAAAACGCAGGCCAAAAGGTGGCGCAGGGCTTGAGCCAAGGCGCCGGCTCCGTGCGAGCCTTTGCCATGCGAAACCTCCTGCCCTTCTGAGCATGAGCAACAGCAACTACCGCGACATCAGCACGCAGGCCAACGACCTCTCAGCAGGCTTCCAGTTCGAGTTCTATTGCGAGCGCTGCGGCGAAAGCCAGCGCTCTGCTTTTTCGCCCTACCGCCGTGGGCAGATGACGGGCTGGTTGAGCCGCCTGCTGTTCGCCTTCCGCGACCTGCACAGCGCCAGCCGCGTGTCGGGCATCGTGTCAGACGCAGGCCTCGTCAGCGCCAAAGCCGAGGCCCTGGCCCAAGCGCAAGCCGCCGTGCAGGGCCGCTACCAGTTTTGCGGCGGCTGCCAGCGCCGGGTCGGCACGGAATGCTGGAACCCGGGCGCGCAACGCTGCAACGACTGTGCGGGCAAGGCGGGCCATGCCACCATGAACCCAGCCGCTGCGCCGCAAGCCCAGTATGTCGGCGGCAGCCCCGTCAATGCGGGCGGCATGAGCTGCCCGCAGTGCAACACGCCATCGCAAGGTTCCCGCTTTTGCACCGGCTGCGGCTTTGACACCGCCAGCATTCACAAAGCCTGCCCTGCCTGCGGCGCTGTATTGCCCCGCCAAGCCCGCTTTTGCAATGACTGCGGGCATGGATTCTGACCCCCCCCTACTGGCTTCGCCAGCCCCCTCAGGGGGCACCGCTGGTGGACCGGCAAAGCCGGATCCACGGCGGTCGCCATATCAATAAGCACGACGTATCGCTCGGAGTGACATGGATACCCACCTAAAAGCAGCAGAAACAGCCCTTCGTGCCGGCGACCCAAAGGCTGCGCTTGCGTCATTGACCGAAGCCGTGCGCGCCCAACCGGGCGACGCCAAGCTGCGCACCTTCTTGGCCCAGTTGCTCTGCGTGCTGGGCCAGTGGCAGCGCGCCCACGCCCAGCTCAACGTGATGGCCGAGCTCGACAAGCTCGCCATCCCCATGCGAGAAACCTTCGGCCATGCACTGCGCTGCGAGCTCATGCGCGAGCAAGTGTTTGCGGGTCAGCGTGTGCCCCAGCTGTTCGGCGACCCACCGCCTTGGGTGCCGGGCCTGGTGGAATCCTTGCACCAAGCCGCAGAAGGCGACAGCGCCCAAGCCACTGAACTGGCCGCGAAAGCCTTCGAGGCAGCGCCCGCCCTGACCGGCACGATCGACGGCCAAGCCTTTGCTTGGCTGGCGGATGCCGACTCGCGCCTGGGCCCCGTGCTGGAAGCCGTCATCAATGGCCACTACAACTGGGTGCCTTTCCAGCACTTGTCTCGCATCGACTTCGACCCGCCCACCGACCTGCGCGACCAAGTTTGGCTGCCGGCCGAGCTCACCCTGCACAACGGTGGCAAAACCGTAGCCCTGGTGCCCACTTGCTATGTGGGCTCACACCACAGCAGCGATGGCTTGATCTGCATGGCGCGCAAAACCGAGTGGCTCGCGCAGCCGGGCGAGCGCTGGTTTGGCCTCGGTCAGCGGGTGTTCAGCAGCGATGTGGCCGACCACGACCTGCTCAGCATCCGCCATATCGTCTTCGACGCGCCGGCCTAAAGCGCATGGCCGGCCCAGGCGCCTCGCAAGACCGGCTGCAGCCCTCCTTGCTGGATCGGCTCACCGACCTCGAACCCGGCAAGCTCAGCGAAACGCTGGAAGCCCGCGTGCTGAACCGCAAGCAACTGCGCGAAGCCGTGCTGCGCGACATCGCCTGGCTGCTCAATGCCGTGTGTGAGGAACCGGGCTTGATGAACCTTCGCGCCAATCCGGATCGAATCACCCTCTGGCAGCAAATGGCCCATGCCCGGGACTCGGTCATGAACTTTGGCGTGCCGCCGCTCACCGGGCAGTCGATCACCATGGAGCACTTTCCGGTCATCGAAGAGCAGTTGCGCTTGGCCTTGATACGTTTCGAGCCGCGCATCGACCCGGAAACCCTGGAAGTGCGCGTGCTCAACGACATGAGCACCGGCGCGCGGCCCACCAGCATTCGCATCAGCCTCAAGGGCCACATGTGGAACCAACCGGTGCCGCTGGAACTGCTTCTGAGTGCCGAAGTGGACGTGGACACCGGCCAAACTTCCGTGCGAGACCTGCGCGGCTAGTCAAAGTTTCAAGACGGGGAACCCAAGCGCCCCCTTCCGTCACTAAGCGCTGTCTGCCTCGCCCAAAGCGCCCATGGACCCCCGGCTACTGCGCTACTACAACCAAGAGCTTCGCCACCTTCGCGAGATGGGTGGAGAGTTCGCGCGCGAGTTCCCGAAGATTGCCGGCCGTTTGGGTATGGAAGGCCTGGAAGTGGCCGACCCTTACGTGGAGCGCTTGCTGGAAGGCGCCGCCTTCTTGGCCGCCCGCGTCCAGCTCAAGCAAGACGCCGAGTTCCCGCAGCTCGCCCAAACCCTTCTCGACACCGTTTGCCCCAACCTTGGGGCGCCGCTGCCCAGCATGCTGGTGGCGCAGCTGCAACCCCTGCCCGACCCGAACCTCTTGGCCGGCTTCAAGCTGCCCCGAGGCAGCACCTTGCTGGGCCCCGCCACCGTGCTTGGCCCCATGCGCTGCGAGTTCCGCACCAGCCAAGACACGATCCTGACGCCGCTGAGCGTGGGCAAGGTCGAGTACTTCATGAACGCACCCGACCTCGGGCTGGCCACGCTGCCGGTCAAGGAGCGGGTGCGCAGCGGCGTTCGCATTCAGCTGCAACTGCCAGCCGGCATGAGCTTCAAACAACTGCGCCTGCCGCAGTTGCGCTTCTTCCTCGGCGGCTTGCAAGACGTGGCGCTGCGCTTTCACAGCCTCATCAGTGCCGACTGCATCGGGGCGGTGGTGGGCGTGGCGGGCGCGCGGCAGTTCTTGGAGCCTGAACAGGTTCGCATGACCGGATTTGAAGACGAAGAGGCCCTGCTCCCCGTGACGCAGCGCGGGCTTTCGGGCACGCGGCTGATGCAGGAGTACTTCGCCTTCCCGCAGCGCTTCTTGTTCACCGAAGTGAGCGGTCTGGCGCCTGCCTTTGCCAACGTCACGGGCAACCAGTGCGAGCTGGTCTTGCTCTTCAAGCGCCACGATGCGCAGCTCGAAGGCAGCGGCGAGCCGGCCAACTTTGCGCTGCACTGCGTGCCGGCCATCAACCTGTTTGAGCGCCATGCCGAGCGCATCACCGTGGACGACCGCAGTGCCGCCTTCCACGTGGTGCCCGACCGCCTGCACGGCCACCAGCTTGAAGTGTTCGACATCAGCAGCCTGGCCGGCTTTGCCCCGGGCAGTGACGAGCTGGAGTTCCTGCCCCTGTTTGCCCTGCCCCAGCGCGATGCCGCCAAGGCCGCCGGCTTCTTCACCACCACGCGCGAGCCCCGCTTGGCCAGCGAAAAGGTCAAACGCGAAGGGCCGAGGTCGGCCTACGTGGGCACCGAAGTGTTTGTGCAGTTGGTGGACTTGAAGCGAGCGCCCTACCGCTCCGAGCTGCGCGAGCTGGCAGCCAAGGTCAGGATCACCCAACGCGACCTGCCCCTCTTCATGCCGCTCACCGGCCCGCAAGCCGGCATGAGCCTCGAGGGCCGAGCACCGGTCAAAGACATCCAAGTGGTGGCGGGTCCCTCGCGGCCGGTCAGCAGCCAGCGCGAAGGCCCAGTGGCCTGGCGGCTGCTGAACCTGCTGTCGCTCAACCACCTCTCCTTGGCCGACACCAACCCGACTGAAGGCGCCTTGGCGCTGCGCGAATTGCTGAGCCTCTTTGCCCAAGGCGCTGACGCCGGCTTGCAGCGCCAAGTGGAAGGCCTGCGCTCCGTGGCGCTCAAGCCCGTGGTGCGGCGGCACCCGGCCCCCGGGCCGATTGCCTTTGGGCGCGGCCTGCAGATTGATGTGAGCGTGGACGAGCTCAATTTCGAGGGCGGCAGCCCGCTCTTGCTGGGCGCCGTGCTGCACCGCTACTTCAGCCGCCATGTGTCGATGAACAGCTTTGTGCAAACCGCCGTGCACTCGCAGTCGCGCGGCGAGCTACAGCGCTGGGCACCCCTGGGCGGCAACCGGGCGCTGCTATGAAGGAGCGCATCGCCGACCCGATGCAGCGGCTGGCGGAGCACCCGCAGCAGTTCGATTTGTTCCAGGCGCTGCGCCACATCGAAGCCGCCCACCCCGAACTGCCCCGCTTGGGTGAAGCCCTGCGGCCGCTGGATGAGCCGGTGCGCTTTGCCAGCGAGCCGGCGCTCGACTTCGCCATTGCCGCCGTCACCCGCCTGCAGGCGCCCACCAGCACCGGTCCGAACGCGCCCAAGCTCGTGCAGCGGGTGATGAGCTTCTTCGGCCCCAACGGCGCGCTGCCCATTCACCTGACGGAGTACGCCCGCGAGCGCACGCTGCACCACGGCGACCGCACCTTTGCCGCCTTCGCCGACCTGCTGCTGCACCGCTTTGGCCTGCTGTTCTATCGCGCTTGGGCGCGCAGCCGCGTGGTGGTGGGCCTGGACCGTGGCCCCAAAGCGCCGGTGGTGCGCCATGTGGGCTCGCTGATTGGCATTGGTGCCGCCTCGCAGCGCGAGCGCGACGCCCTGGGCGACTACCCCAAACTCTTCTTTGCCGGCCGCTTGGCCCGGGACGCCCGCGACGCCGACGGGCTCCAAGCCTGGGTGCAGCTGCACTTTGGGGTGCAAGCCCGCGTTCAGCAGTTCTGCGGCCACTGGATGCCCCTGCAAGTTGAGGAACGCAGCCGCTTGAGAGGGCGCCTGAGCGCCAACCAACTCGGCCGCGGCGCCACGTTGGGTGCCAAGGTGTGGGACGTGCAGCACAAGTTCCGCCTCGTTATCGGCCCGCTCGACTGGACCGACTGTGTGGCCTTTCAGCCGCGCGGCAAGCAACTGCCGGCGCTCAAGGCCATGGTGCGTGAATACCTAGGCTTTGAGTTCGCCTGGGAACTGGAACGCCGTTTGCGCGACGAACAAGTACCGCCTTGGCCTTTGGGCCGGGCCGCCGCCACCGGCATTGGTCAATTGGGGCGTAGCAGCTGGCTCAAGGGCCAGCGCAAGCCGCCGGGTCTTCTGAACGTAGAAAGCATCTCCTCATGAGCGATATCCCACGCCAAGCCCTGTTCGGCAAACTCAACCCGCTGGCCTACAAGTCCATCGAGTCGGCCACCGTGTTCTGCAAGATGCGCGGCAACCCCTATGTGGAGTTGGTGCACTGGCTGACGCAGTTGCTGGAAACGCCCGACTCCGACCTGCAAGCCATCTTGCGCCACTACAGCCTGGACCCTGCGGTGCTGGCGCGCGACGTGACCACGGCGCTGGACCGCCTGCCGCGTGGCTCCACCGCCATCCAAGACTTCTCTGAAACCATCACCGTGGCCATTCAGCAGGCTTGGGTGTACGCCACGCTGCGCTACGGCCAAGCCCAAGTGCGCAGCGGCACGCTCTTGCTCGCCTGCTTGGCCACGCCAACGCTGCGCAATGCGCTCCTGGCCATTTCGCGCCAGTTCGACCGCATCAAGGCCGACGACCTGGGCGACCGCCTGATGGAGCTGACCGGCAAAACGGCTGAGTCGCAAATGGGCGCGCAAGACGGCAGCGCCCTGGACAGCCAAACCCCCGGCCAAGCCGAAGGCGCCATGTCGCCCGCCGCGCTGGGCAAGCAAGAGGCCCTCAAGCGCTTTGCGGTGGACCTGACCGCCAAGGCCCTGGCCGGCGAGATCGACCCGGTGACCGGGCGCGATGAAGAAATCCGGCAAATCATCGACATCCTGATGCGCCGCCGCCAGAACAACCCGCTGCTCACCGGCGAGGCCGGCGTGGGCAAAACGGCGGTGGTGGAAGGCTTTGCCCTGCGCCTGGCGCGCGGTGATGTGCCGCCCCCGCTGCAAAACGTGTCGCTGCTGTCTCTTGACATCGGCCTCTTGCAAGCCGGCGCATCCATGAAGGG
>JBKCVH010000196.1:0-8737 GCA_046317675.1 Burkholderiales bacterium
GAGTAGCCGGTGATGGAGTTGCAGCTGATGCGTGCGTTCACGGGCACCAAGCCAGCATCCACCAAGGGGCGCAGCGCCAAGATGAAGGCGCTGGCGTGGCAGCCGGGGTTGGCAATGCGCTTGGTGGCGCGCAGCTTGGCGCGTTGGTCGCTGGCCAGCTCGGGCAGGCCAAAGGCCCAGCCGGCTTGGGTGCGGTGCGCGGTGCTGGCGTCAATGACGCAGGTGTTGGGGTTGTCAATCAGCGCCACGGCCTCTTTGGCGGCGGCGTCGGGCAGGCAGAGGAAGGCCACGTCGGCGGCGTTCAGCAGGCGCTTGCGCTCGGCCGCGTCTTTGCGCTTGTCGGAGTCAATAACGAGCAGCTCGATATCGGCGCGCGCGGCCAGATACTCATGGATGCGAAGGCCGGTGGTGCCTTCATGACCGTCAACAAAAACGCGATACGCCATGGCTTCAATTCCTCATTCGGGGGTGCGCAATTGTCCAGCCCAAGATGACGTCCCTGTGTTGCTGTTGCCCGGCTGGCAAAACAGCGGAGAGGCGCATTGGCAAACGCTGTGGGAAGGCTACTTTGGCGACCAGCGCGTGCAGCAACACGACTGGATGACGCCCAAGCGCGGCGACTGGATGGCGCAGCTGGACGAAGCCGTGATCGACCACCCCGCCCCCAAGTTGCTGCTGGCGGCGCACAGCCTGGGTTGCCACCTCGTGGCCGCATGGGCCGCGCATTCACAGCACAGCGCACGCGTGATGGGCGCGCTGCTGGTGGCGCCGCCCGACACCGAGCAAGACGACTGGCCGCCCCTGCTGCCCAGCTGGCGCAAGCCGGTGCTGGAGGCGCTGCCGTTCCCGGCGCACATGCTGTCATCCACCGACGACCCCTTTGACCGCAGCGGCCGCGCCGCGCAGTTCGCCACCGCCTGGGGCGCCAGCCACACCAGCCTGGGCACGCGCGGCCACATCAACGGCGACAGCGGCTTGGGGCTTTGGCCGCAGGGCCGCGCCTACCTGCGCAGCCTGCTGCCCGCCCAGCACTGATGGAAGACGAAGACCCGCTGTGGCTCAAGAGCCCCATCAAGCTGCGCCTTTTTCGGATCAGCTTCTACGTGCTCATGCTCAGCTTCGGCATGGGCTTGATGTGGGCGGTCACCGGCACGCTGCGTGGCGCTTTGGGCGGCGCTGCGGCCATGTTCTTTGGCCTGGCCTACGCCCGCCGGTGGATACCGGACTGGATTGAAAGCTGGCTGCGCAGCTTCAGGGCCTGGACCTGGCGCCACCGCGAAGGCGTGCACCACACCTTTGCCGGCGTTTCACTGGATGTGCACGACGACGGGCACCACATGTGGCTGCACGATCGCGGCCTGCGCCGGCTGCTGCAACTGGAGCACGACCCCGTACCCGCCTTCAAAGCCCGCTTTGCGGGCCAATGGCGCGAGCCCCGCGAACTCGGCCTGAAAGGCAACGGCCTGTGGCTGAACGTCGCCGCTGTGTACAAGCACCTGGCCGAGGCCCGCGAACGCATGGACCCCAAGCGCGTGAAGCTGCGCGCCTACCTGAGCCGCGAGATCTTGCAGCCGGCCGAACGGCGGCACGAGCGCGGGCTTTGACCCGCTTGGATTCACCCCAAGCGGATGCTGTCTTTGCCCGGGGGTGCATCGTCAAAAGCCAAGCGTGCTACGGTTCCCAGCCTGACCACCAGAAGGAGTTCACCATGCCAGACACCACCGCCGAACAACGCGAAAAGCTGATGGCCGACCTGAAGCTGGTCGTTGCCGATGCCGAGGAGCTGCTCAAGCTCACCGCCAACCATGTGGGCGAAGGCGCCACTGGACTGCGCGAGCGCCTGAACGATCGCATCAACCAAGCCAAGCACAAGCTGCGGGACCTGCAGGCAAGCGCCACCGAAACGGCCAAAGCCGCTGGCCATGCGGCCGACGACTACGTGCACGAGCACCCCTGGAAGTCGGTGGCCATTGGCGCCGGCTTGGGCGTCATCCTGGGCATGTTGATCAGCCGCCGCTGATCCTCGGTGCTTAACTGCCGATGAGCGAACCCTCGGGGGCCGGACTCGGCCTCTTCGACAGCCTCAAACGTGCCTTCGATTCGCTGCTGCAACTCGGCCAAATTCGCCTGGAGTTGCTGGGCACCGAGCTGGAGGCGGAGAAACTGCGCCTCTTTGATGCGCTGTGGAAGGCAGCGATCGGCTTGCTGTTGCTGGGGCTCGCCGCCGTGCTCGCGCTCGGCTTCGTGGTGCTCCTGCTCTGGGACGGCTACCGACTGGCCGCCATCGGCGTGCTGACGCTTCTCTTTGGCGGTGCCGGGGCCTGGTTTTTGGCGCGTGCGCGCAAGCAGCTGCAGGGCCAAGAAGGCGGCCCTTTCGCCATGAGCTTGGGCGAGCTGCGCCGCGACCGCGCCAATCTGCAACCGCGTCCCGACAAAGGCGGTGGCCTTTGACCCCCACGCGCGCCCAGGCACTGGCAAAGCGGCAGCAAGAGTTGCTGATCCGCAGCACCGAACTTCGCCTGCTCGTTGCGACCGACCTCGGGCGCTGGCAAGCCCCGCTCGCCGTGGCCGACGAAACGCAGCGCCAAGCCCAAAAAGCCTGGCACTGGCTGCGCGCGCACCCTGAGCTGCCGATGGCGGGGGTTGCCACATTGCTGCTCATGCGCCCGCGCCGTGTCATTCGGTTTTGCTGGCGCTGGGGCCGCCGCGCTTTGCTGGCCCAGCGCCTTTACACCCGCCTTGGCCGCAAGCTTTCTGCGGGTGGCCTTTAAAGGCTGTTCAGGCCCAAACAGGCCTCAGCCCCCGCGCGCCAGAACCAGCTCTTCCGGCCCGGCAACTTGCCAAAGCGCGTCCTTCGGGTCCACCGCCCCGTAGCCGAGCCGCAAGAGCAACTGCCTCGAACCTTCGTTCTCGCGCTTCAGCACCGCCGCCAAGCGCTGCACCCCGTAGGCCGCCACCAGCTCCTGCTCCATGCAAGCCACCGCCCGCGTGGCCACGCCCTGGCCCCAATGAGCGCTACCCAGCACATAGGCCACCCACGCGCTGCGGCGGCCGTCCAGGCCCTCAAACACAGTGGCCTGCACATAGCCCAGGGGCACACCGGCCCGGCACACCACCCAGTTGAGCCAAGCCTCCTGCCCATCGGGCGACTGCCGGCTGCTCAGCCGCTCCAGGCGATCGACCCACCAGGCCAGTGACTTGGGCGGCTCGCCCTCAAAGGCGTAGAGCTTTGGGTCTTGAAGCAACTCAAACAAAGCCGGTGCATGGGCCACGGTTTGGGGTTCGAGGGTGAGTTCATCGCAGGGCAGGGCGCGCATGTCGGCATGATCGCCGGCACACCACGACAATGCGCCATGGTCACCAAACGCCCCAAGGGCCTCGGACTGGGCCTTGACGCCCTGCTCGGCCCCAAAGTCACCGAGCCGGCTCCCGGCACCCCGCCCTCCAGCCTCAAACTGAGCCAGCTTCAAGCCGGCAAGTACCAGCCGCGCACGCGGATGGACGAAGGCTCGCTGTACGAACTGGCCGAAAGCATCAAGAGCCAAGGCGTGATGCAGCCGATTCTGGTGCGGCCCGTGGGCCCGAACCGCTACGAAATCATTGCCGGCGAACGCCGCTTCCGCGCCTCGCAATTGGCAGGGCTGAGCGAAGTGCCGGTGCTGGTGAAAGAGGTGCCGGACGAAGCGGCCGCCGTGATGGCGCTGATCGAAAACATCCAGCGCGAAGACCTCAACCCGCTGGAAGAGGCGCAGGGCCTGCAGCGCTTGGTGCAAGAGTTTCAGCTCACCCACGAGCAAGCCGCCCAAGCCGTGGGCCGCTCGCGCAGTGCAGCCAGCAACCTGCTGCGGCTTCTGCAACTGGCCGAGCCGGTGCAGAAGTTCCTGATGGCCGGCGACCTGGACATGGGCCACGCCCGCGCGCTCCTGGGCCTCGAAGGCGCCGCGCAAATCACCGCCGCCAACGAGGTGGTGGCCAAGAAGCTCAGCGTGCGCGAGACCGAAAAGCTGGTCACTCAGCACGCCGCCGGGCGCCAGCAAACCCTGCTGCGCGTGAAGAACGACAAGCCGCGCGACCTGCTGCGCTTGGAAGAAGAGCTCTCCGACCTGCTGGCCAGCACCGTGGAAATTCGCGTGCTCAAAAAGGGCAAGCAGCACCAGAGCGGTGAGCTGGCCATTGCCTTTGGCTCGCTGGATGCCCTGCAAGGCTTGATCGAACGGCTGCGCGGCCCGCAATGAGCCCCGTGAGCCTGCGCCCCGGCAGGCTTGACGACGCCTGGTCCTTGGGCGCGCTCGGCACCCAGGTGTTCCTGGACACCTACTGCGCGCAAGGCCTGCAACCCCATCTGGCCCGCGAGGCCTTGTTGGTCTACCACCCCGACCGCCTGGCCGAGCGCTTGCAGGACAGCCGCCGCAGCTTCATCTTGATGGAGCAGAGCGCGCACCTGATCGGCTTTGCGGAGTTGCAAGGCCCGGCCACCGCCCCAAGCGGATTTGCGGGCACTGAGTTGGCTCGCCTGTACTTGAGTCGGCACTTTCATGGTCAAGGATTGGGTGCAGAGCTGCTGCGCGCCGCAGAACACCACGCAGCCGCTTCGGGGCGGCCTTTGGCTCACCGCTTGGTCGGGCAACACCAAGGCCTTGGGCTTCTACGCAGCGCAAGGCTATGAAGACCAAGGCCTCACGCACTACGAGTTCGAAGGGCAGCGGTTTGAGAACCGCATCCTTGGCCGGGCCTTGACTTCGAAGGCCTAGGCGCTTGCATGGCGAGCGCGAGCGCGCTTGTCAAAACCCTGTCCACCCCACACGCCACGATGCGTTAAGCAAAGCAGTTGCACAAGCCCCCCCAAGCTGGTGCATGATGGGCTCCACGGTTAGGTTTTCTTGCAAGCGGCGCGGGCTGAGTTCCCTCCCGGTCCTCTCCCGCCGCCTCGGAAGGAGTGCGTGGGATGGATGTGATCAGCCACTTTGCGGCGCGCTTTGAGCGCACCAAGGTTGAGGAGCTCTCGCTGGAGGACTACCTCGCGGAATGCAAACGAAACCCGCTGGCCTACGCCACCAGCGCCGAGCGCATGCTCAAGGCGATTGGGGAGCCCAGCACGCTCGACACCCGGAACGACCCGCGCTTGTCGCGCATCTTCCAAAACAAGCTCATCAAGATCTACCCGGCCTTTGCCGAGTTCTATGGTCTTGAGGACGCCATCGAGCAAGTCGTTGCCTACTTCCGGCACGCGGCGCAGGGGCTGGAAGAGAAAAAGCAAATCCTCTACCTGCTGGGCCCTGTGGGCGGCGGCAAGAGCAGCATTGCCGAGCGGCTCAAGCAGCTGATGGAGCAAATGCCCTTCTATGCCATCAAGGGCTCGCCGGTGAACGAGAGCCCGCTGGGGCTTTTTGATGCCGCTGAAGACGGCGCCATCTTGGAGCGCGAGTACGGCATACCGCGCCGCTACCTGAACCGCATCATGAGCCCCTGGGCGGTGAAGCGGCTGGAGGAGTTCGGCGGCGACATCCGGCAGTTCAAGGTCGTCAAGCGCTACCCCAGCGTGCTGCGGCAAGTGGGCGTGGCCAAAACCGAGCCGGGCGACGAGAACAACCAAGACATCAGCAGCTTGGTGGGCAAGGTCGACATTCGCAAGCTGGAAACCTTTGCCCAAGACGACCCCGACGCCTACAGCTTCAGCGGCGGCCTGTGCCTGGCCAACCAGGGCTTGCTGGAGTTTGTGGAGATGTTCAAGGCGCCCATCAAGGTGCTGCACCCGCTGCTCACGGCCACGCAAGAAGGCAACTTCAAAGGCACCGAGGGCTTTGGTGCCATTCCCTTTGATGGCGTGATCCTCGCGCACAGCAACGAGAGCGAGTGGAAGAGCTTCCGGAACAACAAGAACAACGAAGCCTTCTTGGACCGCATCTACATCGTCAAGGTGCCCTACTGCCTGCGCGTGACCGAAGAGATCAAGATCTACGAGAAGCTGATCCGCAACTCTTCTCTATCCGCCGCCCCTTGCGCCCCGGGCACCATGAAGATGATGGCGCAGTTCGCCGTGCTGACCCGGCTCAAAGAGCCGGAGAACAGCTCGCTGTTCAGCAAGATGCAGATCTACGACGGCGAAAACCTGAAGGACACCGACCCCAAGGCCAAGTCCATCCAGGAGTACCGCGACTACGCCGGCGTGGACGAAGGCATGAGCGGCATCAGCACGCGCTTTGCCTACAAGATCCTCTCCAAAGTCTTCAACTTCGACAGCCAAGAGGTGGCCGCCAACCCGGTGCACCTGATGTACGTGCTGGAGCAGCAGATCGAGCGCGAGCAGTTCCCGAAAGAGCTGGAAGAGAAGTACGTGGGCTTCATCAAGGAGCACATGAGCCAGCGCTATGCGGAGTTCATCGGCAAGGAAATCCAGACCGCGTACCTGGAGAGTTACTCCGAGTACGGCCAGAACATCTTCGACCGCTACGTGACCTACGCCGACTACTGGATTCAAGACAGCGAGTACCGCGACAGCGACACGGGCGAGGTCTTTGACCGCAGCAGCCTGAACGCCGAACTCGAAAAAATGGAGAAGCCCGCCGGCATTGCCAACCCCAAGGACTTCCGCAACGAGATCGTCAACTTCGTGCTGCGCGCGCGCGCCAACAACGGCGGCAAGAACCCGAGCTGGACCAGCTACGAGAAGCTGCGCGCCGTCATCGAAAAGAAGATGTTCAGCAACACCGAAGACCTGCTGCCCGTCATCAGCTTCAACGCCAAGGCCAGCGCCGAAGACGCGAAGAAGCACGAGAACTTTGTGCAGCGCATGGTCGACAAGGGCTACACCAGCAAGCAGGTGCGGCTCTTGTGCGAGTGGTACCTGCGGGTGAGGAAGTCCTCGTAAGGAGACTGACCTGATGCAAAGCATCATCGACCGCCGGCTGTCGGGCAAGAACAAGAGCATTGGCAACCGCGAGCGCTTTCTGCGCCGGGTCAAAGACCAGGTCAAGGAAGCGGTGCGCCGCGCCATTGATGGCCGCTCGATCAAAGACATCGACAAGGGCGAGAACATCCGCATCCCGAAGAAGGATTTGAGCGAGCCCCACTTTCACCATGGCGACGGCGGCGTGCGCGAAGTGGTGCGCCCCGGCAACCGCGAGTTCGTGAAGGGCGACCGCTCGCCCAAGCCCAAGGGCGGCGGCCAAGGCGGAGGGGGCGGGCAGGCGAGCGACAGCGGCGAGGGCGATGACGACTTCGTCTTTCACTTGAGCCGCGAAGAGTTCCTGGACGCCTTCTTTGAAGACCTGGCGCTGCCGCACCTGATTCGCACCGAACTCACCGAGCAGCCGGAGTACAAAACCCACCGCGCCGGATTCGTGAGCGACGGCTCACCCACCAACCTGCATGTGGTGCGCAGCATGCGCGGTGCGCTGTCGCGGCGCATCGCCTTGGGCCTGGGCAAGCGCCGCACTTTGGAAGAGCTGGAAGCTGAACTGCCGTCCGCCACCGAACCCCGCCGCAGCACGCTGCTGGCCGAGATTGCCGAGCTGCGCCGCCGCATCAAGGCCATTCCCTACCTGGACCCGATCGACCTGCGCTTTCGCAACCGCGTGCGGGTGCCGGTGCCGTCCACCAACGCGGTGATGTTCTGCCTGATGGACGTCAGCGGCAGCATGGACGAAGCGCGCAAGGACCTGGCCAAGCGCTTCTTCATCCTGCTCTACCTGTTCCTCAGCAAGCACTACGAGAAGGTGGAACTCGTCTTCATCCGCCACCACACGCAGGCGGCCGAGGTGGACGAGCACAACTTCTTCCACGCCACCGAAACCGGCGGCACCGTGGTGAGCTCGGCCCTGGTGCTGATGGATGAAATTCAAAAGGCGCGCTACCCCAGCACGCAATGGAACATCTACGGCGCCCAGGCCAGTGATGGCGACAACTGGCACCACGACAGCAGCAAATGCCGCGAGTTGCTGCAACAAACCATCCTGCCCGTGTGCCGCTACTTTGCCTACGTGCAAGTGGCCGAGGCCGAGCAAAACCTGTGGGACGAGTACACGGCGCTGGCGGCTGAAGTGCCGCACTTCGCGATGAAGAAGGCCACGGCGGTGAACCAGATCTACCCGGTGTTCCGCGAGTTGTTCCGGCGAGAAAGCCGAGCGGCGGCATGAGCTCGCCCGAGAACCGCCGTGCCACCACCGTGGGCTCCACCGCCCAGGAGTGGGGCGGCCGGCGCACGGCGGCGCCTTTGCAGCACATGTTGCCCCTGCTGCAGCGCCCCGCGCAGCCCCTGCCCAACCCCAGCGACTGGACCTTTGAACTCATCGAGCAGTACCACGAGGTGATTCGGGCCACGGCCGAGCGCTACGGCCTGGACACCTACGCGAACCAGCTGGAAATCATCACCGCCGAGCAAATGATGGACGCCTACGCCAGCGTGGGCATGCCGGTGAACTACCGGCACTGGAGCTACGGCAAGGAGTTCATTGCCACCGAGCGCAACTACAAGCGCGGCCAGATGGGGCTGGCCTACGAAATCGTCATCAACTCCGACCCCTGCATCAGCTACCTGATGGAGGAAAACACCCTGGCCATGCAGGCCCTCGTCATTGCCCACGCCGCCTACGGCCACAACAGCTTCTTCAAGGGCAATTACCTGTTCCGCATGTGGACCGATGCCAGCTCCATCATTGACTACTTGGTCTACGCCAAGCAGTACATCGCCAAGTGCGAGCAGGCCCACGGGCTGGAGGCGGTGGAAGCCGTGCTGGAC
>JBKCVH010000197.1:0-16259 GCA_046317675.1 Burkholderiales bacterium
GAGCAACGCCTCGGCCGATGCCACCGGTTCTGCCAGAGTCTGGTCGCGGGTGACGGTGCGAAAGCCCTCGAAGCGCAGCTTGATGCCGATGGTGCGGGCTGCATAACCCTTGCGGCCCAAGTCAGCCGCCAACTGTTCGCACAGCTGGGTGAGGATGCGCCCGAGCTGCGCTCGGTCACGGCGGGCGTCGAGGTCGCGCTCAAAGGTGGTTTCGCGGCTGATGGACACCGGTTCGCTGTGGGTCACCACCGGTCGCTCGTCGCGCCCATGGGCGGCGTCATGCAGCCAACTTCCATAGGCTTTGCCAAAGCGTTGAACCAGCCAAGCGGGGTCGGCAGCGGCCAGTTCCCCGATGCTGCCAATGCCCAGCTCCTCCAGGCGCGCAGCCGCTTTAGGGCCAATGCCGTTGACGCTGCGCACGCCCAGCGGCCAGATGCGCGTGGTCAAGTCCTCGGGGCGGATCAAGGTGAGCCCATCGGGCTTGTCCAACTCGCTCGCCATCTTGGCCAGCAGTTTGTTGGGGGCCAGGCCAATGGAGCAGCTCAGCCCGTCGGTGGCGGCGCGTACGTTGTTCTTCAGGTCTTGGGCCACTTCGCGCAGGCCCGCCAAAGGGTCATGCCCGGCGCCTTGCCGCTCCAGGGCCAGTTGGCTCAGGTCGATGTAAATCTCGTCAATGCCCCGGTCTTCAATCAGCGGCGCCATCTCGGCCACGGCAGCCTTGAAGCGCCGGCTCATGGCCCGGTAGGCCACAAAGTCCACAGGCAGCAAGATGGCCTCTGGCGCCAGCGCCGCCGCCTTCATGATGCCCAAGCCCGAGCGCACTCCAAAGGCTCGCGCTGCATAAGTGGCCGTCGTGATCACCCCGCGCCCGGTGTAGTCCTTCAGCCGCGCATACACGCGCCCTTGTGGCGTATCAAGCGGCGCGTGCTCCCGCCGACCCCCAATCACCACCGCCTGCCCCTTGAGCTCTGGGTAGCGCAGCAACTCGACCGACGCGTAAAAGGCGTCCATGTCGAGGTGGGCGATCCAGCGGGGTGCGTTCATCGGGGAGGGCTAAAGGCGTCGCCGGACGGTGGGCCACAGCCGCATCTTCGCCCCTCGGCGAAAGGCGAAAGTACACCGTCTGCCCATTTTCGGTGGCGAACCTCTGGCAAGCCAGACTCAGGCTCTAACGACTCCCAAAGCATCGCGGGCGCGGCTGCGCGGCCTGGGCTGAAGCATCAGACACAAGATGTCCGATGAAACGAAAAAGGGGAGCCAGTGGCTCCCCTTTCCTTGAAGTTGTATGGGCTACTTAAGCTGCCTTGCGACGGCGTGCAACGCCAGCGCCGAGCAAAGCGACCCCGACCAGCGCCAAGCCGTAAGGCTCGGGAACTGGATTGTTCGGGTTGTTGGTATTGCCACTCAGCAAGTTCTCAAACATGCGGCCGTTGCTGAAAGAACCATTGCCCCAGTTGCTCGAAGCGTTGTCCCAAACGTTTTGATCCGTGATCAAAAAGATGCTGCCAGCGCCAATATTCTGGTAAGCCATCATCACTGCATTGGTGTCATTTTCGCCAGTCATGAGCACTTGGGCCGTTCCAGACACTGTGAGCGGCGCGAACGCTGCGTACTGGTACGAAGTGACGCCGGTGGTCAAGGAGTGGGCCTTGATTTGGCCATCGGCAACGCTAGCCGTCCGGAAGCCGGGGTCGACCATGGTGTTGACGATTTGGATCGAGGCGCCAAGGCTGCTCAGGGCCGTATTGATACGGTTGTTTTGAGCGGGCATAAAGCTGCCGTGTTCGCCCATAAAGGCGATCCGACCACCACCTGCCAAGAAGGAGCTCATGGTGTTCAGTTCGGCGGAGGTGTAGGCGTCGGCGGGTTGCACGGCCCACAAGAGATTGACACCGGTCAGGTTAACCGTGTCCAAGGTTCCCGTCGCGATCGAAGAGCTGTGGCCAGCCAACGAGTTGTAGAAACTGTTGAGGGTGCTGAGGGGGTAGCTCTCGCCCCAAACTTTGACCACGCCAGCATGGGCGCCAAACGCTGCGACGGCAGCAACGGCTGCAACGATTTGCTTGAGTTTCATCATCTTGTCCTCTTCAGAGTTGCTCCGTGATCGGAGTTCATCAGAGGATTAGCAATTGGTGTGCCAAGGCATTGTCGGTGGGGCTGCTGCACCCGTTGTTGTCTATGAAAGTAGGGTTGAACCAGTCACGTTGGTTGGCGTGTATCACTTTGTTGTGTAAGGTTTCCCGACAGCTTGCTGCCCCTTTAGCTGACCAGCGCTTCGGTCAGTGAGCCATTGACGACTCCCGAACCTTTGGTCTGGGGCACAGGAGTTTGCCGGTGATCTACCCCGAAGAAGGCCACGGCTTCCGTGCGCCAGCCAATGTGAAGGACTTCTGGAGCCGCATCGACGCCTTCTTGGCGCAGCACATGGCGGCACGCACCAGCGCTTAGGGTGCTCAGCGCCAAGCCGCAGGGGTGCGGCTTGGCGAAGTTCTCACCCCGTGTTGCGCAAGCCGGCAGCAATGCCGTTGATGCTCAAGTGAATCCCGCGCTGCAGGCGCTCTAGCTTTTCAGCGCGCTCGCTGTTGGAGAGCGAGCGGTAGCGGCGCATGAGCTCCACTTGCAAGTGGTTCAAGGGCTCGATGTACGGGAAGCGGTGTGCAATGGAGCGCGCCAAAGCGGGGTTGCTCGCAAGGCGTTCTTTGTCCCCGGTGATGAGGGTGACGGCGGTCTCTGTGGCTTCGAACTCGGCCTTGACCGCAGCAAAAATGCGCTTGCCCAGCTTTTTGTCTTCAACGAGGTCGACATAGCGCGCGGCGAGCGAAAGGTCGCTCTTGGCCAACACCATGTCGAGGTTGGAGAGCAGGGTTCTGAAGAAGGGCCATTGCTTGTGCATGCGCTGCAAAAGCTTGAGCCGTGCATCGCGGTCTTCGGCCAAGAAGGTGTTGACGGCGGAACCAAAGCCGCACCAGCCCGGGAGCGCCACACGGCTTTGGCCCCAGCTGAAACCCCAGGGGATGGCGCGCAGGCCTTCGATGGCCTTGGCGCCGCCGCCGCTACCGGGCCGCTTGGCCGGTCGGGAGCCGATGTTCAGTTCCGCGATCTCGCGAATCGGGGTGGCAGCAAAGAAGTAGTCTGCAAAGCCGGGGGTTTCGTAGACGAGGTGGCGGTAGGCGGCAAAGCTGGCGTCGCTCAAATGCTGGGCGGCATCCAAGAAGGTTTTGGGGGCTGCTTTGGTTGGGTGAAGCAGGCTGGCCTCTAGCGTGGCGGCCACCAGGGTTTCAAGGTTGCGCCGACCGATGTCAGGGTTGGCGTACTTGCTGGCAATGACTTCGCCTTGCTCCGTGAGGCGGATTTGCCCGTTCACGGTGCCCGGAGGCTGCGCCAAGATGGCTTGGTAGCTGGGGCCGCCGCCTCGACCGACGGTGCCGCCTCGGCCGTGGAACAGGCGCAGGAGTGGACCGCCATGCTGCCCCTTGAGTTCCGTGAAGAGCTCGACCAGGGCCAGTTCCGCGCGGTACAGCTCCCAGTTGCTGGTGAACATGCCGCCGTCTTTGTTGCTGTCGCTGTAGCCGAGCATGATGTCTTGCTCGTTGCCGCTGGCGCTTACCAGTTGCTGGATGCCCGGCAGCGCATAGAAGGCGCGCATGATGGCCGGCGCTTCGCGCAGGTCGCCAATGGTTTCAAAGAGGGGGCTGATGATGAGGTCGCACTCGGCTTGCAGGCTGAGGCTGCCGCGCATGAGACCGGCCTCTTTACAAAGCAAAAGCACTTCAAGCAGGTCGCTGACCGACTCGGTGTGCGAAATGATGTAGTGCCGAATGGCCTCGCGGCCGTAGGCGCGCAGTGTTTCGTGCGCGGCTTCAAACACGGCCATTTCGCCGACTGAATGCGCGCTGTAGTTGGCACCCACCACCCGCAAGGGGCGGGCCTCTTGCAGCAGGCGCAACAGCAAGGCGCGCTTGGCGGTTTCGTCCAGCTGGCTGTATTCGGGCTCGATGCGCGCCACGGCCAGCAACTCGGCCACCACCGCTTCGTGTTGATCGCTGCTTTGGCGCAAGTCCAAGGTGGCAAGGTGGAAGCCAAAGACTTGCAGCGCGCGCTGCAGCGGTGCCAAGCGCTGACCGATGAGCGCCTCGGCATGGTGTTGGCGCAGGCTGTCTTCAATGACGCGCAGGTCCGCCAGCAGTTCGGCCGGGCTGGTGTACGGGTCTTGCGGGGCCACGGCGTGGCGCAGGGCCTCGGTGCCAGTCAGCGCATGCAGGGTGGCAGCCAGGCGCGCGTACATGCCCGTGAGGGCGCGGCGGTAGGGCTCGTCCATGCGGTGGGCATTGGTGTCGGGGCTGCGTTCGGCCAGGGCCTGCATGGCGGGGCTCACCTGGGCCAAGCGGGCCGAGATGCTGAGCTCGGCACCGAGTTCGTGCAGCTCAACCAGGTAGTGGCGCAAGGCCACCTCGCTCTGCCGCTTCAGGGCATGGCGCATGGTGGCGGCGCCCACATTGGGGTTGCCGTCGCGGTCGCCGCCAATCCAGTGGCCCATGCGCAAGAAGGCGGGCAGGTCTTGCCCGGGCAGGGCCTCCTCAAGGTCCTGGTAAAGCTTGGGAATCTCGCGCAGGAAGGTGGCCGGGTAGTAGGAGAGGGCGTTCTCGATCTCATCGGCTACGGTGAGCTTGCTGTAGCGCAGCATGCGCGTTTGCCAAAGCTGGGTGATGCGGGCGCGAAGCGCGTCTTCATTGCGCTGCAAGTCGCGGGGCAGGCCGAGCAAGTCCCGGTCGGCAATCAAGTGGGCGACGGCCCGTTCAGCGTCCAAGATGCTCTTGCGCTGCACCTCGGTCGGGTGAGCGGTCAGCACGGGGGCGATGTGGGCGCGCTGCAGCAAAGCGCTCACGTCGGCCGGGCGGACACCGGCTTCGTGCATTTGCTCCAAGCTGTAGGCCAGCGAGCCAGCCTGCACGTGGCCTTCGCGCTCGTGGTGCTCGCGCCGGCGCACGTGGTGGCGGTCCTCGGCCAGGTTGGCCAGGTGGCTGAAGTAGCTGAAGGCGCGAATCACCATCACGGCTTGGTCGGCCGAGAGGCTTTTGAGCAGCTTGTCGATTTGCTTGCCTGCGCTTTGGTCTTGCGCACGCCGCCACGCCACGCTGAGCTGGCGAATGCGTTCCACGAGCTCGTAGGACTCACGACCCTCTTGGTCACGAATCACTTCACCCAGAAGGCGGCCGAGCAGCCGAATGTCGTCGCGCAGCGGTTGGTCTTTGGCCGCAGAGTCCTTGGAGGGGGTAGGGCGTGGCATGGCTGTCCGAGATGGCATGAAGTGATGCTGAAATGTAATTGAGTTACATGGTTTTTGATATCGAGTTTCTTCACAAAGGCGGACTGCCTTCGTGCGAAAGCTAGAGTGGAGGCATGCAAATGCAATTGACGATTGCCACCCGCCAGAGCCCGTTGGCCCTGTGGCAGGCCGAACATGTGGCCACCCGACTGCGCGACGAACTGGGCGCCACGGTGCGCCTCTTGCCGCTTTCTACCCGGGGCGATGAAGTGCTGGACCGCAGCCTGTCCAAGATAGGCGGCAAGGGCCTCTTCGTGAAAGAGCTCGAATTGGCACTGGAGCAAGGGCAGGCCGATTTGGCCGTGCATTCGCTGAAAGACGTGCCGATGGACTTGCCGGAGGGCTTCGTGTTGGCCGCAGTGCTCGAACGCGAAGACCCTGCAGATGCCTTGGTGAGCCCCCGCTTTGCTTCGCTCCAGGAATTGCCGCTGGGCGCGGTGGTGGGCACCAGCAGCTTGCGTCGGCAGGCGCAGCTCCTCGCGCTGAGGCCCGATTTGAAGCTAGAGCCCCTGCGCGGGAATTTGCAGACGCGGCTGCGAAAGCTGGATGAGGGGCAGTTCGATGCCATCGTGCTGGCCGCCGCTGGTCTCAAACGCCTTGGCCTTGGCGACCGCATTCGGACGGCGCTTCCGCAGCTAGTGCCTTGTGCCGGGCAAGGGGCCTTGGGCATTGAGGTGCTGGGTGGCCGGTCTGATTTGATTCAGGCTTTGGAGCGTTTGGGCCACCGGGAGACTTGGTTGGCCTGCGCTGCTGAGAGGGCGGTGTCGCGTGCCCTGGGTGGTAGTTGCAGCGTGCCATTGGCAGCCCATGCAACCTGGAAGCAGGGCCAACTGCAATTGCAAGCCGCCTTTGGCGTGGAAGGCCGGCTGCTGCTGGCTGAAGGCAATGCCCCCGTTCAGGACTTGCAGCAGGCCGAGCAACTGGGTAACCAAGTTGCCGAGCGCTTGCGGGCCCAAGGTGCCTAACCCACCTTTGGTGCTGACGCGCCCGGCTGAACAAGCGGCCTCTTGGCTTGAAGCCTTGACGGCGCTGGAGGTGCCGGTTTGCAGCCTGCCCTTGATCGCGGTTTCGCCTGTGCAAGAGGCCATCGCGCCATCGCGTGCTGCGCTGTCTTCGGCGCAGGCGGTGTTCTTCACCAGCCCTGCTGCAGTGCAAGCGCTTTGGCAGGGTTCAACCCTGGCGTGGCCCCGCCATTTGCTGGCAATTTGTGTCGGGCCGGGTACCGCCGCCGCCCTGCGTGAGCGGGGTGTGGCGCGGGTGTTGTCACCGCCAAACGACGCTGAGCAGTTCGACTCCGAAACCTTGTGGCCCCTGTTGCAGGCTGAGCGCCCCTGGCAAGGTGAGCGCGTGCTCTGGCTGAGGGGCGATGGGGGCCGAGACTGGTTGATTGAGCGCCTGCGGGGCGAGGGCGCCCAGGTGGACGTTCAAACCATTTACCGCCGCAGTGCGGCGCCTCTGCCTGAAGCCCAGTTGCAGGCTTTGCTGGCGAGCCCTGCGCTTTGGTTGTTCAGCAGCAGCGAGGCACTTGGCCACCTGGCGGCGGCGCGTCCGGAGCTTGCCGCGAGCCCGCCACCCGCCCTGTTCACGCACTCCCGCATTGCCGACAGTGCGCGCGCTTTGGGCTGGCAATTGGGAGCAGCCAAGGTCGTTCCGCCTCGGCCCGCCGATGTGGCTCGGGCTTATCACGCATGGGTGGCTGAACTCGCTACCTAGAATCTTCGACATGACTAGCCCTGCCGCCGACGTGCCGCCCCCGATTGAGACACCGCCTGCGCCGCCCAGCGCCGCCTCTTCGGGCGTTCCTATGGCTGGATTGGCAGTGGCTGCCGTGCTGAGTTTGGTGGCCTTGGGCTTGGTCTGGCAAACCCACAATCGCCTGCGTGACTTGGAGCAAGAGCTCGTGCGCCGCCAGGCCAGCAGCCAGAGCTTGGCCCAAGAGGCCAAGAGCACTGCCGCGGCCAGCAGTGACCAACTGCGTGAACTGGCGGCCAAGCTGTCTCTGGCCGAGGCCAAGCTGGCTGAAGTGGCCCTGCAGCGGGCTCAACTGGAGGATCTGCTGCAGTCATTCAGCCGCTCTCGAGACGAAAACGTCGTGAGCGATTTGGAATCGGGCCTTCGCCTTGCGGCACAACAAACCGCTCTGGTCGGCAGCGCCGAGCCGCTCATTACCGCCTTGCGGCAAGCCGACGAACGGCTGCAGCGGCACAAGCAGGCACGCCTTGAAGGCGTGCGCCGTGCAGTGCTGCGGGACTTGGATCGGCTCAAAGCGGTGAGTGCGGTTGATGCAGGGACCTTGGCCATGCGTCTGGACGAGGTGGCGCGCTTGGTGGATGAAATGCCGCTCTTGACCGAGGCTCAACGCCAGCCGTCCGCCCGTGCGGCTCAGCCCAAACCCGAAGAAGGCGGGGCACCGCGCACCGGCTGGGAGCGGTGGATGGCTGGTAGTCGGCAACTGGCCGGCGATGCCTGGCTTGAGATGAAAAGCTTGGTGCGCGTGACGCGCATTGACAACCCGGAGGCCTTGCTCTTGGCGCCGGAGCAAAGCTTCTTGCTTCGTGAGAACTTGAAGCTGCGCCTTCTCAATGCGCGCCTTGCCCTGATGAGCCGGCAATTCGAGGCCGCGCGCCTTGACCTTGCCGCCACCGTCAGCGCTCTGGAGCGCTATGCCGATACGCGGCAGCGCCGCACCCAGCTGGCCTTGGAGTTGCTGCGCCAAGTGCAAGCCCAAGCCAAGCCCGTGGCTTGGCCACGCCCTGACGACAGCTTGGCCGCCTTGGCGGCAGCTGGCGGCGTGGTGCGCTGAAGGACGGGCATGCGCGGCATCATTTGGCTCACCCTTCTTTTCGCCGTGGCTTTGGTCGCGGCGCTCACCCTGGGCCGCAACGACGGCTTGGTCAGTCTGTACTGGAGTGGCTGGCGGGTTGATCTCTCGCTGAACCTGTTCCTGTTGCTCGTCATTGGCGCCTGCTTGCTGATGTTCTTTGCGCTGCATTCGCTGCAGAGCTTGTTCACCTTGCCGCGCCGGGCGCGCGAGTGGCGTTTGGCCCAGCGTGATCGTGGTGCGCAGAGCCTGCTGCGCGAGTCCCTCGTGCTGCTTTGGGGCGGGCGGTTTGCGCGAGCTCAAAAGGCCTTGCAGCGCTTGCTGCTGTTGCAGCGCAACGCCCCAGAGCTTTATGCCGACGCGCAAGCCGTGGCCTTGGCTCACTTGCTGGCTGCGGAAGCCTCCCATCGATTGCAGGACCGCAAGCAGCGTCAAGAGCATTTGGAGGCTGCTCTGCAGCAAGACTTGCCGCGAGAACAACTGGATGCAGCTCGATTGCAGGCGGCAGCGTGGTCACTCGACGACCGGGATGCCCCCGCTGCCTTGGCGCATTTGGCCGAGTTGCCGCCGGGGGCAGGGCGCCGAACGTTGGCACTTCGCCTTCGATTGCAGGCGGCACGCTTGGCACGCGACCCTCTGGAAGCATTGCGCGGTGCCCGGCTCCTGGCCAAGCACCAGGGCTTTGCACCGGGTGTGGCGCAAAGCTTGATGCGCTCCTTGGCTTTTGACTTGCTGGACGCAGCGCGCGATGCCGATCAAGTGCGCGGAGCCTGGAGTCAACTGGACGGCAACGAGCGCCGGGATGCTTTCATCGTGGCGCGGGCGGCCGAACGCAGTGGCCAGATGGGTGCGGCCAGCGAGGGCCGGCAATGGTTGCGTCCTTTCTGGGACGAGCTTTCCAAGCGAGCGGATGACGAGCGGCAAACGCTGGCCCTTGCGCTCCTCGGAGTGATGCCAGGTCTCGGGCCCGATTGGTTGCCCCGCTTGGAGTCGGCGCTGCAAGCACTTCCTCGCGATCCCTTCGTTCCTTTGGTACTGGGGCATGCGCTGGCCGAACTTCAGCTTTGGGGCAAGGCCCAGCTGTTTTTGAGTACAGCCGCTGCCGATGCCCGCTTGCCCGCCAACTGGCGCCGCCGCAGTTGGTTGCGCCTTGCTGAACTGGCCGAACATGGCGGCCATACCGCTGAGCGAATGCAAGCTTTGGAACAAGCCGCTCGGGTTATCTGAGTTTCAATGCTATAGTCGCTTTCTTTGCTGTGCGGCTGTAGCTCAGTTGGATAGAGTACTTGGCTACGAACCAAGGGGTCGTGGGTTCGATTCCTGCCAGCCGCACCAACAAAGTCAAAACGGCTTGATCTTCTACGAGATCAAGCCGTTTTGCATTTCAGCGCCATGCCATGAGTAAAGCCTTCACCAAGGAATCAGAGGTTGACGACGAGGACGATGAACCCTCCTCGCCGGCCTTGCCGGTAGGCACCAAAAACTACATGACTCCCGCGGGTTACGCGAGTTTGCGTGCCGAGTTGTTGGAGCTACTCGATGTAGAGCGCCCCAAGATCGTCGAGACCGTTCACTGGGCTGCCTTGAATGGCGACCGCAGTGAAAACGGTGATTACTTGTACGGCAAGAAACGCCTGCGCGAAATTGACCGCCGTACTCGGTTCCTGATCAAACGTCTAGAGCGCGCTGAGGTGGTCGATCCTTCAGTGCATGCGGGCTCAGACCAGGTGTTTTTCGGCGCCACCGTGACTTACGCCGATGCCCGTGGCGAAGAGCGCACGGTCACCATCAAAGGGATCGACGAGGTTCAACACCTGCAAGGTGAGGTGAGTTGGATCTCTCCGGTGGCACGTGCGCTCATCAAAGCTCGAGTCGGTGATGAGGTGCGGCTTCGCACACCGGGTGGAGATGAAGTTCTCGAAATCATCGAGGTTCAGTACCCGGCGCGTCCATTGCCCAGCCCGTAAGGGCGAACCGCTGAAGCGACCCGCTTTAGGGTTTGACGCGCCAGACTTTTCTGACTGCGCTCAGCCGCTTGATGGCCCTTAATGCGTCGGCCAAGTGCTGTCGGTCGGCGACGGCAATGTGCATTCGCATCTCCGCCGTCTCGCGGTCCAGCGTTTCTTCCTTCTCCATCTCCACGTGGTTGATGTCGGCCTCGGCGCTGCTCACAGCCGTCGCAACCTGGGCAAGAACGCCCTTCGCATGGGTCAGAAGCAGGCCAATCTCAGCTTCGAAGGGGCGGGTGAGTTCATCGCTCCAAGCGACGCCAATCCAGTGGTCGCTGTCGCGCGAAAAAAGCTTGCGGCCCGTGGCGCAGTCAGCGGTGTGCACCAAGAGGCCTTCCCCGCGCCCGAGATAGCCGCGAATCTCGTCACCCGGAATGGGGTGGCAGCAGGGCGCATAGGCTACGGATGCGCCTTCGCTCCCGTCAAGCAATACCAAGCCTTGCTCACCGGCATCCTCCATGCTGTAGCGGCCCATCGTGAGCAAGACGGCATCGGGCTTCTTCCCCGAGTCGCGCAGCATGCGCGCCATCTGCTTGGCCACGATGCCGGCGAACTTGCGGCCGATGCCAATCTCCATCAACAAGTCATCGGGTTGGCGTAAGCCGGCCCAGCGTGCCAGTGCTTGCCAGATGGCGGCGCTGGCTTCTTCGTCGCGCGGAGGAAGTGCCAAGCCTTCGCTGCGCAAGGCTTGCGCCAACATCTTCTGCCCAAGCTCCCTGGCTTCCTCGTGCGCCAAGGTGCGCAAGTGGTGCCGAATCTTGCTGCGTGCGCGTCCAGTGCGCACAAAGCCAAGCCACGTTGGGTTGGGCTTGGCCGTGGGCGCCGTCACGATCTCCACCACGTCGCCGCTGTGCAAGGCATGGCGCAAAGGCACCATCTCGCCATTCACCTGGGCCGCAACGCAGTGGTCACCCACATTGGTGTGGATGGCGTAGGCGAAATCAACGGGCGTGGCGCCTTTGGGTAGGTTGACGATGCGGGACTTGGGGGTGAAGACGAAGATCGAATCCGGAAAAAGGTCAATCCGGACGTGCTCCAAGAACTCGCCGGCATCTCGGGTGTCTTGCTGGATGTCAAGCAAGGACTGCAGCAAACGTGAACCGAGTTGCTGCGCTTCAGCGCTGCCGCCCTTTAACTTGTAGAGCCAGTGGGCAGCGACGCCTTGCTCGGCCACCAGGTGCATGGCTTCCGTGCGAATCTGGAACTCAACGGCGCCACCCAACGGGTTGATCAAGGTGGTGTGCAGCGACTGGTAGCCGTTGGGCTTCATCAAGGCGATGTAGTCCTTGAAACGTCCATCTTGCGGCTTGTAGAGCTGGTGCAGCACGCCAAGGGCCAGGTAACACTGGGGCAACTCGTCCAGGATGATGCGAAAGCCAAACACATCGGTGACGCGGGCAAAGCTCAGGTGCTTGTCGCGCATCTTTTGAAAGATCGAGTACAGCGTCTTGGAGCGCCACTGGATCTGCATCCGCAGCCCTGCTTGCTCGAAGGCGCGATGCACTTCACGTTCAATGCGCTCGATCAAATCTCGCCGTTTGCCCTTGGCTGCTTCCACGGCTTTTTCAAGGGCCGCGTAACGCCAAGGGTGGATGTAGCGGAAGCTGAGCTCTTGCAACTCCCGGTAGGTTTGGTTCAGCCCAAGCCGGTGCGCGATGGGGGCGTAAATCTCGAGGGTCTCTACCGCAATGCGCCTTTGCTTTTCGGGCGCCATGGCATCCATGGTGCGCATGTTGTGGAGGCGGTCTGCCAACTTGACGAGCACCACGCGAACGTCACGGGCCATTGCCAACAGCATCTTGCGGAAGCTCTCGGCCTGCGATTCTTCTTTGCTGCTGAACTGAAGCTTGTCCAGTTTGGTGAGCCCGTCCACCAACTCGGCGGTGGGGGCCTCAAACCGCTCGATGAGCTCGCTCTTGGTAACGCCGCAGTCCTCCATGGCGTCGTGCATCAGCGCCGCTTGCAAGGCCTGCACGTCAAGCCGCCAGCCGGCGCAAATGCCAGCGACCGCAAGCGGGTGGGTGATGTACGGCTCCCCACTCTTGCGCCGCTGCCCCAAGTGGGCTTCGTCAGCGAACTTGAAGGCGTCGCGCACGCGCTTGACGTCCGCCTTGTTGAGATAGCCCAACAGGGGTGCAAGGATGTCGAACGAGGCGGGATTGGCCTGAGGATCGGTCGCCGGGCGCGAGGGGCGCGTCAGCGGCCACTTAACGGCGGCCAGACTCTTGAGCATGGCCCGAATTTACTGGATCGCGCGAAGCATTCACGGCCCAACTCGAAGGCCGCTAGAGTTATTGACTCAATAGTGAGGTTGCAAATGCCACGTTTGAACGTCAATGGTCGGGTTCGGGAGCACGATGCGGACGCCGATACGCCGCTCCTTTGGGTGTTGCGCGAGGAGCTGGGTTTGACCGGCACCAAGTACGGCTGTGGCGTAGCCCAATGCGGGGCCTGCACGGTTCACATTGATGGCGCACCCGTGCGCAGTTGCGTGATGCCGGCAAGCGCGGTATCGCCGCAGCAAAAGGTCGTCACGATTGAGGGTCTGTCCAAGGATGGAAGCCACCCCTTGCAGAAGGCATGGGTAGCGCTCGACGTGCCCCAATGTGGCTACTGCCAGAGCGGCATGCTCATGGCAGCCGCAGCCTTGATGAAACAAAAGAAGAAGCCGTCGGTGGCGGATATTGATGCGGCTATCAGCAACATCTGCCGATGCGGCACTTACAACCGGGTGCGTGCTGGTATCTTGTTGGCTGCTGGCGTGCCCGCGAAGGACATTGAAGTGACGCACTTGGCTGGGAGCAAGGCATGAGCGCGCTCCTCATGCAGCGCCGCGCCTTCTTGGGCAGTATTGCTGCGGGTTCGCTGGTGTTGGCGGTGGGCGCGGAGGCTGCATCAGCCGATGAGCTGACTGCTTGGGTGGTGGTTCAACCCGATGACCTTGTCATCGTGCGCATTGCGCGCAGCGAGATGGGGCAGGGGACCCTGACGGGGCTTGCTCAGTTGGTCGCTGAGGAAATGGACGCTGACTGGCGCCTTGTGCGCACCGAATACCCCACACCGGGCCAAAGTCTCAAGCGGCAGCGGCCCTGGGGGAGCTTTTCTACGGGCGGCAGCCGTGGCGTGCGCGATTCCCAGGCGGCCATGCGCAAGGGCGGGGCCCAGGCGCGTGCCATGTTGGTCCAAGCGGCCGCCACGCAGTGGGGTGTCCCGGTGCAGGATTGCAGCGTTCGTGAAGGAGTGGTGGCGCATGCTCCAACCCAAAAGAGCGCCCGCTTTGGGCAGTTGGTGGCAGCTGCCGCCAAGCTAACTCCGCCCGCTGAGGTGGCCTTGAAGGATCCCAAACAGTGGCGCCTTGCCGGCAAGCCCTTGGCGCGGCTCGATACGCGCGAGAAAACCAACGGCAAGCAGGTTTATGGCGCCGACCTTGTGCTGCCGGGCATGCTCAATGCTGCGATCAAGGATTGCCCCGTGTTCGGCGGCAACATCAAGAGCGTGAACGAACAGGCTGTGCTCGGATTGCGCGGCGTGAAGAAGGTCGTGCGGGTGGGTTCTTCCGCCGTGGCCGTCGTCGCCGATACCTGGTGGCGAGCCAAAAAGGCCCTTGATGCCTTGCCCATCGAGTGGGACTTGGGTCCGCATGCGGGGGTGCAGCAATCTGACATTGACGCGCGCAACCGGGAAGGCTTGCTCGCCAGTCAAGCTGCCGTGGGCAACACCCAAGGGCAAGCCTTGGAGCAGCTTGCAGTTGCGAGCCGGCGCATTGAAGCGGAGTACAGCTACCCGTTTCAGCATCACGTCACGATGGAGCCCATGAACGCCACGGCGCGCTGGACGCCTGAGCGCTGTGAGGTTTGGACCCCCACGCAGAACGGCGAGGGCGCCTTGGCCGCCACCGCTGAGGCCGCCGGCTTGCCGCCCGCGCAGTGCGAGGTTTACAAGCTCCATCTCGGTGGAGGCTTTGGTCGGCGCGGCGCCGTACACGACTGGGTGCGGCAGGCCGTCAGCATTGCCAAAGAGTTGCCCGGAGTTCCAGTGAAACTGCTTTGGAGCCGTGAGGAAGACATGGCACACGGCTTCTACCACCCGGTTACGCAGTGCCGGCTCAGCGCAGGGCTGGATGCGAAGGGCGAAGTCAGCGCGCTTCACATGCGGATCTCAGGCCAGTCAATTCTGGCCGGTCTGTTTCCGCAGAACGTGCGCAATGGGCTGGATCCCGTCGTTTTCCAGGGGCTCAGTGCCAGTGGCGGAGATGCCTTACTGGGCTACACCTTGCCGCACTTGCTGATTGACCATGCCATGCGCAACCCGCATGTGCCACCGGGCTTTTGGCGCGGCGTGAATTTGAACCAGAACACGTTCTACCTGGAATGCTTCCTTGACGAACTGGCGCATGCCACGGGCAAAGACCCCCTGCAAATGCGGCGCGAGCTCATGCACAAGCACCCCAAGCATCTTGCCGTCTTGGAGGCGGCAGCGTCTCGCGCCGGTTGGGGCAAGCCGGCCCCGAAGATTGGCGGCTTGCCCGTGTTCCGAGGCTTGGCCCAGTGCCATGGTTTCGGCAGCTACGTGGCCGCTTGTGCTGAGGTGTCGGTGAGCCGAGACGGGGGGCTGCGTGTGCACCGCATCGTGGCCGCCACCGACTGCGGACACGCGGTCAATCCTCAGCAAATCGCGGCGCAAGTGGAGGGGTCCTTTGCCTACGGGCTGAGCACGCTGTACAGCCGCAGCACCGTCAAGGATGGGCGCATGCTGGAGACCAATCTCGATACCTACCCTTTGTTGCGCATGGCGCAGATGCCCAAAGTCGAAACCATCGTGATGCCGAGTGGCGATTTTTGGGGCGGTGTTGGCGAGCCTACGATTGCTGTGGCGGTGCCTGCCGTGCTGAATGCGGTGTTCGCGGCCACCGGCCGACGCATTCGCTCCCTGCCACTCGGTGATCAACTCACAGCTGCAAGCTGATGTTGCTGAGCTGCGTGCTCGCCATCCAACTCGCCGTGGTCGGCGATGGCGTGCCGCAGCCGCTCACCCAGTTGCCGGGGAATGCGCAGCAGGGGCGCGCCATTGTGCTCAGCCGCCAGCGCGGCCTTTGCCTGCTTTGCCACAGCGGTCCGTTCCCCGACGAGCCAGTGCAAGCCACCATTTCGACGAACTTGAGTGGTGCCGGAAGCCGTTGGAGCGAAGCGCAATTGCGTTTGCGGGTGGCCGATGCGAGATGGCTGAACCCTGACTCGCTCATGCCCTCCTTCCACCGATTGCCGACCGCCAGCCGCGTCCCTTCAGCCCTCCAAGACAAGCCTGTGCTGAGCGCCCAAGAGGTTGAAGACGTGGTGGCGTTCTTGAGCAGCTTGCGCTGATGTTGGTCCGCCGTAGCCTTCTTCTTTTGGCTGTGAGTCCGGTCATGTCGAGCCCGGATTCGCTCAATCAGGCCGTCGAGCGATTCGCCCAAGGTCGCAGCGTGCGAGACGGTAAGGTTCAGCTGCTGGTGCCCGAACTGGTTGAGAACGGCAACTCCGTGCCTGTGGAAGTGGGCGTGCTTGGAACGGAGCAGGTGCTGCGTTTGCTTTTGCTTGCAGAGCTCAACCCATCGCCCGAAGTTGCACAAGTGCAGTTCGGGCCGCGCAGTGCGCGGCCGCACATCCAGACACGCATCCGGCTCGCCACTTCGCAAACCCTGATTGCGCTGGCCGAGTTGGCCGATGGCTCGATCTGGCGGCAGCAAGTCCGCGTTCTGGTCACGCTTGCGGCTTGTGTGGAGGGTGGCTAGGTGTCGACTCGAACTTTGCTCACTGTTCCGGCACGGGTCAAGGCCGGGGAGGCCGTTGAAATTCGGACGCTGCTTCAGCATCCGATGGAAAGTGGCCATCGCTTGGACGCTCAAGGTCAGCGTTTGCCGCGAAGCATCGTGCGCCGCTTTGAAGCTTGGTTCAACGGTGAACTTGCGTGTGCCGTTGATCTGCATGCGGCCATCGCGGCCAACCCGTACTGGGTGTTTTGGTTGCGGGTTGAGCAAGCCGGCGAGTTGCAGCTTCTTTGGCAAGGTGATGACGGCTTTGAGCACCGCGAGCGTCGCCGAATCGAGCTGGCATGAGCGCATCTT
>JBKCVH010000198.1:0-33007 GCA_046317675.1 Burkholderiales bacterium
ACGTGAGCGATGAATTGCAGGAGGACCTGCGCGACTCCATTCGCCGCGAAGCGACGGCTTGGTTGGCGCGCTAAAACCGCGTCTCCGCCCGCAAGTTCCAAACCATGAAAGTCCGCTTGCGGTCCAGCGTGGTGGAACGCACGCCGCCACTCTCCACGCTGCTGAGCACCCGCGTTTCAAGCGGTGCCAGATTGGCCAGGGAGAGTCGCCAATTGATGCCATCGCGCGGGTCGCCGCTGGTCCAGCTCAGGTAGGCGTCCCAGACGCGGCGCAGGTTGTCTTCGCGTTGCAGGATGGGCGTTTGCTGGATGGTGCCGCCGGGCACGATGCTGAGGTTGAAGCCGCTGCCGAAGCCTGCCTTCCAGCGGTAATCCAGGCCCAGGTTCAGCGTGCCCTTGGGCTGCTGTTCGAGCCGGTTATTGGGCCCGGGAATGCCCTCCACTTTGCTTTGAAAGAGAGCGAGGTTGGCGCGCAGCAGCAGGCCGGCCAGGTCGTCCGGCGCGTCTTCCCAGAGTTCATCCAGCCGGGCCTTGGCCTCCAATTCAATGCCACTGCTGCGGGCGCGGTCCAGGTTGCGGGGGCGGCTGACCCAGCGGGGGCTGGCGTCCCAGGGCACGGTCTCTTGGGCCAGCAGGTTGCGGATGAGGCCATTCACCTCGCGCACGTAGCCGCTCACCATGAGCACGCCGCCGGTGGCCAGCCAGTGCTCCAGGCTGAGGTCGATGCCGGTGGCCAGTTCGGGCTTGAGCCCTGGGTTGCCCGCGCGGTCGGGGCTGGTTTGCGGGTTGGGTCCGTTCGGGTAGCTGGCGTTCACCACCGGCCGCGCGATGAGGTCGTTCAGGCCGGGCGCGCGGTAGCTGCGCGTCAAGCTCAGGCGCACTTGGTCTTTGGGGAAGGCCTCGGGTTTCCAGAGCAGATGAAACAGGGGCGAGGCCACGCGCGAGGTGTTGGTGGCCGTGGGAATGACGCCGCCTGCGTCGCCGCGTGTGCTGATTTGCTCCCAGCGCAGGCCCGCATAAACGGACCACTGCTTGTTCGGGCTCCACTCGTCTTGTGTATAGGCGGCGATGCGCTGGGTGCGCGCCGAGAGGCTGTCGCCGAACTCCTCCAAGCCCGGCTTGGGGCTGCCGTTCTCCAGCGTTTGGCGCAGCTGCTCGCGCTGGCCGGCTTCGAGCTCCAGGCCGGTCACCCACTGGTGCTCGCGCGTGGTCTGTACGCTCCATTTGGCGCCCAGCGTGGCGTTGTCGTCCACCGTTTCGGTGTGGTCCTTCTGCGTGCGGCGCAGCTGCTCGGCCAGGCTTTCAAAGCGCTCGTTGTCGTTCACGGCGCGGCTGCGGCCCAGGCCGGTGCGCAGCTCCCAGCGCTGAAGGCTGGCGGGTGCCGCTTGAGGGCCAGCAGTGGGCACGGCGGGCGGCGGTGTGCGCCACTGCCAAGTGGCATTCAGGCGCAGGGCGGTGTTGCTGGATTCATTGCGGCCCCGCGCTTCGTCAAAGCTACTGAAGCCCTGTGTCTTGAACTGGGTGTTGCCCCGGCTGCCCGAAATGAAAGCGAAGGGCGACAGGTGCAGGCTTTGGGTGTCGCTCAGGCGCCAACGCAATCGGGCATTGGCGTTCAGGGTGGCGCTGCGGCTGAGGGTTTCGCCCTTTTGCGTGGAGGCACTGCGCGTCAGGCCGGTGCTCGCGTCCACGCTTCGGCTTTCCACGTCGATGTCGTTGAAGCGCCGCTGCAGGTTGCCGCTCAAGGAGAGCGCGCCCACCCAGTCGTCGCCCTTGGGGCCGCCGGCTTTGAGGTTGCGCGTCCAGCTGAAGTCGGCCTGCGGCTCGCGGCGGTCAACGCCCACCCCGGCGCGGGCTTCGTGGGCGCTCTTGGTGAGTGCTTCGCGCAGGATGATGTTGATCGTGCCCGCCACGGCGCGCGCGCCCGTTTCGGCAGTGGGCGCGCGGAAGATCTCGATGCGCTCCACCTGATCGGGCGGCAGTTGCTCCACGCTGAAGCCGGCTGGCGCCCGCTCGCCGTCAATCAGGATCTGCGTAAAGCCACCGCCCAAGCCGCGCATGCGGATGTCGCCGCCGCGCCCGGGCCGGCCGCCAATCGTGACGCCGGGCAGGCGGCGCAGCACGTCGCCAAGCTGCGTGTCGCCGTAGCGGGCCAACTCGTCGCGGTCGATGACGATCTTGCTGGCCGTGCTGGCCCTGCGGCGCGTTGCGGCACTGGCCGGGCCTTTGACTTCCACCTTCTCCAACTGCGCAGGGCTGCTGCCCTCCGTGGCGGCGGGCTTGGGCTTCTCGGGCGCTTCTTGCGCAGCGGCCGAGCCGGCCAGCAGCAGGCCGAGGAGGAGCTTTTTCTGATTCAAGCTGCCGTCGTTACGGCTCATGCATGGCTCCCGTCTGGTGCCGGGAGTGTGTCAGAGCGAAGTCAGCGTGGCGCTGGACTTGGCGTGGCCATGGAGCGTGGCTGGCCAGCGCGGTGGTAGTCGTCGTCGAGTTGGTGCTCGGCCAGTAGCTGCTCGATGCGGGCTTCGGCCATCAAGCGGGTGCTGACGGTGTGCACCGGGCGGGAGCGGGACCAAAGCGCTTCGCAGCGCTTGCCAAACAGCTCATAGCCCTCAACGTGGGTGTCGAGGACGAGCACGGTGGCCTGGGCGGCGGCCTTGTTGGCCACAACGTGGTCGATGAAGTCGCTGATCACCGCCCAGGCTTCGCGAGGCATGAGCAGGCTGTCTCTGAACTCGATGAGTTCCAGGTAGCGCCGGTCCTTGGGCAGGTGCCGGCCCACTTCGGTCAGCAGGCGGCAATGCGCTTGCAGCAACTCTTGGTTGAACGGCCCCCAGCTGACGCAGCGCAAGACCCGGCCTTGAACCTGCGCCTCGGTGCGGCCGTGCGGTGCAAAGCGCGACACAGCAAACTGATCGGAGCTGAAGTGATTGAGTGTCATGGCGGCCTTGCCCCTGCTGCGTCGAAGCAAGTGTGGCACCACTCCCCAATTCATGGGCGCGGCAATAAACCCTCATGCCGTGCAACTTGTTCGAGGCCTTGCTCGAACAAGCTGCGGGCGGTGGCCGTGAGGCGGCCGAGCTCGGCGTGCAGTGCGGCGTCGGTGGGGCTCCGGGCGCTTTGCGCTTCGCAACTGGCGCAATACGCCTCAAAGTGGCTGAGCTGCATCACGATCTCCGCCAAGTGGCGCGGGCACTCACAGGCCACGGTGGTGGAAAGCCCGGCGAAGTCGGCCAGTGCGGCGTCGTCCCAGCGGCGCGGCCTGGGGCTGGGGCCGCCCGGGGCCAGGGCCGTGATCGGGGCTTGGCTGGGCTGCTGCAAGAGCAAAGACAGCCACGAGGCCAGTGCGGCGTCGGGTTGCGGCTCGCACAAAAGCAGCACCCCGGCGGCGAGCAACTGCTGCGCCTGGTTCTCGCTGCCGAAGCGGTACAGCAGGGCGTGGCGCGAGGCGCTGGCCAGCGGCAGCGCCGAGGCCTCGGGCAACTGCGGGTACACGTGCACCATCAAGGACAGCATCGGCTCGGCAGCGCTGGCGGCCTTGCTTTTGCTGCCCGCTTGCCACAGCACGGGCAGGGCGTTGTCGGCGCCCAGTTGGCGGCGCACGGCGGGGCGTTGCAGGCGGCGCAGCAAACCCTCGGCAGCGGGGCCGGCCAGCGCCCAGCTCGGCGGCGCGGTGGTGCTGCCACTGAGGCTGCTGCCGGTCACGCTGCTGGCGGCGCTCAGGTTCACGCCGCGCTGGGCCGCCAAGGTGCCCGCATGGGTGTTGGCCACCGCTTGCAGCTCGCCCATGCTCAGGCCGGCCAGTTGCCCAATGGCGTGGCCCAAGTCGCTGAGCTGTTTCATCAAGGCCAAGCGCTGCACATCGGCCGAGTTGTAGAGGCGCTGGCCGCTGGCACTGCGCTCGCTGTCGGTCAGTGCATAGCGCCGCTCCCAGACCCTGAGGGTGGCCACGGGCATGCGCAGCATGCGCGCTACAGCCCCGCTTCGGTATAAGGTGCTCATGATGTTGTCCTGACGTTGACTCAAGTTTGACGCGCTAGATGATGCCATTTTTTCAGCAAATGTGCTTATTGACGCGACAAGGACGCGTTTTGTGCGTAGTCTTTGGGTCATGGAAAAAGTGCTCTCAATCGCAGTCATCGGCGCAGGCGTGGCCGGGAGCCGCTGCGCCCAAGTGCTGAGTGCGGCCGGTCATGCGGTGCGCGTTTGGGACAAAGCCCGTGGCCCCGGCGGTCGCCTCGCCACGCGCCTGGCGCGCTGGACGGATGCAGACGGCCGGCCGCGCGTCACCGCCGTCGACCACGGCGCGGCCGGCTTCTCCGCCCACACGCCGGCCTTTGCCCAGCACTTCGTCAGCGCCGGAGCGCAGGCCGGCTGGCTGCTGCCGTGGCTGCCCGCCCCGGAGGACGCTGCCGAGTGGGCCCCCGCAAGCCCTCAGCCCGAGGTGTGCCGGCACTTGCTACACGGCAGCAGCCTGCACGCTGGCGTGGCGGTTCAGGCCCTGCACCGCGAAGGAAACGCATGGCGGCTTGAGCTGGCGGGCGAGCCGGCGGCCCACGGCGTGCCGGATGAATACCTGACCGCCGACGCCGTGCTCCTGGCCCTGCCGCCCGCGCAGTTGGAGCCTCTGGTGGCGGCCCACCATAGCTCCTGGGCACGGCAAGCCGCGCTGGTGGGCATGAACCCCTGCTGGACCCTCATGGCGGTCAGCAACACCCCCGCCGGCCATCTGCCCTGGGCGCTAAGCCGCCCGCGCCAGGGGCCGCTCGCGCAAGTGCTGCGCCAGCAAGAACGCCCCGGCCGTGAAGCGCGGCCCGACGAGGCGCACTGGGTCGTCCACGCCAGCGCCGCTTGGAGCCGTGAGCACCTGGAGCGCGACCCCGCCTGGGTTCAAGCGCAGTTGCAGGAGGCCCTGGCCGCGCACCTGGGCGAAGCCCTGACTTGGCGCTACGCCACCGTGCACCGCTGGCGCTACGCCCAGTGTGCTGCGCCTGCCCTGCACCCACTGCAACTGGAAGGCCGCGCCTGGTGGTGCGGCCAGCGGCGCTTGGGCGCTTGTGGCGACTGGCTGGGCGGCGGCGGCGTGGAAGGCGCTTGGCTCAGCGGCGACGCCCTGGCCCAAGCCCTGCTCAAGAGCGAGCCGATGCCTGCTGCTGCGCCCGATTCCCCATTTCTTCTGCACACCGACCGGGCGGCCGATGTGTGTTCTTGACCCTCACCGCCCACCCTTGATTTACCTGGAGTACCCCATGTCCATTCAACGCCGTGTTTTCTTCTTGCTGCCCGTCGGTGCGGCCGGTCTCGCCATCGGCTCTGCGCAAGCCCAGGCCCAACTCGTGGACGAGAAAAGCGATGCCGCCAAAGCGCTGGGCTACATCGCCGACGCCAAGAAGATCGACAAAACCAAGTTCCCCAAGTACGCGCCGGGCCAGTTGTGCAGCAATTGCAATTTCTACAAAGCCGCCGCCACTGAAAAGGCCGGCCCCTGCACCTTGTTCCCCGGCAAGCTGGTGGCCGGCCCGGGCTGGTGCAACGCCTGGGCCAAGAAGAGCCCATGAGCCTGCAAGAAGAGGTGGGGCGCTTTGAGCGCCTGAGCCGCACCTGGTGGAACGCGCGCGGCCCCATGCGGCCCCTGCATGTGCTGAACGCGCTGCGCTTGCGCTGGGTCGAGGCCCGGCTGGCGGAGCAGTTCGGCACCACGCAGAGCCTGCAAGGCCTGCGCATTCTGGACATGGGCTGCGGCGGTGGCCTGATGGCCGAGCCGCTGGCGGCGCGCGGTGCCACCGTGGTGGGCATTGATGCAGCGCCGGGCAACATCGAGGCGGCCCGCCGACACGCCCAAGAACGCGGTGTGGCGGTGGACTACCGCTTGGGCGACGGCACAGCGCCACTGGCAAACGGCGAGCTCTTTGATGTGGTGCTCGTGCTGGAGGTGGTGGAGCACGTGGACGACGTGGCCGGCTTCATGGCCAACGCCGCGGCGCGCGTGCGACCCGGCGGGCTCTTGATCGCCTCCACCCTGAACCGCACCTGGCGCAGCTGGCTGCTGGGCATCTTCATGGCCGAGTACGTGCTGCGCGTGCTGCCCATCGGCACGCACCAATGGGTGCAGTTCGTGAAGCCCCAAGAGCTCACAGCGCATGCCCGCGCTGCGGGGCTGCAGCCCACCAACCTCGTGGGCCTGCGCTACTGGCCGGTGCTGCACAGGGCGAGCTGGACGCGTGACCTGAGCGTCAACTATCAGGCTGCCTACCGGCGGCGTTGACTTGGGGCAAGGCTGAACAAGCCCCTGGTGCGCTGCACATCTCGGCTTTGGAGCTAACGGCGTCGTTGCAAACCCTCGCCGTAGCCCGAGCTACGGCTGCGGCTTGAGCCTCGCAGGCGTTGGTTGTTGCGCCTCACCGAGTCATGCAGGCAAGGGACGCGTCAGGCCTTGGCGACGATGGCATTGGCACCCTGTCCGCTTGGCTTTCGACAGGTTTCGGACCAGGGCGGTCGCTTGCGGCCACTAGGCAGGCTTGACCGGAGCGTCATCTGGCAGCCTGACGACCGACTGCCAGACGATTGGACGCTTCTCCGCGCGCCAGATCGACATCGGCCTCTGCTTCGGGCCAGAGGGCAGGGAACAGGAAGCGAAGTCCAGCCAGAGGAATCCCAAAGCGGACGGGGCCCTTTGGCGTGTCGCTCACCAGCAGGCCCAGATTCAGGAGTCGCTTGATGAGATCGCTTCCCGTACGCTCAGCCACGCCGCAGTAGCCAATGAACTCGCCGCGGCTCATTGATGACCGCAAGAAAAGCATGTGGAGCGCCGGCACTGCCCGCATGAGTGGGTCCCTGGCATGGCCGCGTGACTCAAAGCTGATCAGCGCCGCAATGCGATCCTGGAATTCGGTGAAGTTCAGCATGCGCGTCATGAACTGCACTTGGTCCAAACACGTGTCCAGAAAGAACTCGCACCAAGCCACCAGCATGCGCTGACTGCGTTGACCTCGTCCATCCAGGTCGTTGATGCGGGGTAGGTCGGCGTTGGCCAGATGCTCGGCATAGGCGTCAGCGCGCCGCGAGAAGCCGCGAAGCGGAGACCAGAGGCCCGAAGTCAACCCAATCGAGCGGAGCGCCGCCAGGCTGTGCAAGCGCGCGGTGCGGCCGTTGCCGTCAGCGAACGGGTGGATCCAGGCAAGGCGGTGATGCGAAGCCGCAATGGCCAGCACCTGCAGCTCACCGCGGCGCACACGACCGTACTCATCAGACCACCGCCCCAGCATGGCTGGGAGAGCGGCCGGGGCTGGCGGCAGGTGCTGGCCGACCGCCACTTGGCGGGACCGGAACTCGCCGGGTTCAACAACGCTCCGCTCGATCTCTTGGCCGCGGACGTCGCGCATGACCACAACGCGCTCGTCAGCGCTGAGTTGTGCGAACAGATGGCGGTGCAGCTTGGCCAGCGTTTCCGGCTTGTAGATCTCGGTGGGGTCCAGTGGGTTGGCCAGCAGCCATTGCTCGGTCTCGATGTGCGCTAGGGCCAGTCGCTGAAGGCGAGCCTTGTCCAAGTCCTCGGAAAAGCGCTTGGACAGTGCGCGCTCAATGTCGACCGGCCGCGTGTGCTCACCCTCAATCCTGTTGGAGTAGTAGGAGTTCATGGCCTTGAGAAGCTTGGCCAGCTCCTGCATCGCCCCAGCGTTTTGACCCATGCCGGCCAGTCGCTCACAGGCGCGGATCAGGTCATGGCACTTTTCTAGCAGGGGGCCCTGCACGCGCTCTTCAGGTAGCAAAGGGTCGAGCTGTGCGATTCGGTCTTCTAGGCGCTCCATATGCCGATCTTAATGGTGATGTAAACCATTGTCAGTAAATAACAAAGTCTGTCTTGTTCGTATCTCTATGCCGATCTCTACGCGGATCTTTGGATCACGCCATCAACACCTCGACCTTTCGGCGGTTCTGTGTGACCGCTACGGCTTCTGTGGGGGGGCCGAGCGGCTTGCTCAGCGTGCCTCTCAATGGGGTGGCTCACGCTTTATGGGGGGGCACTGCGCAATCGAGCTAACGTGGCTTGGTGACTATCCTGTGCGCTGATCGGAACCTCCGTCCGAACGAGATACCAGGGTTTGGATGGACGCGAAGCCAATGGAAGCGGGCTTTAGAGGGTGCCCTGGGACCGCACGCGGCCAACGTGATCTGAACGTCGCCAATGCAGCGGGAGCAGCCAGCTAGCGCACTGGTGCTTGCGTGACTGCTACCGGCCGTGAAGGGGTCACCGGATCAAGCCAGCCGGCAGTGCCGCGATGGCTGCATGAGTTTGGCGCGAGGCACTGTACGGCGCACCACCGCGGGCTTGCCCGCTTCATCCCCCCATGCAAGGAGCACGCGCTTTTCGCAAGTCGATGTCGACGTCCACAATATCCTTGCACTTTCTCCTTTTGAGTGCGTTGGCGCGAGTCTCTACAACTCCGTCGCCGCACTTTGATGCCGTTTCTCGCTGTGCGCGGCAAGTTCAAGACGGGGAAGTCTCTTTCGTTCTTTAAGCTCCTCTCATCCGCAACCGGCGGACAAAGTCGGCCTCAAACTTCCGAAGCCTCATGAAACGAATCGAATTCATCGCCGCCCTTTTCGTTCTCGCGCTGTGCGGGCTCCTAGTCGGCGGCATGAACCTTTACGAGCGACTTGAGTTTGCTCTTAACGGACAGTCGGCTCAGATGCAGTTGGCGAATCCAGTCAAGAAGGTGGCCATCGAAAAGACTGATCAGGGAATCCATCTCATCGACGTTCGCTACCTCAGCCGAGAGGGCGAGCTTGTTGTCCCTGGCAAGAGACTTTGGGGGGAAGAGGCTCGAATAGTGGGTGGTGGCGGACAGGTACCAGTGACCTATCTAAAACACAATCCGCAGCGCGTTCTCTACCGGCACCAGGAACTTGATAGCCCCTGGGGCTGGCTGGCTGTCGGCGTTGGTGCCATGGCAACGTTCATCTATGCACTTCGACTGCGGCGCAGGGAGGGCCGATAGGCTGCTCCCCCATGCCTGATTCAAGTTTTAGTGCGGCCGAGCTTCTCGCGGGAGCCGACCGGCCGCTTAAGGGCTATGGCAGCCGAGCGAGCCGGCGTCACTGACGGGCTGCTTTCAGCCTAGAGCGACCAGCGATCAGGCGCAGCGCAGCAAATCGGCGCACCAATAGGCCAGTCGCAAAAATTTGGCCTAGCACCCTTCTAGATCGTGTCGCTTCGCAAGCCCAGTCCTAGGCTGGCCGCCAGCGCCAGCGTAATCACTGTGGCGCCCTAGGTCAGCATCGCGTTAGCCGCGCCAGTGCGCCAAAGGCGCCTCGCCGGCCGCCTCTTTCCAGAAGGCTGAAAAGGATCGGCAGCGCTTTGCCGGCTGCCCAAAGGTGCGGGGCATGGGCTGGAGCTTCAGGGCGGCGGCAAAGCGCCGGTCGAGGTGCAGGTTGTCGATGCCCGACACGCTGGCGGCGCCCGCCAGCGCCTGCAGCAGCACGCCGCTCGGCGCACGCCAAATGGGGGTGCTGATCTCGCGCAGGCGCTCGCCCACGCCCTGCCAACGGGCGTCGCTCCAGGCCCAGCGCGCATGGAAGTCTTCATCCAACACGGCGACCGGCACAAAGCCTTCGGGCGGGGTGGCCAGGCCCCAGGGGTGGATTAGCCAGACGCGCTGGCCCGCGACCTGGGCGGGTTGGGGTTCGCTGCCCAGGCCCGCCGGGATGCCGGCTTGGCGCGTGGGTTCGGCATGGGTTGAAGGGCCGTTGGGTGGGATTGGGCTCCAACCGCGAGGCGTGCGCGCCCAGGCGTCCAGCGCTTCGTAGCTTTGGTCAATGGGCGTGCCGCTGCTGTGCCAGGCCGTGGGCGCGAAGCGCGCCACGTTGTCGGCGTTGAACAGGTAGGGCTTGTGGCTGCCGGTGCCGGCCACCCACTGCCAGCTCAGGTGGTTGCTGGCCAAGTCGCCGTCCAGCAGGTGGGCGTAGAGCCAATCGGCGCCTGCGCGCCATTGCAGCTTGCGGCCGTGCACGGCATAAGAGGCCAGCCAGAGGCGGGCGTGGTTGTGCAGTTGGCCGGTGCGGTAAAGCTGGTGCACCGCGCGGTCGATGGCGGGCACGCCGGTGCGGCCTTCGAGCAGGTCGGCCGGCAGCTCGCGGGCGTAGGCTTCATCCGGCAAAGGGCCTGCGTGCAGGCTTTCAAAGATGGCCTCGCCCTCGTGCTGCCAGACGTGGTGAAAGTACTCGCGCCAGCCCAGCTGGAAGCTGAGCTTGTGCGTGGGCGGCAGCTGCAGCGTAGCCACGACCTCGGGCACATGGAGCAGGCCGTGGGTGATGAAAGGCGAAAGCCCGGTGACGGCGCCTTCCACATGGTTGCGGCTTTGCGCGTAGGCCTCAGCGCGCACTGCCTGCAGTTGCGCCTGGGCGGCCTGGGGGTTCAGGGCGGGGCGCAATGGGCTTCCTCCCGGAGCAGGGCGGCTTGGCGCTGAATGCGCTGGCGCTCTACGTCGTCAAGCCGGGCCAGGTTCTTGACTTGCATGACGGTGCGCGGGTTGCGCGCCAGGCTCGCTTCGTGCCGAATCAAGAAGTCCCAGTACAGGGTGGTGAAGGGGCAAGCGCTGTCGCCCGTGCGTTCGGCGGGCTTGAAGCGGCAGCCGGCGCACAGGCTGCCGGCGCTCATCTTCTGGATGTACTTGCCGCTGGCGATGTAAGGCTTGCTGGCCATCACGCCGCCGTCGGCGTACTGGCTCATGCCCAGCACGTTGGGCAGTTCCACCCACTCCACGGCGTCCACGTACACCGCCAGGTACCAAGCGTGCACGGCCTTGGGGTCAACGCCCAGCAGCAGGGGGTAGAGGCCGGTCACCATCAGGCGCTGGATGTGGTGGGCGTAGCCGAGCTTGAGGGTTTGGCCAATGGCATCACGCAGGCAGGCCATGTCGGTGTCGCCCGTCCAGTAGAAGGCCGGAAGCGCCTCTTTGGCCTGCAAGGCGTTGCGCTCCAGGTAGTCGGGCATGTGGGTCCAGTAAATGCCGCGCACAAACTCGCGCCAACCCAGAATTTGCCGGATGAAACCTTCGGCCGAGGCCAGCGGCACATGGCCGTTGCGCCAAGCGCGCTCGGCGGCCTCCACCACTTCGCGCGGGTGCAGCAGCTTGAGGTTGAGCGCCGCCGAGAGCAGCGAGTGCCAGAGCGTGGGCTCGTTCGGCCAGAGCGCGTCTTGGTAGCGGCCGAAGTCGGCCAGCCGCTGGGTGATGAAGCCGTGCAGCGCTTCCATGGCGTCCATGCGCGTGACCGGCCAGGCGAAGTCCGTGAGCTCGCCGGGGTGGTCGGCCAAGTGCTCGTTGACCAGCGCGATCACCTCCAGCGTGATGGCGTCGGGCGCAAAGTGCGGCGCCGGGGGCACAAAGCTCGGCCCGGTTTTGGGAAAGGCCTCGCGGTTGTCTGCATCGAAGTTCCACTGCCCGCCGGCCGGCTCGTCGCCATCCATCAGCACCTTGTGGCGGCGGCGCATCTCGCGGTAGAAGAACTCCATGCGGAGTTGCTTGCGCCCTTCGGCATGGGCGGCGAAGTCGCGCACGGTGGCGAAGAAGTGCCGGTCGTCGCGCAGTTCCAGCATCAAGCCTTTGGCGGCGGCCACGGCGCGCAGGTCTTGCAGCACGCGCCAGTCGCCGGGGGCCGTGAGGATCAAGGCCTTGGGCTTGTGCGTGTCAATGCTGTGCGCCAGCTCGGCGGCGAGGCTGCCGAGGTTGTTGGCGTCGTCCAGGCGGCGGTAGTGCATGCGGCGGTGCAGCGCTTGCAGCGCCACGGCGAAGTGGCGCATGGCGCTCAGGAACAGCGCGGTGCGCGGCTTGCTGCTCCACACGTGGGTGGACTCCTCCATGACCTCGGCCATCCAGACGGCGTCTTGCTGGGGGTCGAAGCCATCGAAGGCGCTGGATTCCAGGTCAAGTTGGTCGCCCAGCACCAGAACGAGGTTTCTCATGCGCGCTTCTTTCGGCAGGCCTCAGAGCACACCTTCACCTCGGTCCAGTTTTTGGCCCAGGACTTGCGCCAAGTCATGGTGCGACCGCACACGCTGCAGGCCTTGCTGGGCAGACTGGCTTTGTTGCCTTTGAAGTCGTTTCTCAATCGAACAAATCCTGTTGAAGTTGGGGCGCAAGCGCCGCTGACTGCGCTTTGCTGCGCCGGCTGCTGGGCGGCAAGCCGCTTTTGCGCGAGCCATGTTGCGCCTGAATGGCAGCGGCCTCTTGCCGCGCCTCGGGCAGGCGGCGCAGGCCGTAGAGCTGCTCCTTGATGGCCGCGAGCTGCGCGCGCTCGTTCACGATGGGGGCCGGGTAGTCGGCGGTGCCCAGCTCGGGCAGCCAGCGGCGCTGGAAACGGCCGTCAGGGTCGTGGTCCAGCGCCTGCTTGCGGGGCGAGTAAATGCGCAGTGTGTTGATGCCGGTGCAGCCGCTTTGCATCTGCATTTGGCTCCAGTGGATGCCGGGCTCGAAGTCCAAAAACTGCCGCGCCAAATGCAGCCCCGGCAGGCGCCAATGCAGGCCCGGGTGGTAGGCCGCAAAGCTCACCAGCATGGCGCGCATGCGGAAGTTCAGCCAGCCGGTGGCGTTGAGGCTGCGCATGCAGGCGTCCACCATCGGGAAGCCGGTGCGTCCGGCCATCCAGGCTTCCAGGTGCGCTTCGTTGAGCGGGCTCATCGGGCGGCCGTCGCCGGGCCGCAGGCCATCGACGGCGCGGCTGAAGTTCCGGAACTCAATGGCGGGTTCGCTCTCCAGCTTCTGCATGAAATGGCAGTGCCAGCGCAAGCGGCTGGCGAAGCCGCGCAGGTTTTGCGCATGGCGCGGGTCTTGTTCCCGCAGGCTTTGGATGTGCGCCTCGGTGGCTTGGTGAACTTGGCGCATGGACAGGGTGCCGAAGCTCAGGTGGGCTGAGAGGCGGCTGCAGCCCTGCTCTGCAGTGAGTGGGCTGGATAGCTGGCTGCGGTAGCGGCGGCCGCGCTCCTCCAGAAAGGAGCTGAGCGTCTCCCAAGCGCCTGCCTCCCCGGCCTTGGGCAGGGGGCGGCTGACCGGGGGCTTGGGCCAAGCCCGCAGGCCCAGCGCGGCGCCCCGAAAGGCGGGCGGCGCCGGCAGCTGCGCCGCTTGCATGCGCTGCGTCCAGCGGCCGGCCCAGCCGGTGCGGCTTTTGAGCCGGCGCACCACCCCGGTTTGCGGCCACTCCTGCCACTGCACGCCGTGGGCGCGGCACCACTCGGCGACCTCGATATCGCGCTGGTAGCTCCAGCCGGTGCCGGTTTCTTCGTGGCTCAGCAAATGGCTGAAGGGCCAGGCGCTGTGCAGCTCGCTCAGCAAGCCGGGTAGCGAGCCCTGAAGCACCTGGAGCGGCAGGCCGCGTTCCTGGAGCTGCTGGGCCAGCGGTGCCAAGCAAGCCAGTGCAAAGCCCAGGTGCTGGGGGTCGAACTCGGGGCTGGCCGTCCAAGCGGGCTCAATGGCGTAAACGGCCAGTGCCTCATCAAAGCCAGCGGCGGCGGCCAGCGGTGCGTGGTCGTTCAGGCGCAGGTCGTGCTTGAACCAAACGAGCGCGCGCTGCATGGTCAATCAGGCGCTCAGCGCACCAGCGGTCGGATGGTGGTGAAGCCGCCGTCCACCGCCAAAACTTGGCCGGTGAGCCGTGCTGCGCCGTCGCTCAGGAGCCAGTCCAGTGCATCGGCCACCTGCGCCGCGCTTTGTAGGCCACCGAGTGGGTACTGCGCCTCGGCGGCCGTGCGCATGGCGGGGGCCTTGAGCATGGGGGCCGTCATCGGGGTGTCGGTCATGCCGGGGGCCACGGCGTTGCAGCGAATGCCGGTTGCCGCGTAGCTGGCCGCGGTGCTGCGCACCAAGGCTTCAACGCCGCCCTTGGCGGCGGCAATGGCCTCGTGGTTGGCCACGCCAGTACGGGCCACCACGCTGGAGACGAACACGCTGCTGGCGCCGCGTGCCAAGGCGGGGTCGCGCTTCACGGCTTCCAACCAAGCGGCCAGGGTGAAGAAGGCGGAATCCAGGTTGACGCGCATCACCTCGCGCCATTGTTCGGCCTTGGTGCGGTGGGCTGGGGCAATCAAGGTGCTGCCCACCAAATGCGCCAAGAGGCTTGGAATGCCGAGCTGCCCGGTGCATTGCGCCACGGCGTCGGAGGCGCCTTCCGGCGTGCTCACATCGGCCACGATGCAGCAAGCGGCGCCGCTCTGTAGCAAGGGCGCCAAGCGCTCGCTGCTGCGGCCTACGGCCGCCACGCGCACGCCGCGCGCCGCCAGTTTGGCCACCAAGGCTTGGCCGACGCCGCCTGCGGCACCGGTGACGAGGGCAATGGCGCTCATGGGGCACTCCTTTTGCGCCACAGCGGGCGAAGTTTCAAGAACAAGCTGTAGGCCCCATCGAGCAAATGCAGCATGGCTCGGGTAGAGGCCAGGCGCCCCAGCAGGCGCGTGCGCGGCAGGGCGAGCCACATGGCGGCAAAGGCGGCGGCGCCGCTGCGCTAGGAGCCGTCGGGCAGGCGCACCGTCATGCGGGTCAAAGCCTGTTCGCGGTCGAGGCTGGGGCCGAACTGCGAGGGCTCGCAGCGCGTGGCGTCCACCCACTCGCAGGCGTCAGCGCCGGTTTGCCGCTGGTAAGCGGCAATCTCTGCGCTGCACACAGGGCAGGCGCCGTCGTAATAGACCGTGAGGGCAGGCTTCATGCGCCGCATGGTGCCCGTTTGCGGCCTGGGTGTGGGGCTTGAAGCAGCATGCCAGCGTTGGGTGCTGGCATGAATCGCTTCAAAGCCGCTTCAAGGTGCCACGAAGATGGGTTCGGGCAGCGTGGTGGGTGGGGTGGCGCTGCGCAGGAAATCCACCCAAATGCGCCGCATGCTGCTGCGGCTCCAGCGGGCCTCGCACTCCCACTGGATGGCCGGCTGCATGGGCCCGGCGGCGTGGGGCGCCGCCACGGCTTCGCAGTAGCGTTTGCGGCCGCCTTCGCTGATGGCCTCGGCCGCATCGATCAAGGCCTTGGCCTCGGGGTTGCTCTGCCGAGCCGCCTCCCAATACCGGGTCTCTTCCTTCTGGGCCTCGGTGGCTTGTCGCGCTTGAAACGCGATCAAGATCACCGCGAGTTGCGGGTTTTGGAAGCAGCCCTCATGCGCTTGAGCCGTGAGGGCCATGGACAAGCAAGCGAAGAGGGCGAGGCGGCGCATGCCTGATTAGAAGCGCATTTCGGCGCGCAGGTTCCAGGTGGCAAAGGTGCGCTTGCGGTCCTCGGTTGTTACGAGGTTGCTGCCGCTGTTCACCACGGTCTGGCTGAGGGAGTCGAGCGGGGCGAGGTTGGAGAGGCCCAGGCGCCAGGTGAGGTTGCGGCTTTGTGCGTACTGCACATAGCCATCCAACACCACGCGCTTGCTGGTGCGGCTCTCCAGAATTTCGGTTTGCTGAATGATCACTTCCGGCGTCCAACTCCAGTTGGCGCCCATGGACCAGGGCGTGCCCGGCAGCCGGTAGTCGGCACCCAGGTTGGCGGTGGCGCGGGGCTGGGCGTCAATGCGGTTGTGGGGGCCCGGAATGCCGTCAACCTTGCTGGCAAAGAGGCTCAAGTTGGCGCGCACTTGCAGCGGCACCAAGGCGGGTGGGGCTTCGGTCCAAAGTTCGTCGAGTCGTGCTTTGGCTTCCAACTCCAGGCCGTAGGTTTGGGCATTGCCCAGGTTGCGCGGGCGGCTGACCCAGCGCTGCACGGGCACGCCATTGAGGCTGGTGTTTTCGAGGGTCAGCACATTGCGAATCAAGCCCTTGATTTGCCGCGAGAACAGGTTGGCCGACAGCAGGCCGTTCTTGGGCAAGTAGCTCTCAAAGGCCAGTTCCAGGCCGGTGGCCAGCTCAGGCTTGAGGTCGGGGTTGCCGGCGCGGTCGGGCGCAAATTCGGTGTTGGGGCCGCTCGGGAACTGGCTGTTGAACACCGGGCGGGCAATCAGGTCATTGAGGTTGGCGGCGCGGTAGCTGCGCGTCAAGGACATGCGGATTTGGTCTTTGCTCTTGGGGTCCAGCTTCCAGAGCGCGTGCACGATGGGCGAGAGCACACGCGAGGTGTTGTCCACCTTCGGGGTGTTGGTGCCGGCATCGCCCCGGCTGTTGATTTGCTCGTAGCGAATGCCGCCGTGCAGGTTCCACTGCGGGGAGGCCTGCCATTCATCTTGCGTGTAAGCGGCAAAGCGCAGCGTGCGGGCGCTGAGTGCATCGCCAAATTCGCCGAGGCCCACCAAGGGCTGGCCGTTTTGCAAACTGGTGCGGGTGTTGTCCCGCTGGCCCCACTCCACTTCGGCGCCGGTCACCCAGGTGTGCTCTTTGGCGGTTTGTGTGGTGAGCTTGCCGCTCACTTGCAGGTTGTCGTCGCGGTTGGTGTTGCGGTCGGTTTGCAGGCGGTTTTGCAGGCCGCCGCTTTCGGTGCGCTGGTTGGTGTTGTCCAACTCGGTGCGCCCGCCGCCGAAGCGGACTTCCAGGCGGTTGGTGTCGCTCAGCTTGTTTTGGTACTGGCCATTGGCGCGCAGCATGTGGAAGCTGCCCTTGCCTTCGCTCTGGACCAAGGTGTAGCGGGGCTCGCCCGTTTGCGCAAACTGGCCCTCATTGCTGCCGCGTGCCAGCACCATGAAGGGCATGAACATCAGGCTTTCGCCCTCGTCAATGCGCCACATGACGCGGGCGTTGGCATTGAGGCTGTTGCGAACATCAAGTGCATTGCCAAGCTGCGTGCGCGTTTGCACCGGAGCGCCGGCAAGCTTGGGGGCAATGACGGTGCGGGTGTTGGTGTCGTCAAAGCGCCGCACGGTGTTGGCCACCAGCGTGAGCGAGTAGTTGAGGTCAGCGCCCAGGGAGTCGTTGCGGGTCCAGGAGGCGTTGGCTTGCGGCTCACCGTGGTCGCCGCCCACCTGCACGCGCAGTTCGTTGAGCTTTTTGGTCAGCGGCTCGCGCAAAAAGATGTTGATGGTGCCGGCCACTGCCCGGGCGCCGGTCTCGGCAGTGGGGGCGCGCTGGATCTCGATGCGTTCAATTTGGTCGGGCGAGATCTGGTCGATGGAGAAGCCGGGCGCCATGCGCTCGCCGTTCACCAGAATCTGCGTGAAGCCTCCGCCCATGCCGCGCATGCGAATCTCGCCGCCGCGGCCCGGCCGGCCCCCGGGGGTGACCCCAGGCAGGCGGCGCATCAGGTCGGCCAAGTTGCCGTCGCCAAAGCGCAGCAGGTCTTCGCGGCTGATGACGATCTTGCTGGCCGTGCTGTTGCGGCGCTTGGACTCGTCACTGGCTTGGCCGGTGATCTCCACGCGCTCCAGCTCAGTGGCCTTTGCGGCAGGCACTGGTGCGGCCGAGGGGGCGGGCGCCGGCGCCGGTGGGGAGGTCTGCGCCGTGCTGCTGAGGCTCAGCAGGCCTGCGGCCAAGGAGGTAACGACTCGTTTCATGGGCGCGGAGTGTGTCCGGGCGCGGCCTCCCTGGCTTTCGTCAGGGCTTGGGTTTGCGCAACTTTACGAGCGGTTGCTCGCATTGACCCGTGAACGACCCGACCGTTTGCCATCCCGGAGCCGCGTGCCGGTGCGCTCGATGAGCGCCCGCAGGGTGTCGCCAAGGCTTGGCGAACTGTCAAGCCGGAAGGCGCCCCAGTCGTTCAGTGACTGCCTTGAATTGAGCTAAATCCAGAGGCTTCCAAGCCGTGGGGAGCCCGCGCACTGGGTCGAAATGCAGCCACTCTGGCTCGATTTGGCACTGTTGCTCACAGTCAGCAAGCCTTCCATGGAGCGACCGACAGAGTCCCAAAGCCGCTGCCCCAAAGGCCAGGCCGCGTGGCCGTGAGCAGGGTGGGCACGGGCCAGGCCGTTACGGCCTGCGCAAGCTCAGGCGGGCTTGGTGCTCAGGCCAAGTCGCTTGCCGATTTCCAGCACCAAGTCGCTTTGGTTCAAGGCATAAAAGTGAATGCTGGGCGCGCCACCTTCAATGAGCCGCTCGCAAAGCCGGGTGATGACGTCCAGGCCGAAGGCGCGAATCGAGGCGGTGTCGTCCATGTAGCCTTCCATCTTGAGTTGCACCCAGCGCGGGATGTCGATGCCGTCTCGCTGCGCGAATTGCGCGATGCGGTGGTAATTGTGGAAGGGCATGATGCCCGGCACGATGGCCTGTGTCACCCCGAGCTTGCGAGCCTCTTCGGTGAAGTGAAAGTAAGCCTCGGGGTTGAAGAAGAACTGCGTGATGGCACTGCTGGCGCCGGCCTTCATCTTGTCGGCAAAGTGCTGCAGGTCGCGGGCGGCGTAGCGGCACTGGGGGTGCGTTTCTGGGTAAGCGGCGACCTCGATTTGCCAGTCTGGGCCTTGGCTTTCGCGAATGAACTGCACCAACTCGGCCGCATAACGGAACTCGCCCAAGGAGGCCGTGCCGCTGGGCAGGTCGCCCCGCAAAGCCACCACGCGGTGAATGCCCTGCTCGCGGTACTCGGCCAAGATTTCGGCAATGCCGGCGCGGGTGGAGCCCACGCAGCTCAGGTGCGGCGCGGCCTCGTGGCCGGCGGCGGCAATGGCCTTCACGGTGGCCAGCGTTTTGTCGCGCGTGGCGCCGCCGGCGCCGTAGGTCACGCTGAAGTACTCCGGCTGCAGCGCCTGCAGCGCAGGGACCACTTGGCTCAGCAACTTCTCGTGGCCGACCGGTGTGTTGGGAGGGAAGAACTCGATGCTGATGGGGAAATGCGGCGCGCTCATGGCTCGATCCAGATGAAGTATTCGCGATTGCCGTCACCGCCGGCAATGCTGCTTGGGAAGTAATCGCGCACGCTCAGGCCCAGCCCTTGAGCGGCTTCGCGGAGCTTGGCTTCGACCAGCGGGTAAGAGCGCTCGTTCTTGACGAGGCCCGCCTTGCTGATGTCGGCCGGCTGCAGCTCGAACTGCGGCTTGACGAGCAGCAAGAAGCGGCTGGCCAGGGGCAGCAATGCGGGCAGCACCAGCGTCAGGGAGATGAAGCTGAGGTCGGCCACGCAGAGATCGAACGGTTCACCGCCCACGGCCTCCAGCGTCAGGTCACGGGCGTTGACGCCTTCGATGGCGCGCACCTTGGCTTCGCCGCGCAGGCGCGGGTGCAGTTGGCTATGGCCCACATCGACACCGACGACTTCTGAGGCGCCCGCCAACAGGCAAACCTCGGTGAAACCGCCTGTGCTTTGGCCCACGTCGAGCACCCGCCAGTCCTTGAGGACGAGTTGCGTGTGCTGGAGCGCGGCTTCCAGCTTGAGGCCGGCGCGCGAGACCCAACGGGTCTCGGCGTCGTCGGTGACGCGCAACTCGCACAGCGCAGGCAGGGCGTCGCCCGATTTCTTGAGCATTGCCCAACCGCTGGGCCCTAGCCATTGCACGGCACCGGCGGCAATGAGCCGCCCTGCCGCCGATCGCGTGGGTGCGAGCCCGCGCTGGACCAGCAACTGGTCCAGCCTGACGGTCAGGGCTGCCAACTCAATACCTGTAGGTATCGGCCTTGAAGGGGCCAGCCTGGGTCACGCCGATGTAAGCCGCTTGAGCTGGGCTCAAGGTGCTCAGTTGGGCGTTCAGCGTGGTCAGCTGCAGGCGCGCCACCTTCTCGTCCAGGTGCTTGGGCAACACGTAGACCTTGCCCACGGCGTAGGCGTCTTTGTGCGCGAATAGCTCCACCTGGGCCAGCGTTTGGTTGGCGAAGCTGGAGCTCATCACGTAGCTGGGGTGGCCGGTGCCGCAACCCAGGTTCACGAGGCGACCCTTGGCCAGCATGATGATGCGCTTGCCGTCTGGGAACACGACGTGATCGACCTGGGGCTTGATTTCGTCCCAGGTGCAGTCGTCCAGACCGGCGACGTCGATCTCGTTGTCGAAGTGACCGATGTTGCAGACGATGGCATTGGCCTTCATTTGCTCCATGTGGGCGCGGGTGATGACGTCCTTGTTGCCGGTGGCCGTCACGAAGATGTCGGCCTTGTCGGCTGCGTACTCCATGGTCACCACGCGGTAGCCCTCCATGGCGGCTTGCAGCGCGCAGATGGGGTCGATTTCCGTCACCCAGACTTGGGCGCTCAGGGCGCGCAGCGCTTGGGCCGAGCCCTTGCCCACGTCGCCATAGCCGGCCACCACGGCGATCTTGCCGGCCACCATCACGTCAGTGGCGCGCTTGATGGCGTCCACCAAGCTTTCGCGGCAGCCGTACAGGTTGTCGAACTTGCTCTTGGTGACGCTGTCGTTCACGTTGATGGCGCGGAACAGCAGCGTGCCCTTGGTGGCCATCTCGTTCAGGCGGTGCACGCCCGTGGTGGTCTCTTCGGTCACGCCAATCATCTCGGCGCTCTTGCGGGTGTACCAAGTGGCATCCACCGCGAGCTTGGCCTTGATGGCCGCGAAGAGGATGCGTTCTTCCTCGGTGCCCGGGTTGGCCAGCACGGACAGATCCTTCTCGGCCTTCTGGCCCAGATGCAGCAGGAGCGTGGCGTCGCCGCCGTCGTCCAAGATCATGTTCGGGCCTTCGCCCGGGGTGTTGGCGGCGCCGAATTCGAAGATGCGATGGGTGTAGTCCCAGTAGTCTTCCAGCGTTTCGCCCTTGTAGGCAAACACGGGGGTGCCGACGGCAACCAGGGCGGCGGCAGCGTGGTCTTGCGTGCTGTAGATGTTGCAGCTGGCCCAGCGCACTTCAGCGCCGAGGGCTTGCAGGGTCTCGACCAGCACGGCGGTTTGAATCGTCATGTGCAGGCTGCCGGTCACGCGGGCGCCCTTCAAGGGCTGGCTGGCGGCCAGTTCCTTGCGGATGGCCATCAAGGCCGGCATTTCGCCTTCGGCGATGTTGATTTCTTTGCGACCCCAGTCGGCGAGCGACAGGTCGGCAATGTGGAATTGGTCAGAGGACAGGGGTTGGGCGCGGGTCAGCATCGGGTAGCTCCTGAGATGAACATCAGGAACCGGCGTGAAAGCTCACCCACGCCGGTTCGGTGGATGAGCGCCGTTGCCAACCACCGCCAGCAGCGATGGGCCCCGAGCCTGGCCACCAGGAGAGGGTGGTTGCAGCGCTCCTCGAGAAGTTGGCGATTATGCAGACACCCGCAAAAACCCCGCCATCGACTCCAGTTCTGCCGCCAAAGCGCGTGCAAATGTTGGCTCCTTGGGCGCTTCGTTGACAAAACCCAGCTCGTGCTGCAGTTGCCCACCGGCCACCTTGAGATTGGCCCAGCCAATGACTTGATCCCTCCACAGCAGGGGCAGGGCGTAGTGCCCGCGCACGCGCTTCGCGGCCGGCGTGTAGGCCTCGAACCGGTAGGCCCAGCCCCACAGGAGTTCGAAGCGCTTTCGGTCCCAAACCACGGGGTCAAAAGGCGCCAACAGGCGCACCTTGCTCGGCGTGCGCCAGCCCTTGATGGGGTCTTCGTGGGCAGGCCAGTACCAGTCGGTGCCACCCACCGTGGCATGCCCCAGTCGGGCCTTGGCGCGGGCCAGCGTGGCTTTGCGCAGGTCCACCCATTGGTAGGCGGCGCTGTAGAGCATGGAGACCAAGGTGGAGAGGCTGCCCGATGGCAGCGGCGCGTACTTCTGCACCAGGGCGTCGGCCAAGGCGTCCATGGCCGCTTGCGGGTCTTGCGCCGCAGGCCAGGGGCTGGCCAGGGCGTAGACGCGGGTGCCGTTGTCGCGGCGCACGACGTTCAAGTGGCCGCGGTAGTGCAGGCCATCGAGCAATTCGGTGCTGAGACGGCTGTCACCGCCGAACCAGTTTTTGACTTTGCCGTGGCCGAGTTGAGCGTCGACTTCGGCAGGGTGCGCTTCGCCGAGTTCCTTGACCACGCCGAGCACCGACTCCGCGAGCCGCCAGCGCGCCTTGTCCCAAACCCTGCGGGCGCTGCGCGGGTGCATCAAGGCGCGCAAGCTGGGCGTCATGAAGCCGTAGTTGATGAAGAAGTCCTCGTGCAAATCAAGCTGCGGGTAGCGGCGCTCGAGATCACCGGCTTGGTAGCCGCGCACGCGGTGGCGCAGCGTCAGGTCTTGGGCGCGGGCCGGCGCTCTGAGGGGGTCCGCCTGCACGAAGCCGCCCAGTTGCTCGATGGCCGATACCAGGTGGGTTGGAGAAAAGAGGCTTCGGGCGACGGCGTAGCGGCGCAGGTGCTGGAGGGTGAGCATGGGGCAGCGCATGGGTTTGCGCTGGGCATCAGCGCCGCAGCAGGGAGTTGGCGTTGTCCTGCGTGTCGATTTGCGTCTCGTAGCTGAAGAACCGGTTGCGCCCCTTGGCCTTCGCTTGGTACAGCGCATCGTCAGCGCGCAGCAATAGGCCTTCGGCGTGGGTTTCGGCGTCAGGCACGCAGGTGGTGTAGCCGCCTGAGATGGTGATGCATTCGCTTTGCGGCGAGTCGGGGTGAGGAATGCGGGCTTGGGCCAGCGCCCGCAACAAGCCGCGCGCATAGCTCAGCGCGCCATCGGCGGAGGTCTGCGGCAAGATCAGCGCGAATTCCTCGCCGCCATAACGGCCGGCGAAGTCGCGCGGCCGAAGGCAAGTTGAGCGAAGGATGGCCGAGACCCGCTGCAAGCAGGCGTCACCCGCCAGATGGCCGGCGCGGTCGTTGAAGCGTTTGAAGTGATCGACATCGACCAAGGCCACCGTGAGCGGCTGCCCGTCGCGACGACAGGCTGCAATTTCTTGGTGAAGGCGGGAATCGATTTCGCGGCGGTTCGGCAGGCCCGTGAGGGCGTCATGGGTGCAAAGCTGCTGCAACTGCTCGTTAGCCAGGCGCAACTCCTCCGAGCGCTCCAGCAGCTTTCGGCGCATGGCCAGCAGGCGCTGCATGGCGCGGAGCTTGGCGCTGAGCAGGAGGGTGGTTACCGGCTTGGGCAGGTAGTCGTCGCCGCCGGCTTCAATGCCGCGCCAGACCTCTTCGTCGCCGCTACGGCCGGACAGGAAAAGAATCGGCGTCCAGCCCCCGGGTTCGCTGGCGCGCATTTGCCGCGCGGCCCAGTAGCCATCGCGGTAGGGCATCTCGACATCGAGCAGAACAAGATCAGGCCGCTGCGCAATGAACTGCCGCACCGCCTGCTCGCTGTCGCTGCACTCGATCACCCCATGGCCGAGCGATTCCAGAGCCGCCCGTGCGAGCATGCGCTGTAGGCGGTCGTCATCGACCACCATCACATTGAGTGATTCATGCGCCATGGCTTGCAGCGCGCTTTCGGTGAAAACAAAACGCAAAGCATAGGCGGGTTGGCGCCGACTGTTGTCCGTATTCGCCCACTTGATCGGGGGTAGTTTGTGCGATCAAGCTCGCGACAGAGGGTGAATGAAAAAAGCCCTGCAACCGAGGCTACAGGGCTTTTGATGGGGGCGACTTTGGCTTACAGGCCAGCCGCAGCGCGCAGCGCCTGAACCCTGTCGGTGCGCTCCCAAGTGAACTCCGGCTCCTCGCGGCCGAAGTGGCCGTAAGCGGCGGTTTTCTCGTAAATCGGGCGGCGCAGGTCGAGCATCTCAATGATGCCGCGCGGGCGCAGATCGAAGTGCGCGTTGACCAAGGCGGCGATCTTGTCGTCGCTGATGACGCCGGTGCCTTCGGTGTAAACCGTCACGTTCATGGGGTGGGCCACGCCGATGGCGTAGGCCACTTGGATCTGGCACTGGCGTGCCAAGCCAGCGGCCACGATGTTCTTGGCCACATAGCGCGCCGCGTAGGCGGCCGAGCGGTCCACCTTCGTGGGGTCCTTGCCGCTGAAGGCGCCGCCACCGTGCGGGCAAGCGCCGCCGTAGGTGTCCACAATGATCTTGCGCCCGGTCAGGCCGCAATCGCCTTGCGGGCCGCCGATGACGAAGCGGCCGGTTGGGTTGACCAAGTACTTCGTCTCTTGCAGCCATTCCTTGGGCAGCACCGGCTTGATGATCTCTTCAATGATGGCCTCGTAGAACTCCGGCTTCATCTTGTCGCCGAGGCTCATCTCAGGCGCGTGCTGGGTGGACAGCACCACGGTGTCGATCGAGTGCGGCTTGCCGTCCACGTAGCGCATCGTGACCTGACTCTTGGCGTCAGGGCGCAAGAAGGGCAGGCGGCCGTCTTTGCGCAATTGCGCTTGGCGCTCGACCAGGCGGTGAGCGTAGTAAATCGGCGCTGGCATCAGCTCCGGGGTTTCATCGCAGGCGTAGCCGAACATCAGGCCTTGGTCGCCGGCGCCGGTGTTCAGGTAGTCGTCGCTGGCGTGGTTCACGCCTTGGGCGATGTCATTGCTCTGCTTGTCATAGCAGACCATCACCGCGCAGCCCTTGTAGTCAATGCCGTACTCGGTGTTGTCGTAACCGATGCGCTTGATGGTGTCGCGCGCCACTTGGATGTAGTCCACGTGGGCGTTGGTGGTGATCTCACCCGCCAGCACCACGAGGCCGGTGTTGCACAGGGTCTCGGCAGCCACGCGGGACAGCGGGTCTTGCTTGAAGATCGCGTCGAGGATGGCGTCAGAGATCTGATCGGCCACCTTGTCGGGGTGTCCTTCGGAGACAGACTCCGAGGTGAAAAGGAAATCGTTGGAAGCCACTTCTTAAACTCCTTGATACGGTTGGCAAAGTGCGCGCCGTCTCTGGAAAGTTTCGGCGACGCTTTAGCAGCATTTATTCGGGTTGCCCCTGCCGCCCCGCAAGTTGTCTGTTTAACTCGGCGACCGCCACATTATCTGCCCATGTTTTTGCTTCGCCTTTGGTCTCGTTTGCCCCTGGGGCTGCTGCATGGAATGGGTGCTGTGGCGGGCTGGCTCACCTTTTTCATCTCAGCCAGTTACCGCCGGCGCCTGCTGGCGCACGCCAGGATGGCAGGCGTTTCGCCCTGGGGTGCGGTGGCGTCGGCCGGTCGCATGCTGTTCGAAATTCCATGGCTCTGGCTGCGCCCCCGCCACCTGGCACTGGGCAAGCGCGCGCAGTGGGAGGGCGCTGAGCGGCTCGAAGCCGTGCTGAGCCAAGGCCGAGGTTTGTTGGTGATGACACCTCACCTCGGCTGCTTTGAAGTGGCGGCGCAGGCCTATGCCGAACGCTTCGGCGAGCGGGCGCCCATGACCGCCTTGTACCGACCGGCAAGGCAGCCCTGGCTGCGCGACCTGGTGGCCGCCAGCCGCGACCGCGATGGCCTGAAAGCCGCACCGGCCACCCTCACGGGCGTGCGCCAGATGCTGCGGGCCCTCAAGAAGGGCGAGTGCGTGGGCTTGCTGCCCGACCAAGTGCCGCCTGAAGGGCTGGGCGTTTGGGTGCCCTTTTTTGGACACCCCGCCTACACCATGACCCTGGCGGCGCGCTTGATGCAGCAAACCGGCGCCGCCGTGGTGCTGCTCTGGTGCGAGCGCTTGAGTTGGGGGCGCGGCTTTGTGGTGCATGGGCGGGACTTCCAAGCCCCGCCCCCGGAGGCCAGCCTTGAGGAGGCCACCTGGGCGGTGAACCAGGCCATGGAGGGCTTGATTCTTGAAGCCCCCCAGCAGTACTTGTGGGGCTACAACCGCTACAAGGCGCCGCGCGGCCTGGACCTCGGGGTCGCGCCTTGAGTTGGCGCTGGGTGGGCACTGCCGGCGCACGATTGGCTATCGGCTTGCTGTGGCTATTGCACTGGTTGCCACTGCCAGTCTTGGCCTTTCTGGGCCAGGGACTCGGCGCGCTTTTGTGGCGCTTGGCGCGTTCCCGGCGGCATGTGTGCGAGCGCAACTTGGCCCTTTGTTTTCCGGAGAAGTCCGAGGCGGAGCGGCAGCAACTGGCGCGCGAGCATTTCCTTTGGATGGGGCGCTCCATCTTGGAGCGTGGGCTGCTGTGGTTTGCGCCCGAGGAGCGCTTGCTGCGATTGATGCACATTGAGGGCGACCTGCGCCAAGCCGAGCGCAGCGAAGAGCCGGTGATGTGGCTGCTGCCGCACTTTGTGGGCCTTGAGTGGGCCGCGCCGGCCTTGCTACTTGGGCAGGCGCGCCGGGTGGTGGACGTGTACCAGCGGCAGAGCAACCCGGTGTTTGATGCGCAGTTGATGAAAGGGCGCGGCCGCTTTGGGCGAACGGCCTTTGTGAACCGGCACGATGGCATTCGGCCCGTGATCAAGCTGATCCGCCAAGGCCATGGCTTTGTCAACGCACCCGACATGGACTTCGGCCGCAAGGACTCCGCCTTTGTGCCCTTCTTTGGCGTGCCCGCTTGCACCTTGCTGGCGCCGGGCAAGATGGCTTCCAGTTTGAACATGCGGGTGCTGCCCTTGACCATCTGCATGCTGCCGGGTGGGCGGGGCTACCGCGTGACGGCCCATCCGCCGCTTGCGAACTACCCGAGCGGAGACGCCCTCTTGGACGCGCACACCCTGCATGCCTGGCTGGAAGCGCGCATTCGCGAGCAGCCGGCGCAGTACCTGTGGGTGCACAAGCGTTTCAAGACGCGGCCCGAAGGTGAGCCGGGCCTCTACTGACGACAATCCAGCGCATGCAACTCGCCTTCACCAAGATGCAGGGTGCCGGCAATGACTTCGTCGTCATTGACGCCACTCGCACGCCATTCAGCCTCAGCCCCGCGCAACTGCGCCGCCTGGGCGACCGCCGCTTTGGTGTTGGCTGCGACCAGATCCTGGTCATCGAGCCCGCCGATTCGCCCGAGGTCGATTTCCGCTACCGCATCTTCAACGGTGCCGACGGTACCGAGGTACAGCACTGCGGCAATGGCGCACGCTGCTTTGTGCGCTTTGTCGTCGACCAAGGCTTGAGCCCCAAGCGCAGCATTCGCGTGCGCACCGTCAACGCCGTTTTGCAATTGGACTTGCAAGGCGATGGGCGCGTGCGAGTCGACATGGGGCCACCCGTTTTTGACGAAGCGCGCGTGCCCTTCGCCCCCGCCTTGTTGCAAGGCCTCCCGCCCTTGGCGGTGCTCTCGATGGGTAACCCGCACGCGGTGCTGCGCGTTGGTGACGTCGATGCCGCGGCTGTGGAGGAGCTGGGTCCGAAAGTACAAGCCTCACCCGCCTTCCCCGAGGGCGTGAACGTGGGTTTTTTACAGGTTGTGGATCGCGCCCATGGCCGTATCCGTGTCTATGAACGCGGCGCCGGCGAAACCCTGGCTTGTGGCACCGGCGCCTGCGCGGCGGTGGTGGCCGGCATTCGTGCCGGCTGGTTGGATGCTGCGGTTGAACTGCAAGCGCGTGGCGGCCAGCTGCGCATCGAATGGAATGGCGAGGTGGACGGCTCCGTCTTCATGACAGGGCCGGCCGAAACTGTGTTTCAAGGAACGATCGAACTATGAATATCGAAGGCATCACCGAGCAAGACATCGCCAACTACTTGGCCGCCAACCCGGCGTTCTTTGAGCGGCACGCCGACCTGCTCTACGCCATCCAGTTTCCGCATCCAGCAGGCCAGCGCACCATCAGCTTGCAGGAGCGCCAAGCGCAAATGCTGCGCGAGCGCATCAAGGGGCTGGAGCGGCGTGTCATCGAGATGATTCGCAATGGCCAGGAGAACATCGGCCACTTCGAGAAGCTCCAGCGCTGGACCTTGGAGCAAATGCAGGGGGCAGACCCTGAATCGCTGCACCTCGGGCTGCGCGATCGGTTCTTGATTCCCGGCACCGCCGTTCGCGTGTTTGACTGTGAAGGAAGCGCCGTTTGGGCCCAGCCCGTGACCGACAGAGCACGCCGGCAAGCCGAGGAGCTCACCGAGCCCTACTGCGGCATCAATGACGGCTTTGATGCGGCGCACTGGATTGAAGGCATGGAAGGTCACGCCGCCTCCTTGGCGCTGGTGCCGCTGCGGCGCAGCAGTGGCGCGGTGTACGGTCTTTTGGTTTTGGCCTCCCCAGACGCCACGCGTTACAGCGCCGACAAGGGCCTGGAGTTCTTGCTGCGCGTTGGCGAAGTGGCCAGCGTGGCGCTGGCGCCTTACGCCCCGGTGCCTGCGGGCCATGCCCCCTGAATTTGCTCCTTACCTGGAGAGCCTGCGCGTTCAGCGCCGCTTGGCGCCACGCACGCTGGCGCTCTATGAAGCGGCGCTGCTGAAGCTCCAGGCGGGCTGCGCCGATTTGGGCGGCGAGCTGTTGCAACTCAGGCCCGCCCAGGCCCGTGAACTGCTGGCACAACTGCATGGGGGCGGGCTATCGCCCCGAACGCTGGCGCTCACCCTGAGCGCTTGGCGCGGCTACTACAAGTGGTTGGCGCATGAGCGCCGCATCGACCACGACCCGCTCGTGGGGCTGCGGGCACCACGTGCCGGCCGACCGCTTCCCAAGGCCTTGGCCGTTGACGATGCGGTGGCCCTGGCGGAGTCCGTCACCCACTCCGAGGAAGAGGGCGATGTGGCCGCCGCGCGCGACCGCTGCATCATTGAACTGCTGTACGGAGCCGGCTTGCGCGTCTCAGAACTGGTGGGTCTTGATCTGCAAGAAGGCGCAGCCGGCGTGGTGGACTTGCAGAACCAAGAGCTGCGTGTGCTGGGCAAGGGTGGCAAGCGCCGCGCGGTTCCGCTGGGCGCGCAGGCCTTGGCCGCCGTCAAGGCCTGGCTGGCCATGCGACCGGAATGGGCGCGCCCGGACGAAGCCGCCCTGCTGGTGGGCAGCCGGGGCGCCCGCTTGAGCGACCGCCAAGTGCGCAGCCGCGTGGCGCAAGTGGCGCAGGCCGCCGGCTTGCCCACCCATGTGCACCCGCACATGCTGCGCCACAGCTATGCAAGCCACTTGCTGCAATCCAGCGGCGACCTCCGGGGCGTTCAAGAGCTGCTGGGCCACGCCAACATCAGCACCACGCAGGTGTACACGCGCCTGGACTGGCAGCACTTGGCCAAGGTGTACGACGCGGCCCACCCGAGAGCCAAGCGCAGCAAGCCTTAGGGCAGCGCTGATCAAGTCCTGCGGGCAGCCACAATCCCGCCGCCATGAAAACCATTCAACTGCGCGACGGCAAAGAGCGCTCGCTGAAGCAGCGCCACCCTTGGGTGTTCCAAGGCTCCATCCTGAGGGGCTCTGCCGAGCCCGGCGAAACCGTGCGCGTGCTCTCGGCCAGCAGCGAGTTCTTGGCCTATGGCGCCTTCAGCCCCAGTTCCAGCATTCGCGTGCGGGCTTGGGGCTTTGACGAGGCCGACCGGGTCGATGGCGCTTTCTTCGAGCGCCGGATTGCGGCTGCGCTCAGGCTTCGCCAGCAGTTGGCGATCAACAGCAACGGCCAACGCCTCATTCATGGCGAGGCGGATGGCCTGCCGGGCTTGGTGGTCGACCGCTATGCGGACACCTTGGTCGCGCAGTTCCTCTCGGCCGGCACCGAGTTCTGGAAGGAGACCCTCGCCGATGCCTTGCTCGCCGCCACGGGCCTGACCCGCCTGTACGAGCGCAGCGACTCGGGTGTGCGCCAGCTCGAAGGCTTGGCGCCGGTCAAGGGCTGGCTTCGCGGGGGCGGCGACACGGAAGTGGAGCTGCAGGAATCCAACTGGCGCCTGAAGCTGGATGTGGCCGAGGGCCACAAAACCGGCTACTACCTCGATCAGCGCGACAACCGCCGCGACTTCGCCACCTGGTTGCGCCAGCTGGGCGCGCAGCGCGTGCTCAATTGCTTCAGCTACACGGGCGGGTTTTCTGTTGCGGCACTGGCGGGTGGCGCCACCGAGGTCATCAGCGTGGACTCCTCCGGCCCCGCCCTGGCGCGGGCCAACGAGCACGTGCTGCTGAACGGCTTCAACCCCGCCCACCACCAAGCGCTGGACGCTGACGTGAACACCACCCTGCGCCAGTTTGCGCAGGAGGGCCGGCAGTTCGATGCCATCGTGCTCGACCCGCCCAAGTACGCCCCCAGCAGCGCGCACGCCGAGAAGGCCAGCCGCGCCTACCGCGACATCAACCGCCTGGGCCTCAAGCTGCTTGCGCCCGGTGGCCTGCTCACCACTTACAGCTGCAGCGGCGGCATTGGCGCCGAGATGTTCCAGAAGATCGTCTCCGGCGCTGGCGTGGATGTGGGTGTGGATGCGGCCATCGTGAAACGCCTCGAAGCCAGCCCCGATCACCCGACCACGCTTTGTTTCCCCGAGGGCGAGTACCTCAAGGGCTTGGCACTGCTGCGCAAGGATTGAACTCCATGATGCAACTCCCTTTGCCTGCTTCACATCGTTTGCTGCCGCTGGTTCTGGCCCTTGGGGCGGCCTGCTCTGCACAGGCTCAGAGCGAGGCCTTCATTGGGCCGCGTATGGAATCTCGCCCCACGGTGCTGGAGCTGGGCTACGCCCCGGTCAAGGTTCCTGGGCCGAACGGCGGCAAGAGCGCGCTGCTCAGTGCCACCTGGATGGTGGCGGTGGACGACGACTGGGGCTTCGGCCCGACCGTGCTCGGCACCGCCAAAGGCGACTTCGGCGGCGTCTTCATCTTGGGGGCCACCGCGCAACGGCGCTGGCGCTTGGGGCGCGACCTGCACCTGGCCGCCAGCATGACCGTGGGCGGTGGGGGTGGGCGCCGCTTGCCACTGGGCGGTGGCTTGATGCTGCGGCCCGAGGTGCAAGTGCGCCAGTCCTTTGGCAGTTGGTATTTGGGTGCTGGCGTGGCGCACACCCGCTTCCCGAATGGTGAATTGCGCGACACCGGCTGGTCGCTCACCCTGGGGCGCGCCGCTGAATTTCAAGCTTTTTCGCCCCGCAGCGATGGCCAACGCGCCAGTACCGGTACGCCGATGGGCATGGGCTTTGACGAAATGGCGCTGGCAGCGAGCCGCTTTCAACCCAGCCGCAAGGCCAAGGGGCGAGACGGCCGTGCGCTCAGCCCGAGCTTGAACCGTGCAGGCGTCGACTTGCGCAGTTACCGCAATGAAGGCAGCTGGTGGGGCCTGGAGGCGGCTGGAGCTGCCAGAGGCGGCGAGGACGGCTACATCGAGACCCTCGGCAATGCCGGCTGGGATTGGCCCTTGCTGCACCCGCGCCTTCGCGCTGGCGTGCAGCTGGGCGTGGGCTTGGGCGGTGGCGGCAACATCGACACCGGCAATGGTTGGCTGCTGCGGGGCGGCGCCACGCTGCGCTGGCTGTCGCCCTGGGGGGCCTCCTTGCGCTTGGATGCCAACCGCACCCATGCCCCCAGCGGCAATTTCTCGGCACGCGAAACGCGCTTGAGCTTGGTGCTGCCGCTCACCGGCGAGCGCCGCCCCGACGCCACGGGATTTGGTTTGCTGGAGGAGGGCGTGGTGCGCACCCAAACCTTGTGGGGCGGCGTGCAAACACTGCCCCGGGTGCGCCTGGGCAATGGCCAGCAAGGCCGCATGAGCCAAGTGGTGCTGGGCCTCAACCGCAACTGGAGCACGCACCTCTACGGCACCGCGCAGGCCAGCAGTGCTGCCGTGGGGCAGGCGGCGGGCCATGCCGTGGGTCTGGTCGGGCTCGGCGCCCAAACCCAGCCATGGGCGGGGCGTTGGCGCGCGGGTGCTGAGCTGCTGGCCGGTGTTGCTGGCGGCGGCGGCGTCACCGTGGACGGCCGCGCTGTGGGCCAAGCGCAGCTTTGGCTCCAAACCGAAGGCTTGGCCGATCACGAACGCCTGGTCGTTCGCGCCGCCTTGGGCCAGCGCTTTGCCTTGCGTGGCAGCCAAGGGGATAGCCCCGTCTTCAGCCTGAGCCTCGGCTACGCCTATGGCGGCCTGGGTCGCTGAGTGGCTTCTCTAAAGAAACAAGCTGTGACCCCACTGAGACATTTCGTTCGGTTTTGAGGGGTTTCCCGCAAGGGGCTAACCCGCGAAACCCCTCAAACGTGGGGGGTCTTCCCGAGAGTCATGCCTTCACAGTTCGTCGCGTGCGCTGGAGCGGCGGATTGCCTTTCTTGCGACCCATTACAACTTTGTTAGGCATTCCCATGAAGACCCAAAAACTGATCGCGCTGGTGGCCGCTGCTTTGCTGGCCATTGGTGCCCAAGCCGGCAGCCTGGATGACATTGGCTCCCGTTCGGACCGCGTTGCGCTGACTGGTAACCAAACCGCGCCGACCAACTGGCGCCTGACCGATGGCATGACCTTCAACGGCACGAGCTTTGACGGTGTGGCGCGCCTGCGTTTTGACAACGACGGCAACCTGAACCACGGCAGCATGGTCTGCTCGGGCACCCTGCTCAAGGGCGGCGCTTACGTGCTCACCGCGGCGCATTGCGCCGATGACTTCAACGTCATGGAAATCGGCTTCGGCATCTACGGCAACGTGGCCAAGGAAACGCGCGGCGTTTCAAAGGCCTTTGTGCACTCAGGCTGGGATGGCAGCCTAGGAATGGGTGCGGACGTTGCCCTCTTGAAGCTCGATCGCCCTGTGACCACGATCCAAGGCTTCAACATGAGCGGCGCAAACGATCTGGGCAAAGATTTTTTGATCATGGGCTACGGCACCACGACGACTGGCGGCTCGACGACCGCTACGAATTGGAACGACTGGGGCTGGGGCCACTTTGGTTACAACACGGCCGACGTTGACGGCAAGACTTTCAACACCGCTCTTTTTGGGGACGACTCGCGAGACGACAAGTACGGCATGGAGTACATCGCCGACTACGACTCGATGACCAATCGGGCCAATCACAACACCTTGGCGCGTCTTGCTGCAATCACCGGCAATCAATGGAGCAGCAGCCAGGGTCTGGGCCTCAACGAGGCTTTGATTTCCGGCGGTGACTCTGGCGGTGGTGACTTCGTTTGGAACGGCACCGAGTGGTTGTTGAGCGGCGTGCACAGCTGGGGCTGGCAGATTTGCCCGACCAGCTGGGGATGCGACTTCAGCAAGGCCAACAGCTCCAGCTGGGGTGACATCAGCGGTTCCACGGCTGTGTTCAGCCACACTGCTTGGCTGAACAGCACCATGGGCGTTCCTGAGCCAGGCGCCTTGGCCATTGCCGCCTTGATGGCAGCAGGCTTTGCCGGTCGCCGTCGCAAGTCCAAGTCGGCCTAAGTTTTTTGCTTCCCTTGAACGCCCTGCAGGCCCTGTGCCTGCAGGGCGTTTTTCATGGCGTGGGCAGTGCCAATTGGGGCAAAAACTTCGCGCGCTTCACGCTGAAGAAGGCCTTCACATTGCGCACGTTGGCTTGAGAGGTGAAGAG
>JBKCVH010000199.1:0-6544 GCA_046317675.1 Burkholderiales bacterium
GCCCTTGACGATGGCAGCAAGCTCAGCGGCTTGCAGCGCATCGTCGAGCACGACGCTGGCGGGGAGCCGGACTCAACCCTAGATGCGACCCCAGCTTCAACAGAATCCCCTGACACCCCGGCTGAGCCCGAAGGAAACGCCTGATGTACACCCCTGCCCCTTTCCTATTGGCCATCGTTTTGGCCACATCTGCCCTAGCTCCTGTGCAGGCTCAAACGAAGAAGGAGCTGGTCGCCAAAGTCGTGGCGCTCCAGGTTGCTCAGGCTGAGCAGTTGAGCAATGCACTCGCGCAGCAAGGCCCGCTGCAGCAAATGATGGCCCAGGCCGGGCAGGTTCTGAGGAGCCGCGTCCCAGAAGACAAGCGGGAAGCCACGGGCAAGGCCATGGAAGAAGCGGTGCGTGCCTACCTCAAGGACGTCCAACCTTCCTTGCGCGCCAGCTTGGTCAAGAACATCCCCACCCTTCTGGGGCAAAGGCTGGAGAGCAGCTTCAACGAAGCGGAGCTCAAGCAAATTGTCCAAACCCTGGAATCGCCAGTTCTGAAGCGATTCGGCCAGATGGGCGGTGAAATGCAGCAAGCTCTGGTGCAGAAGGTCATGAGCGAAAACCAAGCCCTCTTGCAAGACAAAATGAGGGCTTTGGACACGCGCATGGTGGATCTGCTTGGACTCAAGGCAGGTGCCGCTGCGACGCCAGCCGCCGCCAGCAAACCCTGACCCGCAACGCATGACGACCGCAGGTACGCGCCCGTTTAATTTTTCGGCGGGACCGGCCTGCTTGCCATTGCCGGTTTTGGAGGAAGCGGCCGCCGAGATGTGCGACTGGCGCGGCTCTGGCATGGGCGTGATGGAGATGAGCCATCGCGGTAGCCAGTTCCGACAGATCATTGAATCGGCTGAGCAAGACCTTCGCCAGCTCCTAGCGGTTCCCGACGATTTCGCCATCCTGTTCATGCAAGGCGGCGGATTGGCCGAGAACGCCATCGTGCCGATGAACTTGGCGCGCAATGGCTTGGTCGATGTGGCGATCACCGGCAGCTGGTCAGCCAAAAGTGCTGATGAGGCGCAAAAGTACGCGCAGGTGAACCGTGTTGCCGATAGCAAGTCCAATGGCTACACCGACATTGCAGCCGCCAGCAGCTGGCGCCTGAGCCGCAAGCCAGATTACGTTCACGTTTGCAGCAACGAAACGATCGACGGCGTTGAGCTTCAAGAGCTGCCCAACCTCAAGGCCTTGGAGTGCGCTGCGCCGCTGGTGGTCGATTGCTCGTCCAGCCAACTCTCCCGACCTATGGATTGGTCGCGGATTGGCTTGGCCTTCGGCGGCGCGCAGAAGAACATCGGCCCTGCGGGCTTGACTTTGGTCTATGTGCACAAAGGCTTACTCGGCCGCGCCTTGCCCATCTGCCCAACGGCTTTCAACTTTGAGCGCGTGGCCCAAGAGGGCTCGATGTACAACACCCCTCCGACCTACGGCATTTACATCGCCGGCCTGGTTTTTCGGTGGGCCCTGGGCTTTACCTACGGTGGGCTGCGAGGCCTCGCGGCCATTGAAGCGCAGAACATTGACAAGGCAAGCGCGCTCTACCGCTTCCTTGACGCGTCCAGCCTGTTTCACAACGCGGTCGCGCCTGCAGTGCGTTCGCGCATGAACATTCCCTTCTTTTTGCGCGAACCCGCGCTGACCGACACTTGCCTCTCTGAGGCCGCACAAGTCGGCCTGCTTCAACTGAAGGGACACAAGAGCAAAGGCGGGCTGCGCGCCTCGCTCTACAACGCCATGCCGCTGGCGGGCGTTGAGGCCCTGGTGGCCTTCCTTCAAGACTTTGAGAAACGACATGGCTGAAGCCATTGACCCCGCACTGCTTGCGTTGAGAGATCAAATCGATGCAGTGGATCGTGAACTGCTCGGATTGCTGAACCGCCGCGCCAGCTTGGCGCAATCAGTTGGTGAGATCAAAAAGCATCAAGGCAGCATGGTGTTCCGCCCGGAGCGCGAGGCCCAAGTCATCCAAGGGCTCAAAGCACGGAACTCAGGCCCCCTGCTTGGCGACAACATTGCGCCCATCTGGCGCGAAATCATGAGCGCTTGCAGGGCGCTGGAAACGCCGACCCGCGTTGCTTATCTCGGCCCGGCCGGCACCTTTAGCGAACAAGCCACGCTGGGCTACTTCGGCTCCTCGATCGTGCGCGTTCCCTGCGGCAGCATCGATGAAGTGTTCCGCGTCACCAGCAGCGGTGCGGCCGACTTTGGCGTCGTTCCTGTGGAGAACAGCACCGAGGGTGGCGTGGCGCGAACCCTGGACCTGTTCTTGGCCACGCCGCTTTTCATCATTGGTGAAACAAGCCTGTTCGTGCGGCACAACCTATTGCGGGCACAGAACAACCTGGACGGCATCGAAACCATCGTGGCCCACCCGCAAGCCTTGGCGCAGTGCCAAGGTTGGTTGAACCAGCACCTGCCACACGCCGAGCGCCGCCCTGTGGCCAGCAATGCGGAAGGGGCACGATTGGCGGCGCTGGACCCGAAGCTGGCGGCCATCGCGAGCGATCGCGCCAGCAGCGAATACGGTATCCACATCGTGTCGCCCGCGATTCAGGATGACGCACACAACCGCACCCGATTTGCCATCCTGACGCAGCCTGAGAAGCACCCAAGCCCGAGGGCCAGCGGCAACGACTGCACCTCCCTGGTGGTTTCAGTCCTCAACCGCCCAGGTGCCTTGCACGACCTGGTGGTGCCACTGAAGACCCATGGCGTGTCAATGACCCGCTTCGAATCTCGCCCCGCGAGAAGCGGCGGGCAGTGGGAGTACTACTTCTACATCGACCTGCAGGGGCACCCTGACCAAGCCCACGTGGCCGAAGCGATGAAGGCGCTTCGCGAGTGCTGCGCCTTCTTCAAAGTGCTTGGCACTTACCCACTTGACACCCACTGAGCCCACCATGCCCCGCGTACCGCGCCCCCAGTTTCAGCAGCTCGGCGTCATTGGCTGTGGCCTCATCGGAGGAAGCTTTGCCCTGGGCATGAAGCGCACCGGCATGGTCAAGCGCGTGGTGGGGTACAGCAAGTCGCCCAACACCACCGAGACGGCAAAGCGGATGGGCGTCATTGACGTCGCGGCCGAGTCGGCCCTGCTCGCCGTATCGGGCTCCGACATCGTCTTGATCGCGGTGCCCGTTTCTGCGACCGAGCCCACCCTGCGCGCGATCCGCCATCTCGTGCAGCCTGGCACCTTGATCATGGATGCCGGCTCCACCAAAGCGGATGTCGCAATCGCTGCCCAGAAGGTTCTCGGACCCCTCGCCGCACACTTTGTTCCTGCGCACCCCATTGCAGGCAAGGAGTTGTCTGGCGTGGCCCATGCCGACGCCATGCTATTTCAGGGCCGCCAAGTCATCCTCACCCCACTACCCGAGAACGACCATGCCATGGTGCAGCGTGCCGCAGGCGCCTGGGCCGGCCTGGGCTGCAAGGTACTGAAGATGACCCCGGAAAACCACGATGCAGCCTATGCCGCCGTGAGCCACTTTCCGCACCTGCTGGCCTTTGCTTATTTCCACTCGGTGATGCGCCAACCCTCCGGACGCGAGTTCATGGAGTTGGCCGGCACGGGCTTTCGAGACTTCACCCGTATTGCCGGTGGTGAGCCGGCGGTTTGGCGCGATGTGCTGCTGGCCAACCGCGACGAAGTGCTGCACCAAAGCCAGCGCCTGCGCACCGCGCTGGACCGTCTTGAGCACTTCATGAAGGAAGGCGACGCCAGCGCGTTAGAGACCGTGCTTCGGCAAGTTTCTGAATCACGTAACAAGTGGGCCCCAGCATTCTTTGATGCCGAGGACGGCGAGCCTTCCTCACACTTCTGATGTTCAAGATCCCGTTTCTAGACATCCCGCCACTGGTCGGCGCGGCAGGTACTGTTCGCCTTCCCGGTTCAAAGAGCATCTCCAACCGATTGCTCTTGCTGGCCGCCTTGGCAGAGGGAGAAAGCCGCATCCACGATCTTTTGGATGCAGACGACACCGCCGTCATGCTGGCCGCCCTGCAGCAGCTGGGATGCAATTGGCATCGAAAAGGCTCCGTGGTGATCGTGCCGGGTCTCGGTGGCAAATTGGGCGCGCCGCAGGCAGACCTGTTTCTTGGCAACGCAGGCACCGCCATGCGCCCTTTGGCTGCGGCATTGGCCCTGCTGTCTGCCCGCGATGGCGGAAGTTACCAGCTGAGCGGCGTGCCGCGCATGCACGAGCGCCCCATCAAAGACTTGGTCGATGCATTGCGCGGCTTCGGTTGCTCGATCGATGATCTGGGCCAATCGGGCTACCCGCCCTTGCGCTTATTCGGGCCCTCACCCTTGGATTTGCAAAAGCCCGTTCGCGTGCGGGGCGATGTCTCCAGCCAATTCTTGACCGCGCTGCTGCTGACCTTGCCGCTGGTCGCCCAGCAAGATGTGAGCATCGAAGTCGAGGGCGAGCTCATCTCCAAGCCCTACGTCGAGATCACGCTCGCGCTGCTGCAACGCTTTGGCGTGACGGTGATTCGCGAGGAATGGGCTCGGTTCACTATTCCTGCCGGCAGCAAGCTTCGCTCACCGGGTGAGCTGTATGTGGAGGGCGATGCCTCCGCCGCCTCCTACTTCGTGGCCCTTGGGGCGCTGGCAGCGACCGAGGCACCCATTCGCATCGAAGGCGTGGGCAGCGACGCCTTGCAAGGCGATATTCGCTTTGCCGAGTTTGCCCAGGCGATGGGAGCGACCGTTGAGATGGAACCCAACGCCGTCATGGTGTCGCGCGGCCGTTGGCCCCTGCGCGGCATTGATGCCGACTGCATTGCGATTCCAGACGCGGCCATGACCTTGGCCGTGATGGCCTTGTTCGCGGATTCGCCAACGCGCCTGACCGGAATCGGCAGTTGGCGCGTCAAGGAAACGGATCGCATCAGCGCCATGGCAAACGAACTGCGCAAACTTGGGGCTGAAGTGGATGAGGGTCCTGATTGGATTGCTGTGCAACCGCTGCGCCAGTGGAAACCGGCCAGCATCCACACCTACGACGACCACCGCATGGCCATGTGCTTCTCTTTGGCCGCACTGAACCCCCTAGTGGGCGGAAGTGGCGTTCCGGTGCGAATTGAAGACCCAGCCTGCGTGGCGAAAACCTTCCCAGAGTTTTTCGAGACCTACTTCAGCTTGGTGCAAGCCAGCCCGGATGCCATTCCCGTCATCACCATCGACGGCCCGACCGCTTCTGGCAAGGGCACTTTGGCTGCCGAAGTGGCCCAACGCCTTGGCTATTGGGTGCTGGACTCCGGTTCGCTGTACCGCGCAACGGCGCTGGCCGCACGGCGTGCGGGCATTGAACTGGACGACGAGCAGGCGGTCGCCGCCCTGGCGGCCCAGCTTCCGCTTCATTTTGAAGCGGGTCGAACACTGCTGGGAGACGAAGACATCACCGATGCCCTTCGCGAAGAAGAGATCGGTTTGGGCGCCTCCGCTGTCGCAGCGCTCCCCGCTGTACGGCAGGCACTGCACCAACTGCAACTTTCCTTCCGACGCGTTCCGGGCTTGGTGGCAGACGGCCGCGACATGGGCACGGTGGTCTTTCCCGGTGCGACATTGAAGATTTTTCTCACGGCCAGCGCTGAAGAGCGCGCCGCACGGCGGCACAAGCAGTTGATCGCCAAGGGAATTCAGACTAATATCGCGGGCTTGCTCGCTGATTTGCAGGCCCGCGATGCGCGCGACAAAAGCCGCAGCATTGCGCCGCTTAAGCCAGCCAGCGACGCCGTGAATCTCGACAACTCGCAACTCAGCATCGAAGAATCGATGCTGCTGCTGCTGAAGTGGTTTGACGAACGGCGCGTCCAAGAGCAAGAAATCGCGGGCTAAGCAATTGGCCCAAAAGTAGGTAGTCGCAACCCGGCTGCCTTGTTCAACCCACTGCCCGCCCGGACAGTGTTAACCGTGCCAGTGGCCGCGCCGCTGGGAAATCAGGAAATTCCATGACTTTGACCCAAACTGCTGCCGCAGTTGAATCCTTTGCCGCGATGTTCGAAGAGTCGCTTGAGCGCAGCAACATGCGCCCTGGCGAAGTCGTTAGCGCCGAAGTGGTGCGCATCGACTACAACTTCGTGGTCGTGAATGCCGGTCTCAAGAGCGAAGCCTATGTGCCGCTCGAAGAGTTCAAGAACGACAAAGGCGAGATCGAAGTTCAGATCGGCGACTTCGTGTCGGTGGCTGTGGACGCGGTCGAAAACGGCTACGGCGACACCATCCTGTCGCGCGACAAGGCCAAGCGTCTCGCCGCCTGGATGAACCTCGAAAAGGCGCTGGAAAACGGCGAGCAGATCGGCGGCACGATCACCGGCAAGGTCAAGGGCGGCCTGACCGTCATGGTTAACGGCATCCGCGCCTTCCTGCCGGGTTCGCTGATCGACACCCGTCCGGTCAAGGACTTGTCCCCGTTCGAGGGCAAGACCATGGACTTCAAGGTCATCAAGCTGGACCGCAAGCGCAACAACGTCGTGCTGTCACGCCGCGCTGTGGTTG
>JBKCVH010000200.1:0-12833 GCA_046317675.1 Burkholderiales bacterium
ACGACATCCACGGACTTCAAGCCGCCCGCCACCTCAATGCGGTAGCGCCGCTGCGGCTGGATGTTCGGGAAGTAAGCAATGCGCGGGTTGTCACCCAGGGTCCAACTGCCCCGCACGATGCGGCCCTGGGCCGCGGCCGAAGTGGCGCTGGGTGGCGGCTTGGCGGCGCGCTCCTCTTGCGCGGCGCCATCCTTGCCCTCTAGGGGGCCGAGATCGGTCACGCGCAGGTGTTTGTCGAGCTCGGCCTTGCCGCCATCCAAGGGCTGGGTGAACACCACGGCCAGAGCCGGGCTCTCATCGAAGGGGCGAACTTCACAAGCCTGAACGGCAAAGGCGGCGTCGGGGCTCGGCGCCTGCAAGCTGGTGGGCACGCCACTCGGTGCAGACGGCGAGCGCTGCTCCAGCGCGCGCAAGCCGAATACGGCAGAGCCCAATAGGGCCACCACGCCCAGAGCACCCAGAATTTGACGTTTGCCTTCACCCATGCTTTCCCCTTTTTTCTGCGGGGGCATTGTGCGGGTGATGCTGTGGCGGCCAATCCCTAAAACAGGTACTTTGCTTGAATGCGGGCCATGCTGCCATCCTTTAACACGGCTTGCAGCGCCGCGTTGATGGCTGGGAGCTTTCCAGCAATCGGACGGAGCCTTGAGAAGGCCAAGTAGTTGGGGCTGGTGCTGGTGTACTCGTAGGGCTGCTGCTCCAGCCGATCGGCCAGGCCGAGCTTGCGAATCTCCCAGGCCCCCGCGATGGCTGTGACGACCATGAAGTCGGTTCGGTCGGCGATCAACATCTTGGTGAGCATGGCGATGTCACCCGTGCGCTCCAGGCGCACATTGGGAACTTCGGTGATGGGAGGCGGGTAGTTGAAGCCAGCGACCAGGCCCAAGCGCCGGCCGCGCAAGTCGTCCAAGCTGTTGAGCTTGAACTTCGATGACTTCAGCGCGTAAAACCGGTAGGCCGCACCCAAGCGGTAGGGACTGGACCAAGCCAAGTAGCGGTCGCGGTCTTCGCGGCGACTGATCGTGGTGGTGAAGTCGGCTTGACCGTACTCCAGCATCAGAAGCACGCGCCGCCAAGGCACCACCTGCAGCTCCATCGTGTGACCGATGCGGCGCAGCACCTCGCGCGCTATCTCCATATCCAGCCCCTCACCGGCTGGGTCGCCTGGGGCGTTCACAAAAGGCGGGTACAAAAGGCGGGTAGATGGTGTTGACCATCACCAGAGGGGCCGATGCGCCCGTCTCTGCATGGGCCAACGCAGGTGCAGCCGCCAGGCTGGCCAGCCAACGCCGTCGGTCAAGTTGGGGTAGGTGGGGCATTGCGGCTGAGCTGCAGGAATGGAGTGCAGCATAGAAGGCTTGATGACGCATGTGCAGCCCTGTTGCTTCATAGCCGGAAGGCACTGCACAAAAAGAAGGCCCGGACGAACCGGGCCTTCGAGTCTCGCGCAGGGGCCGCCGGGGGCCCTTGCAATTAACCGTGCTTGGCGTCCATGAACTGCTCGTCTTCCGTCGAGCCCTTCAGTGCGGCCGTCGAAGCATTGGCTTCGATGGTGGTGGTCACGGCATCGAAGTAGCCGGTGCCCACTTCGCGCTGGTGCTTCACAGCCGTGAAGCCGCGCTCTGCCGCTGCGAACTCGGCTTCTTGGAGCTCCACGAAAGCGCTCATCTGGTTGCGGGCGTAGCCGTAGGCCAGGTTGAACATGCTGTAGTTCAGGCTGTGGAAGCCGGCCAGCGTGATGAACTGGAACTTGTAACCCATGGCGCCGAGTTCGCGCTGGAACTTGGCAATGGTGGCGTCGTCCAGGTTCTTCTTCCAGTTGAAGGAAGGCGAGCAGTTGTAGGCCAGCAGCTTGCCGGGGAACTTGGCGTGGATGGCGTCAGCGAACTGCTTGGCGAAGGCCAGGTCCGGCTTGCCGGTTTCGCACCAGATCAAGTCGGCGTAGGGTGCATAGGCCAGGCCGCGGCTGATGGCTTGGTCAATGCCGTTCCGTGTGCGGAAGAAGCCTTCCACGGTGCGCTCGCCGGTGCAGAAGGGCTTGTCGTTGTCGTCGATGTCAGCCGTCACCAGGTCGCCAGCTTCTGCATCGGTACGCGCCACGAGCAAGGTCGGCGTGCCGCACACGTCAGCTGCCAAACGAGCCGCCACCAACTTGGCCACGGCTTCGCGGGTGGGCACCAACACTTTGCCGCCCATGTGGCCGCACTTCTTGGCGCTGGCCAATTGGTCTTCGAAGTGAACGCCGGCAGCGCCCGCTTCGATCATGGCCTTCATCAGTTCGAACGCGTTCAGCACGCCACCGAAACCGGCTTCAGCGTCGGCCACGATGGGGGCGAAGTAGTCGATGTCGTCTTTGCCTTCGGCCCACTGGATTTGGTCAGCACGGGCGAAGGTGGCGTTGATCTTTTTCACGACCTTTGGCACGGAGTCCACCGAGTACAGCGACTGGTCGGGGTACATCTCGCCATTGCTGTTGGCGTCACCAGCCACTTGCCAGCCGCTCAGGTAGATGGCCTTCAGACCGGCCTTGACTTGCTGCATGGCTTGGTTGCCGGTCAGGGCGCCAAGGGCGTTCACGAAGGGCTCGCTATTGACCAAGCCCCAGAGCTTCTCGGCGCCGCGGCGCGCAAAGGTGTGATCCGGCTGGATGCTGCCGCGCAAGCGCACCACATCAGCAGCGGTGTAGCCCCGGGTGATACCGGCCCAGCGTGGGTTCTCAGCCCAATCCTTTTCGAGGGCAGCGATCTGTTCTTGGCGGGTCAAACGTGCGGTCATGGTCAAGTTCCTTTTTGGGAGATGAAACGAAAGCGGGAATGGGCCTAACGATAGGGACATTGGCTTTCGTGTGCATGACGGCTTGAGAGTTTCCTCTAGAAGTTTATTGACCTAGCAAATCAACAACTTACGCAATTCGTTTCATATTGTGATGAATGCTTTTTCATCAGGAGAAATGCGGGGCGCCTTCGGCCTGCAAAAATCTCGCCATATGAAATTGTCATTTCGCATTGCGACATCACAAGCCCCTTACAGACCACCCACGAAATAGCGTTTGAGGCCGGCCAGGATCATTTCCACGGCAATGGCCGTCAGGACGAGGCCCATGAGCTTCTCAAGGGCTGAAACGACGGAGTCGCCCACCAGCTTGCGAATCCGCTCGGCGCCCAGCAAAACAGCCCCACTGATCAGCATGGCAGCCGCCAAAGCACCGATCCATTCCACGATGCGGTCAGGCTGCCGAGACGCCAGCAGCAGCACCGTGGCCATGGCCGACGGACCGGCCAACAGCGGCACCGCCAGCGGAAAGATGAACGGCTCACGCCCCGGCACCGTGCCGTAGACCGATTCGCCATGGGGCGAAAAGATCATTCGAATGGCCACCATGAGCAAGATCACGCCACCGGCCACCTCCAGTGAACGCTCACTCAGGTGCATCATCCGAAGGAAAGACTCGCCCCCAAACATGAAGGCGACCAAGACCAAGAAGGCAATGCTGACCTCACGCAGCGCCACCCTCGCCCGCCGCTCTTTGGGCACATCGCGCAGGATGGGGATGAAGATGGGCAAGCTGCCCAGGGGATCCAGCACCAGCAGGAGCAGGATCAGCGCAGAGATGAAGGTGTGGTCCATGTGGCCACGTTAGCGGGCGAGAAGCTGCGCGAAACCCGGGTTAGCCTTAGGGGCATGACCCAACTGCAAACCGCGCGCATGCGCCTTGAACCCTGCTGCGAGGCCCATTTCGAGGGCCTGCACGCCATGAACCGGCTGCCTGAAGTAATGCGCTTCATAGGGGGTGGCGGGCCAGAGACCCCGGAAGGCACCCGCGCCATGATCGAGCGCGTGCAAGCGCGCTGGGCCGACTGGGGCTACTCCTGGTGGAGCTTCTTGGCCCAAGACACCGGGCAAGTGCTTGGCGCTGGCGCCATTCAGCATTTGCGCCCTGAGGCCGGCCCGGTCACCGACTTCGATGCCCTGCGCAGCCAACCCTTGGAGATCGGCTGGCGCCTGCACCCCGACTTCTGGGGCAAGGGGCTCGCCAGTGAAGCCGCGCAAGCCATGGCGGCCTTTGCGTTCGACACCTTGGCCGCCCAAGAACTGCTGGCCGTACGCCACCCCGACAACACCGACTCGCAGCGGGTGATGGAGCGCTTGGGCATGCGCTACCGGGGCCTTGAGCGCTGGTACGGCGAGCCATTGGCCACCCACGCCATGAGCGTTCAGGATTGGCGAAAGCGCTAGTTTGCGAAACAAACCTGCGCGTGCATACTGGCTCGCATGGAAAACGCAAAGCTAGACGCCGTTGACTGCAAGATTCTTGAGGCCTTGCAGCGTGATGGTCGAATTTCAAACGTCGACCTCGCCGGTGAAATTCAGCTCAGCGCACCGCAGTGCTTTCGGCGCGTGCGTGCGTTGGAAGAACGCGGTGTCGTTCGCGGCTATCGGGCGCTGATCAACCCCGAGGCGCTAGGCCTCACCGTGATCGCCTTTGTGAGTCTGAGTTTGGACAGCACCGGCTTTGCCCGCGTGCGCGACATCGAAAAACTGCTTCGCGAGCTCCCAGAGGTGCTTGAGCTGCACATGATGAGCGGCGACGCGGATTACCTGCTCAAAGTGGTGGCCACCGACCTCAAGGCCCTCGGCAGCCTGCTGACCGATCGCTTGATGCAAATCCCAGGCGTGGGCCATGTGCGCTCCATGGTGTGCCTGGAAGAGTTGAAAGCGCCAGCGGGCTTGCCGATCTAAAACGAGCCAAGCAGCAGGGCCACGCCTTCGCCGGCCACGCCCTGCAAGTGCGCAACATTGGCCACCCGCCCCCAGCGCGACACGCGACCGAGCCGGTTCATCTGCCGAATGGGCTGGCCAGCGCTGCAGTCGAGCATGAGGCGAATCTCAATCTGAAGCGGCAGGCCGTCGGCGTTCTCCTTGAACGCCAGGGGGCGCAGCCGGCGCTGCACCAGCCAACTGCCGGCAGGCTCGGTGGCTGAAAGCGCATCCAGCTTTTCGGCTGAGGGCTGCATCAACACCCCCTGCCCGCCCAAACCCAGCGCCGGCTTGGCCACCAGCGCGTGGGCGGGCAGGCCAAGGTCCCGCCAGTTCTGGAGAGGCACTGCGTCGATCGCCTGGCTTGGATCGTCCCGATGCCAATCCACAAGCAATCGCTTGTTCACTTCGCCATACAACCAGGGCGGGCTGTGCCAGTGAAGGCCTTCGGCACGGCAGAGTTGCTGCCAGTGTGCGCCATCGGCCAGCGGGTACTGCGGCTCCACCACTCGGTTGAGCACGCCGGCCAAAGGTACACCCTCCAGCTCAACGCGCGTGCCTTGCCAGCGCAGCGCCTCAGGCTCGTGCACGGGCCAGCCGAATCGGCTCTGCAAGGCAAAGAAATCACAAGCCGTTCGCTGGTTCCAGGGCTGATGCTCCAGCACGACGATGGGCTCCTTCCCAGAGGGGCCTCGCACCCAATCGGCATAGCTGCGGCGCCAGTCTGCAGGCCGGAGGCCGGCGCCATGGGCATCAAAGTTTTCCAGCGCCGGCCAGAGCGGCAGCGCCAGTTCATGCAACCAATCCATGGCGGCAGCGACCGAGGTAAAGGCTTGGAACTCCACCCAGCCGAGTGACCAGGGCTCCCCCTCGCACAGCAGGAGGTCGGCGCACACCACATTCATGTCGCGCCAGCCTTCCAGGAGCGCACGCTGCTGAAGCCACCGGCCGAGCTGCTGGCCGCGCTCTCGAAGTGCGCGGTCGAGTTCGGCAGAGAGCAAAAGTGGCGAGCCATGCAGGCGAAACCCGTTGATGCCACGGGGCAAGGCCGCACTCCAGGCCTTGGCCAAGGCATCGGGCGGCTGCTCAAAGGCCCATTCCAGGCTTTGCGGCGCAAAGGCGGGGCTCAGCATGGCTGCAAAGTCTCGGCGGCCAGTCGATCCATCAAGCCGCTCCAACCGCTCTCGGCCTGGGTGTTTCGCTGATGCGTGGCCGGCTCAGGGCCTTGTAAACCCCACTCGAACCGCTCGCGCAGCCCCAAGTGCTGAAGCGCTGGCGCCAGCACTTCCGCTTCCACCTGCAGGGCCTGCTGCAGTGGCAGCTCGGAGTCGGTGGGCCAATCAATGAGCTTCGCGGAGGCGCCGTGCCGGCGGGCGCGCCAGTGGTTCTCTTCAATCAGGGGTGTGGGTGTGGCCTTGGGCAAGGCAGGGGCGCGGCCTTGCTCCACCATCCAGGCCCAAGCCAGGGTCCAGGACGCAAGGTGTTCAACCCGGCGCAGGTCGCTGTGGGCGTCCAGGGCACGCAACTCCACGGTGGGCAAACGGTGGTGCAGTCGCAGGTCGTACCAAAGCCCAGCGTCTTGGTGGATGCAGCCGGTGCGGCGCAAGCGGTCGAGATGCGTTTGAGCTTGCTCCGGGGTTTCGAAGTCAGGGGGCACGCCCATGCGCGGGTAGCGCCCAAGCCATGAATGGCGAAAGCTCGCCAAACCGGTGTCCTGCCCTTCGCTGAAAGGCGCATTCGCGCTGGTGGCCATGAACAGCGGCAATCGTTCGCGCAGCAGCCGGTACAGATGCACGCGCTGCGCGGGCTCGGGAAGCCCCAAGTGAAGGTGCAAGCCGAAGCTCAGCGCGCCCTGGGCCACGGCGCCGTACTCCGTTTGCAGGGCGGCGTAGTGCGGGTTCAGGTGGCTGTGTACCGCCTGCCCCCAGGGGCGCGCCGTGGGGTGCAGGCCGGCTGTGAGCAGGCGCTGTTCCTGCGGCAAGGCCCACGTTGCGGCAAGCTTGCGCCGCTGGTGCAACTGCGCTAGTACCGGAGCGGGGTGAGGAGCGGGGTCGGTGAGCAACTCCATCGTGGCCGCGTGCATTTCTCGCTTGAGCCAGGCCTGGCTGCCCGGCATGTGCTGCCAGCTGCGCTCAAAGTCATGGGCAACCAGCGCGCCGGCAGCGTCCACGACCATTAGTTCGTCTTCAAGCCCGATCAGAGCCATTTCAGCTCCTTGGGTGATGTTGCTGAACCAAGCTCCGCAAACGCTCGCGGGCCACGTGGGTGTAAATCTGCGTGGTGCTGAGGTCCGCATGGCCCAGCAGCAGTTGCACGCTGCGCAAGTCGGCGCCGTGGTTCAGCAGGTGCGTGGCAAAAGCATGCCGCAGCGTGTGCGGGCTCAAGGCGCTGGTGATGCCCGCCAGCTGCGCATACCGCTTGATCAGCCGCCAGAACACCTCGCGCCGCATGGGCAGCCCACGCACGGTGATGAACAGCAGCTCACTGCGCTGCGTGCCCAAGAGCTCAGCGCGAGGCCCGGCCAAGTAGCGCTGCAGCGCTTCGCGTGCGGCCTCGCCCAAGGGCACCAGCCGTTCTTTGTCGCCTTTGCCGCGCACGCGCACCAAGCCATCTCGCAGGTTCAGCCCAATGGACGGCAAGCCCACCAGCTCGCTCACACGAAGCCCCGTGGCGTAGAGCAGCTCCAGCATGGCGCGGTCACGCAGCCCGACTGCGCCTTCCTCGGGCGGGGCGTTGAGCAAGGCATCCACCTGCGCCTCGCCCAGTGTTTTGGGCACCCGCATGGCCTGGCGGGCCGTGGTCAGGCGCAGGCTGGGGTCTTGGCTGATGCGCCCTTCGCGCAAGGCCCAACGGAAGTAGCGCTTGAAGCTCGACAAACGGCGGTTGCTGCTGGTGGCCTTGCTGCCCGCATGCCGAGCGGCCGCGTAGGCCAGCAAATCGGGTTCACGGGCAGCGTCCAGCCGCGTGTTCTGCGTGGACAAAAACTCGGCCAACGCCCGCAAGTCCCGTGCATAGGCTTGCCGCGTGTTCTCGCTCAGCCCCTCCTCTAACCAAAGGGCTCGAATGAAGCGCTCAATGCTGTCTAGGCTTTGTTCAATCAAGGCAGAGCTGGGGTGCATTGGCGACCCTGAGTGGCGGCCGCCGGATATCGAAAGGAGCCGGAGTGTCTCCGCTTCCAAAGGCGGCTGCGCAGCTCGCCGCTCGCGCCGGCTGGCTGTCGATTCGGCGCGCGGCTTGTCGATGCGTCGGGGCTGGCTTTTCCCGCCCCGACTCAATTCCTACATTGAGCCCATTGCAACCTTCTACCCACCTCAGGAGCCGCCATGTCACTCAGCCTTGCCCAAGAGCTTGCCAACTACCGCCAACGCCGCTTTCTGGCCATGCCCTTGGCGGGTTCCATCGCGTGGTTGCTCGTTCTTGTCGCCGGGCAAGTGCTCGACGCACGCTGGCACTTGCTCTCCATCTTTGTTCTGACGGGTTGCATTGCCTACCTGGGCATGGGCCTCTCCAAGCTCACCGGCGAGGACTTCATGGCAAAGAAGAACAAAAGCCCTTTTGATGCACTCTTCATGCTGTGCGTTGGGCAGGCCTTGCTCGCTTACGCCATCGCCATTCCCATTGCCGTCAAAGACCCCAGCAGCACCGTCTTCACCGTGGGCATGCTCACCGGCTTCATGTGGCTGCCCTGTGCTTGGCTGCTCGGCCACTGGGTCGCCGCCTTCCATGCCATTGCCCGCACTGTGCTCATCTTGCTGGCCTGGCTCCTTGCCCCCAGCCAAGGCATGGTGTTGGTGCCCTTGATTGTTCTGGCCATGTATGCCGTGAGCATCTTCAGCTTGGAACGCCGTTGGCAAACCGGCCGCCTGCAAGTGGCCTGAGAAAATGGGCCATGCCCGAGACCTTGACCGCCCCGCCCTTTGCCGAGACCTTTTCATTTGCCGGCATGGCGTGGCGGGTTCGCCGGCCCAAGCCCTTCGTGCTGGTGTTCGAGGGGCCGAGCCCAGGGGCGCCGGCCGACTACCTGCATGAGGTGCTTCTGGCACCCGAATGGCGCGAAAGCTTTCTGCAGCTGATTGATCGCACCGGCTTGGTGGTTTGCCTGAACCTCCAGACCGAGCACCCCAGCTACCGCGATGTGCGCGGCCGCTCCAGCAAGGGCCGTTTGAGCCAAGGCGAGTACTACCACCACGATGGCTGCTCCAGCCCCCAAAAGCCCCGAGTGGTCGAGATTCGCTGCCCCTACCAAACAGTTGCAAGGTCAGTGGCCACCGGAGCAGCGCCCCATCAGGCGGTGGTGCGGGCCATGTTCGGCGCCCTGCCCTCTGAGCTGGCAAGGGCCGACGCCCTCCAAGGCTGGCAGGAGCGCTTGCAAGGCCCCCTGAGCATGGCCGAACTGGACCAAGTGCAAGGCCTCATGAACCGCACGGTGCGGCGCAAGCTGGATGCCGAGTCAGCACGCGCTTACTTCCGTGAGGTGGACGCCGCAGCCGATGCCTACGTGGAGCCTTGGGCCATGGGCGAGAGCCGGCTCATCTCCAACGCCCACGCGGGCCCCACCCTGCAGCACCGCCGGGCCTACCAAGAGGTGAACCGCGCCGGGGTTGCCAACGGAAGCCTCGTGAAGCGCTGGCCCAACGAGGAGCTGGCGCTGCCGGGGCAGGCGGTGGATGAAGCCTTGATCGCCTCCTTCTGCACCGAAGAAGACGGGCCCTGCCACCGCGGGCAAGCGGGCCTTAAATCCGTCGAACCTTGACGCTCTTGCCCTTGACCTTGCCCTCGTTCAGGCCCCGCAGTGCCTCTTTGGCAATGAGCCGCCCAACGGCCACATAGGTCGAGAACTCGTTGACGTTGATCTTGCCCACCAACTCGCCGGGCAGGCCCAGGTCTTTGGTGAGCGCCCCGAGCACGTCGCCCGCACGAATCTTTTCCTTGCGGCCGCCCAGAATTTGCAGGGTCACCATCGGCGGCAGTAAAGGGCCGCCTTCGGTATCCTTGAGCTCGCTCAGGGCCTGCCATTGCGTGGCCCTGCCCTGCATTTCTTCGATGTAGCCCACGCGGCCCATTTCGTCGAGGCTCGCCAAGCTGAAAGCCCAGCCGTCTTCGCCCGCACGACCGGTGCGACCCACGCGGTGGGTGTGCAGCTCGCTGTCGGGGGTGATGTCAACGTTGATCACCGCTTCAAGCTGTGCAATGTCCAGCCCGCGCGCCGCCACATCGGTGGCCACCAGCACGCTGCAACTGCGGTTGGCAAACTGCACCAGCACTTGGTCGCGCTCGCGCTGGTCCAAGTCGCCGTGCAGTTCCAGCGCCACAAAGCCTTCGGCCTGCAACTGCGCCACCAGCTCGCGGCAGCGGGCCTTGGTGTTGCAAAAGGCCAGGGTGCTGGTGGGGCGGTAATGCCTCAGCAAACGGCCCACGGCAGGCAGGCGCTCGTCCTCGGTGACCTCAAAAAAGCGCTGCCGAATGGTGTGGGCCGCATGGCGCTCTGTCAGCGAAATGGTCTGCGGGTCCTTCAAGAACTTGGCCGCCAACTGGGCCACACCCTCGGGGTAAGTGGCAGAGAACAGCAGCGTTTGCCGCTGCTTGGGGCAGTGCTGCACCACGGCCGCCATCTCTTCGGCAAAGCCCATGTCCAGCATGCGGTCGGCTTCGTCCAGCACCAAAGTGTTCGTGGCCTCCAGGCTCAAGTTGCCTCGGCCCAAGTGGTCCAGCACCCGGCCGGGCGTGCCCACCACCACATGCGCGCCGTGCGCCAAGCTGGTTTGCTGGCCGCGCAGGGGCACGCCACCGCACAGGGTCAGCACCTTCACGTTGTCTTCAGCCCGCGCCAAGCGCCGCAGCTCCTGCGTGACTTGATCGGCAAGCTCGCGCGTGGGGCACAGCACCAGCGCCTGCACGGCCTGTGTGCGGGCACTGAGCTTGTTCAGCAAGGGCAGCGCAAAGGCAGCCGTTTTGCCGCTGCCGGTCTTGGCCTGCGCAATGAGGTCGCGCCCCGCAAGGCTCAGGGGCAAGGTAGCAGCTTGGATGGGCGTCATGCGCTCGTAGCCCAAGCGCTGCAGGTTTTCCAGCACGGCGGGCGGCAGGGGCAGCCGGCTGAAGGCGTCTTTGGCCAACTCTTGGGTGGCTTCGGGGGAGTTTGCTTGTGCGTCGGTCATGGCCGATTGTCGCGGCCTAGGGCGCCCCAGTGATTGCTCTGGCACTGGCGGCCGGACAAGGACTTGGCTTGCGACGCGACACGTGCGTGTCAGGAGCTTGGCAGAGTTGTTGCGAGCGGCCTATCTGATGCTGTCCCAGGAAGTGAGCAAGGCTTGCCAAGGCGACAACGGGTCAGCGCTGCGCAAACAGCCCTCGCATCAAGGCCTCGGCCTTCTCCAAGCCCTCTTCGGTCAACACCACCGACTTGGCCTTGCTCATCGGGTCAGAAATCAGCCCCTTCGTGTGGAGCCGGTTCATGGCGTCCCAATCGAAGTTTTTCCAGACCCGGTTCTGCTCGTGCAGCCCCAGCAGCAGCAAGGCCAGCACGGCGTCGTCGATGCGGTCGGTGTTCAAGTTCATGCGGGCCTCCGTTCAAGCCAACCCCAAACCATCCAGTGGCGAGCGAACCGCGCCGCCGCCCAGTTTCAGCACATGGGTGTAAATCATCGTGGTGGCCACATCAGCATGGCCGAGCAAGTCTTGGACGGTGCGGATGTCGTACCCCGCCTGCAGCAAATGGGTTGCAAAGCAGTGGCGCAAGGTGTGCGGCGTCACCAGCTTGGCGATAGCCGCCGCCTGCACCGCTCGCTTGAAGGCACGCTGAAAAGTCTGGTCGTACAGATGATGCCGGCGTACCACCCCGCTGCGCGGGTCGGTCGAATGGTGGCCTTGGGGAAACACCCAAAACCAAGCCCAGCTGTGGCCAGCCCGCGGGTATTTGCGCTCCAGTGCATCCGGCAACTCAACGCCGCTGCGATCCGCAGCAACATCCTGCTCCCAAAGCGCATGGGCAGCCAGCAACTGATCCTTCAGTGCCGCCTGCAAGCTGCCGGGCAGCATCACCACCCTGTCCTTCTTGCCCTTCCCCTGCCGCACCACCAAGGCTTGATGGCCGAAGTCCACATCCTTAACGCGCAGTTGCAGCGCCTCCGAGATACGCAGCCCGGTTCCGTACAGCAGCCGGCCCAGCAAGCGGTGCTCACCCTGCAGCCCGTCCAACACCGCCGTGACTTCGCTGGGTGTCAGCACCACGGGCACGTGCCGTGAAGCCCTGGGCCGGCCGATCTCCTGCATCCACGGCAGGGACAAGCCAAGCACCTTGGCGTACAGAAAGATCAGCGCGGCCAGCGCCTGGTTGTGGGTGGACGGTGCAACTTTGCGTTCCGAGGCCAGGAAGCGCAGAAACGCTTCGACTTCGGGCGCACCCAACTCCGTGGGGTGGCGCAAGCCATGAAAGCGGACGAAGGCGCGAATCCAATGCACATAGGCGTCCTCGGTGCGTTGGCTGTAGTGCAGGTAGCGGATGCGCTCACGCACCTGATCCAACAGCTTGGGGGCCTTGAGTGGCGGCATCGGTGCCTCCAGCCTGGGGGGCCGAGCCTGCCCTCGAGGTGGGGCAAACTCGGCCTCGCGGCCGGGAGGGGCTTGCAGCATGATGGCCTCCTAGCATCGGCGCATTGCCTGCAGAGCACCTGCGGGATCGGCCGACTTAGGGCGCAGTTTGCTACTGTATAAAACCACAGTCAATAGAGGAGAAAGTCAGGACGAATCAAGCACTTGTGCTGGCGAAAGCTGGCGTTTTTATGCAGCAGCGCCCGGTTTTATGCAGTCTCCCGAAAACACGTTGAACTAAACCGCTGACGCGGTGACCGGCGCACACCGTCGGTCACCGCGTTTTGCATTGCGTCTGTGCAGCCGAGCACTTGCGCGAAGCGTCGTTGAGGTCAAGCCTTCAGCCTTGGGAATGTTCCCCGGCCTGAAGGAGATGGACATGACCCCCTTGCGCCAACAGATGCTGGACGCCATGGCGGTACGCGGCTTGGCCGTGCGCACGCAAGAGACCTACGTCGACTCGCTGGGGCGCATGGCGCGCTACTTCA
>JBKCVH010000201.1:0-6215 GCA_046317675.1 Burkholderiales bacterium
CAAGGCCTTGTTCGAGCTGGGCGTGACCGAAGCGGGCTGCATGGCACACGCACGGCGCAAGTTCCACGAGCTGTGGGTCAACCACCAAAGCGTTGTCGGCGAGCAGGCGCTGAAGTTCTTCGGGGAGCTGTACGCGGTGGAACGCGAGGCCGCAGACCTCGACAGCGCCGATCGGCTGAAGACGCGACGACAGCGATCAAGACCTGTGGCCGATGCGTTGCACCAGTGGCTGCGCCAGCAGCGACAGAAGGTGCCGGATGGATCTGCCACGGCCCGCGCGATCGACTACAGCCTCAAGCGCTGGGCGGCACTCGTGCGCTTCATTGACGACGGCGAACTGCCCATCGACAACAACTGGCTGGAGAACCGCATCCGGCCGATCGCGCTGGGGCGGCAGAACTGGCTATTTGCCGGCTCCCTGCGTGCTGGCAAGCGGGCTGCGGCGGTGATGAGTCTGGTGCAGTCGGCCAAGCTCAACGGGCATGACCCGTACGCTTATCTCAAGGACGTGCTGACGAGACTGCCAACGCAGCCGGCGAGTCGGATCGAAGAGCTGCTGCCGCATCGCTGGCGACCGCCGACCGCATCGGACTGAGCAGGCAGCCCGTCGTCAAGGTGGGTTGGCCGGACGCTTACCTGCTTTCCCGCGAGATGCGGCGTGTTTTGACGCAACGAAAAGGAGCTGCGCATGTCAAACAACGCCTTTGCCGAGCTGAATTCGGCCGACCCCGTGGAGCGCGGAATTGCCCGCCGCGTACTGCGGATCCTCAACGACACGAGCCTTGATCGGGCTCAAAGAGAGCGGCTGGTACGCCGCGCACAGCAAGACTTGATTGGGCACCGTGCGCAGACCGCAGCGCGCTCGGCCTTGATCGCAGCGGCCCAAGGGCTGGTGCTGCCCAAGGGTTTCAAAGCGGTCAGCGTTCAAGCGCAGGGCGGGCTCATGCAGGTTGGTGCCATCTGCAAGCGCCAAGGCTTTGCCTGGTTCGAAGCGGGAGAGATGCCGACTCATTTCGGCAGAAACCTAGCGGCCACGCATCTGCCCAAGGTGGATTCAAAGAAGCAGGGAAGGGGGCGCACCGCAGAACACGCGGCCTAAACCGAAGACCCCTGGCCGAGGCGTCACGCGGTGCCGCCTCGGCATTCCAGAACAACCGCACCAACAAAGGCCAACGGCCCCAGAAGGATCCTCATGAAAACCACCTTCCTACAAGTCAACGACTTTGCGTACGTCGTGCGCGTCAACGCCATCGCTGTGCTTCCCGGCCACGTGAACGTGCAGATCTCCACAGCGTGGGCACAGGCACGCTGCCCTGACGTCGAGCGTGTTGTTCTCAATCTCACGCTTCGGAAGGAGGAACTGCAAAACCTAGTCACCGCGCTCCAAGCGGGATTTGCCATGCCTGCTCTGAATCACTCACCGGCCGCAGCCAATTCATCAACCCCACTGCACGCTTGAAGCGGCTTAGCGCTCTTTGTTGAGCGCTGCTTCCATCAACCACTTCCTCCAGAGGCTCATCGACTGCCAGCCATCGCCCATTCGCCCCACACCGATCGTTCTCACCCTTTGCCGCAAGGAGCCTGCATGCCGCACACATTGACCCGTATCCCTGTGTTCTTTCGACCAGAAATGAATGCCAACGCGGAGTCGTACTCACCTTCCAGCGGCAAACCGCGCGCGGTGGTTGAGGATTGGGGCGATCTCGACTTGCCCGTCGAGGTGCAAAGCTTCAGCCCAGCCACGACCAGCCAGCTTGCGATGGCCCATGACGGGGCTTATGTCGACGGCGTTCTCAATGGCTCGATCAAGAACGGCTTCAACAACTACAGCCAGGACGTGGCGGCATCTCTGCCCTTCACGACCGGCGCGATGCTGGCGGCAGCGCGTGAGGCGTTGCGCAATGGCGTGGTGGCCTGTGCGCCCGTGTCAGGTTTCCATCATGCGCACTGGAACCACGGCGGTGGGTTTTGCACCTTCAATGGTTTGCTGGTGACGGCGCAGGTTCTGCACAGCGAGCGGCTGGTGCAACGGGTGGGGATCTTGGATCTCGACCAGCACTGGGGCGACGGCACCGACGCCATCCTTCAACAGCTGGGCTTGGGCTGGGTCTCGCACCACACCGCAGGCCGCCACCGGTATGAAGCGCATGACGCCGATAGCTACCTCAAGCGCCTACCCAGCATCGTGAGCGGCTTCATGGACTGCGACTTGCTGCTGTACCAAGCCGGTGCAGATGCCCACATCAATGATCCGCTGGGAGGCTGGATGACGGACGCGCAACTGGCACGTCGCGACCAGATCGTCTTCGAGATTGCGGGGGACCTTGGCTTGCCGGTTGCTTGGAACTTGGCGGGCGGCTACCAGCGTGACGCCAGCGGCGGCATCGAGCCGGTGTTGGCCATCCATCGGCGCACGATGCAGATCTGCGCTGAGACCTGCCTGAGCACTAGGGAGGCCGCATGAACAACGTGCAACCGCTGCCAGAGCCTTTGCCAATGCCCATGCCCCAGACCAGCGACTTTGTGGAGTACCTGCTCCCCCTGGCCGAGACGTATCGACGCTTGCCGCGCCGAGTCGGTCCGTGGATTGACCAAGACGAGTTCCTTCCGGAAGACCAGCCTGCGTTGCGGCTCAACGATCCGTCGGAATCCGACTTGCGAGGGCTGCACCTGCAGGGTTGGGTTCAGCGACTCGTTGCGGTGCTTGATCAACGGCTGGCCGTGGCGCTGGAGAGGCCAGTGGTTGAACGCCGTCGCGCTGATGGTCGGGGGCATGCGGTCTTGATGATGTTCTCGGCTGTGGTGGAGATCGAGGACGAGCGGGTGCAGCGCACCAGCCTAGTGCCTCTGGAGCCCACGCCCAACGCATGGCGAGAGAGCACGCTGCCACCTAGTGTCGATGTCCTCAGCGAAGGGCAGTTCTCTGTATGGCCCTCGCCCTGGAAAGACCTCTGGCTGAGCCGCTATCGGGATGCGGTGTGTTTGCACCTTCTTGCCCTATTGGGGGAAGAAGGTGCCCAACTGGCCGAGCGTTACGCGGTCTGGCTCATCGCCCAAATGCGCCGCCGGCATTGGGGGCCGGTGCAACGCGCCCGAACGCATGCTTCGGTGACCCAGGCCCTGGCGCTCACCCCGGACGCGCTGATGCTCGCCCAGCGGGTGCGACAGATCCATGTCCGGCAGGAGTGCGTCTCCGACAAGCTCTACAACCAGGCATTGGATTCGCTCGATCGATGGCAGGACGTGCAGCGCGCGGCGCCGCGGCTGCTTGCGCTTTACTCGCTGGTGGCGTCTGAGCTTGACCACACGATGCAGCCCTTGCAGGCCCTGCGCCATTGGGTGCTCACGCCGAATGCGGCGCACAGCGCCAAGCCTGCGCTTCCGCCTCGCTTCTGGCGTTGGCTGCAGCGCTACGGCACCCGTTGGTTGCGGGACCTGCGCGACTGCCTCCACGAGTTCTCGCCGGCCACCGTGCGTGGTGTTTTGATCTATGTAGCAGCCTTTGAGTTCCAGGGGCCAGCATGCCCGGTGCTGCTGCGGTCGGTGGCGCGGCTCTATGGCAATCCGAACGGACCGGGGCGCAGTCCGCTGTCTTGGTACCGCTCGCAGGCCTTAAGGGTGATGGCCGCCTGGTGGCGCCGGTCTGATGCTTCGGAGCGTCGGGAGCTCTCCGCTTGGGCGCCAGCCTTGGCCAACTGGCTTGTCGATCGGGTCAGCCCAAAAGACGCGGCAGCCTGGGCGCAACGCTCCTGGCAAAGCGCCCGCTTTTTTATGGAGATCGATGCGGTTGCAGAGCGCCAGGAAGTGGCTCAAGCCGACGAGGCTGATCTGCCGTGGACGGCGGCGTTCGACCCGCTCGGCGTGCGCGATGGCCGCGCGGTGCTGAGCGTGCTGCGCCGCCCGACTGAGATCGTGCGCGAGGGGCGGGAGATGCACCATTGCGCGCGTCAATACCTGGCGGACTGCCAGGCGGGCGCAGCGGTGATGGTTTCGGTGCTGGAGGGCAGGATGCACCTGGGGCATGGCGGCTGGCTGCGGCTGGCCACCGCGCTGCTTCGGCCGAGCCACGGCGGTTGGTACGTGGCCGAGATCGCAGGGCGCTCCAACGGGGTGGCTCCAGCCGTGGCCCATCGCCTCGCGCAGCGGGCGTGTGAACTCTTGAGCACGTACGAGGCGGCGCAGCGCAGCCAAACACCCTGGCTGGCGTCAGAAGGCCTCACCCAGGAGGGTGCATGAGCACGGCCCGTGCTGCTGCGATTGGGGCCGGACGTCGGCGGCCGCCCTTCCACGGTCGACGCGCCACCACTTGGCTGGAGCCCAGCACGCACTCGGTCCTCCTCCCGCCAGGGGTTCGGCCTTTGCCACCACTGCGCGCGGGCGAGGCCCAGCCGGATGTTCAGGCTTGGATGCAGGCGTGCGGGGTGGTGAGTGTGTGCATCCTTCGTGTGGATGAACGTCTTGGTACCAGCCGACCGCCGGGTACGTTAAAGACGCTACGAGACCAAGCACGTCTATTGATCGAAGGGCAGGGGGCGTCATGTTTTGACGCCGAGGTCGTCCAACACGTGGGCAAGGCGGCCCGGCGCATCCCTGCTCTTGCCGTTCTTGGACGCGACGCATTGCAAGCGCAGGACCTGTTGGTGCGCTTCGAACAAGCGGTTGCGCTCGATGTTCCAGCCGAGGGTGCAGCTGCATGGCTATGGCACCCGGATGCCATGCCACCGTGGGAGGACGCGACGCGACTAAGCCCCCGACAGCCCGCCGCCGACGTGAGCTTCATCGCCATGATTCAGGAGGTCGCCAGCGAGCGAACTGGCGGTGGTTGCAGCTGCACGGAGCGGCACATGCTGCCAGACGGTCGGGTGATCGAGCACGGCTTCCCGATGGCGACGGGATGGCGTTGGTTGATGCGTCGCGCGCAGTACCGCGAAGCCTTCGGGCAGGAACTGCCCGGTTGGACCAGCGTTCTGCACCCAGCCACACGGGGCAGCCTCGTACAGCTGGCGCTGAGCCTACGAAGAGCACTGCCCGATGCCACGCCGCTGGATGAGCTTGTGCCGCCCACCCGAGGTCCGGACGGGCAGCTGCTTTGATCGCCGTGGCAGTCCAGCAGCCTCACAAAGCCGTGCTGTGCCTCGGCCCAACCGTGGTCGGTGGCATCGACATCGTCCAACCAGTCTTTGCTTTGTCTGATCGGAGCTCCCATGCGAACTGACCTCATTAACGATGCCGCGTATGAACTGTCGGCCATCCTCGAGCCCAATCGATTGGGTTTCCACTTGGCGTTCGAGTCCTATGTGCCCATTGCAAGACGACCGGAGCGCCAGCGGCGCTTCGGCGCAACGATCTCGAAGTCGGCGTTGCTGCGCCTCCGCTGGCTGATCGACGACGTGCTCTGTGCCAGCGGCGAAGTGAACTTGGAGCGCCCAGTCGAGGAACGGCTCAGAACCGTGTCGCCAGGGCGAGGGCCGCATACAGACATCGCGTTCCTCCTCCATCTCGCCGCCGCACGTCGTCGCCGGCTGGGCGCGCTGCAAGCCCTGGCCGATGGGCGCGTAGGTATCGATTCAAGTGACCTGCACTGGCTCGCCAAACTGCTGGACGAGTCTCTGGGGCGCCTCAAGGTTCCAGAAACGCCGCTTTCGCGGCAGAGCGCGCAGGCGTTGGCGGCCGCGCTGGCAGAACTCGTGCGGCAGGCACCTTGTTTTCCGTTCGATGCCGAGCCGCTGATCGGCCCGCTCGCTCGGCTGAGAACAGGATCTGAAAGCCTGGGGGCTGGGGACGCTGCCCAGGACTTGGCGGAACCCGAGAGAGAGCAAGCTCCCCAGCGCCCATTGGAGTCGAGCGACGGCTAAGAGTGCGCCGAACGCCTCTCCCAACACACCTCAACCTCGAAGGATCGATATGTTCAAGGTCACGTACCGCGTTGGTTTACTGGTTTCTGAGCGCAAGGTTGGACCTGTGCTCCGCCACCTGCTAGAACTTGCAAAGTTCGTGCAGGTGGTGGCACCCCCCAATGACTTAGCCACCGAAGCCGGCAAACTCCGATTGCTAACGGTGTTCGAGCATGCGCCGACCCAGTCGGAAATTGCGAAGCTCGAGCGCGCTGGGGCCGTCTTGCCAGAGCGCACGCGCGCGGGGCTCGAGGCCGTGTGGCGCGGCGCTGTCCACCAGGAGCTCAAGCGGCCCGGCGGCACGCTGATGGGGCGGGGGGA
>JBKCVH010000202.1:0-3337 GCA_046317675.1 Burkholderiales bacterium
TTCATAGCCCATCTCAGTGGCAATGAGTTTCGCCATGTCGATGATGGAAATGCCCTGCGCCACGCCGATGTTCACCGGCTCGGTGCAGGCGGCGGCATCCAGCCCGCGCACCAAGGCCTCAGCGCCGTCGTCCACGTGCAGCCATTCGCGCACGGGGGTTCCGGTGCCCCAGATCACCACCTGTGGCGCGCCGGCCAGCTTGGCTTCATGAATGCGGTGCACCAGTGCCCCAAGGGCATGGCTGCGCTCGGGCTCAAAGTGGTCGCCAGGGCCGTACATGTTCGAGAGCACCAAACTGAGCACATCCAGCCCGTATTGCTGATGGTAAGCCCAGGCGCCCACCCAACTGGCTTTGCGCGCAAAGCCGTAGGCCAGAACCGAGTCGTGCAGTGGGCCGTTCCAGAACTCGTCTTCCTTGAACAGGGTGGCGGCTCCGGGGTAAGCGCAGTTGCTGATGGGGTTGACGATGCGCTGCACGCCCACGGCCACGGCGGCTTCGTAGAGGGCCAGCGTCATGGCCAGGTTGTGGTGGAACAACTCGGCAGCGCGCGTGAGGCCGAATTGCAGGCCGCCCACATGCGCCGCGCAGTGAATAAGCTGGCGCTGCGGGCTGCCTTTAAAGGCCTGGGCCAAGGCCGCTTGGGTGGCGGCTGCTTCGCGCAAGTCAGTGCCCAGGCTGCGGCTGATGCGCTTGAATTCGCGGCCCTGCCGCTCCAGCAGCTCGCACACGCGCTGGCCTAGAAAGCCGGTGGCGCCAGTGACCACAATCATGGCTGCGGACCTTGGCGGAAGCCGCCTTCGGGGATGCGGCCGTCGCCGCCGTAGTCGTCGAACTTCAGGTCGTAGGCCACCATCTCGCGCACCAGGGCTTCAAAGCCGGTCGTGGTCTTCCAGCCCAGTTCAGCGCGGGCTTTGCTGGGGTCTCCCCACAGCAATTCCACTTCGGCGGGCCGGAAGTACTTGGCGTCCACCATCACGCGAACCTGCCCCGTCTTTCGGCACACCCCACGCTCGTCGGCACCAGCGCCTTGCCAGTCCAGTTCCATGCCCGCCGCACTAAAGGCCAGTTGGGCAAACTCGCGCACGGTGTGCGTCTCGCCGCTGGCAATTACATAGTCGCGCGCCTCGGCTTGCTGCAGCATCAGCCACATGGCTTCCACGTAGTCCCGCGCATGGCCCCAGTCGCGTTTGGCGTCGAGGTTGCCAAGCGCCAAAACCTGTTGGCGGCCTTGCGCAATGCGCGCGGCGGCCTTGCTGATTTTTTTGGTGACGAAGGTCTCGCCGCGACGGGGCGACTCGTGGTTGAACAAGATGCCGTTGCACGCGTAGAGCCCATAGGCCTCGCGGTAGTTCACGGTAATCCAGTAGGCGTAGAGCTTGGCCGCCCCATAGGGGCTCTTGGGGTAGAAGGGCGTGGCTTCGCTTTGCGGTGCGGTGCCGGGTAGGCCACCGAACAGTTCGGAGGTGGAGGCTTGGTAGAAGCGCGGCCGCTGGCCGGAGTCTTTGATGGCATTGAGCAAGCGAATCGTGCCCAGCGCGTCCACTTCGGCGGTGTACTCGGGTACTTCAAAGCTCACCGCCACATGGCTTTGAGCGCCCAGGTTGTAAACCTCATCCGGCTGAATGCGTGCCAGCAAGCTGTGCAGGTTGCTGCTGTCAGTCAGGTCGCCGTGGTACGTGTGCACCCGTTCGTGGTGGATGAGGTGGTCGATGCGGGCGCTGGTGAAGACCGAGCTGCGCCGCAAGATGGCGTGCACCTCGTAGCCCTTGGCGAGAAGGAACTCCGCCAGGTAGGAGCCGTCTTGGCCCGTGATGCCGGTAAGGAAAGCTTTTTTGGGAGCGCTCATGCCCGGCATGATGCCCGGGGTAATCAAGCGCCCATCGCAGGAACAACCCGGCTTTGGTGCCCTAGGCTTTGCGAAACACCTTGATGGGCCGCTCCGCCTGAATGCGCGCTCGCAGCTGACCACAGCCGCCTTCCACATCCTGGCCAGCTGAATCTCTCAGCTTGGTCAGTACCCCGCGCTTCGTGAGCCGGGCTGCCAAGTCTCGCGCCGCCTCCCAACTCGGCCGCTCGAAGGGCAGGTCGGGAACGGTGTTGAACGGAATCAGGTTCAAGATGCCATAGCGCCCAGCCAGCAGGGCCACGATCTCGTCCTCCTCGGCATCGTTCACGCCGGCCAGCAGGGTCCACTGGTACTGAATGGGGTAGCCGCTAGCGCGGGCATAAGCATCTGCCTGCTCCACCAACCACGCCGGCTCCAGCGCTGGGGCGCGCGGCAGCAATTGACGGCGCAGATCGGGCTTGGTGGTGTGCAGCGAAAGCGCCAGCGCTGGCCGCACCGGGCCTTGGCCCAAGCGCTGCAGCGCCCGTTCATCTCCCACGGTGGAGAACACCAAGCTCTTGTGCCCAATGCCGCCTTCCTGCCCCAACCACTGTATGGCTTCCCAAACGGCATCCAAGTTGTGCGAGGGCTCGCCCATGCCCATGAACACCACTTTGTTCACCGCGCGCAGGCTCCGCGCCAACACCACCTGGGCCAAGATCTCGCCGCCCGTGAGCTGCCGAATCAACCCGCCAGTGCCCGTCATGCAAAAGCCGCAGCCCACCGCGCAGCCCACTTGGCTGGATACACACAGCCCCCACGCCTTCTCGCGCTGCGGCAGCAGCACCGCCTCTACGCTTTGCCCATCTGGCAAGGCCAGCAAAAGCCGTTCCGAGCCGTCTTGCGCCGCCTCTCGCGTGTGCAGGCTCAGCATGCCGCTCCAAGCCGCCATCAAGTCAGGCAAGGCTTGTTGCAATGGCTTGGGCAGAAACTGATCCAGACCCTGCTTGCCTTGGGTCAGCGGAATGGCCTGCAGCCAGTGGCGCAGCAAGCGAGCGCGGTGGATGGGTTTGGCGCCCAAGGCGGTGAGCTGGGCTTCGAGGTCGGCGAGGTGCATGCAGATAGCCAGGGGAAAAGGCTAAACGTAGGGGCAAGGGTGGATCATCGTTGGAGCACGATTGGCGCTGCCACAAGATGAGCGACGGTAGGCCGCTGTTGGGTCAGAGCGAGCGGGGCAGTTGGGTACGGTGCAACGGTGCAAGCGGCCCGCGTGCAGTTCTCCCTAAGGCGATAAGCCACCCAGTCGGTTCAAGGTGCTCTGCGAGCCCACCTCCCCGCATACCTTCGCATCCAGCCCGCGAAGGCGCACGCGGCCGGCAAGTTGAGGGCTTTCGCTTTGGCTGGCGGCTTCCAATAACCAGGAGCCAAAGCCGGCATCGTTGAGGTGGTCTTCCAGCGCAATCACTTCGTCGAACTGGGCGATTTGCGCTGCTTGCAGGGCCTTGCTCGCC
>JBKCVH010000203.1:0-6163 GCA_046317675.1 Burkholderiales bacterium
GCCGGCCAAGTCGATGCTGTTGCCACCGTCTTGATCGAAACTCGTCAAGGGAGTTCCTGTTGCGACGTTGGCGCTGCGCAGTCGCACCAGGAAAAAGCCATTGGCCGGAATGCTTCCGCTCAGATTGACGCGATTGCCCCAAGTGCTGCCGCTCGTGGAGGCGTACTGCAAAGACCAACCACTCAAGCTAACCGGCGCGCTGCTGGTATTGCGCAACTCCACAAAGTCATGGCTGAAGGTGGCGCCGCTATTGCCGCCACCGCCGTACACCTGACTGATAACAACTTGAGCGCTACTGGTCGCCGACAGGCCGGCCAAGAAGAGAGCCAGTGCGACCGGCTTGAGACGGGTTCGAAGAAGAAGTGACATGGCGGTTTCGGCAAAAGAGACCCGCTGCCAAACCAAGCTGGCAAGGTCTCAGAGGTGGGGATGGGTCGCAGTACCGAGCACAACGGCAACGCGAATTCAAGCAACGGATACTAGTCAGGCAGGGTGACTTTCCTGTGACCAAACCTAGGGCATCGCGCCCAAGATCCCCCCAACCCCCTCATCCCAAGGGGCGGGATTCCCCGTAGGACCAACCGACTCAGCGCCGGGGCGCCGAGGCCGAAGCCGCTGGCGTGGCCACAAGGCGCACCTCGACCGCACTTGGCGCTGACGCCGCCGGTGGCGGCGCACTGCCGGGAAGACGCCGACCGGCAGCGGCAGCCCAACGCTCGGCCGCCACCTTCATCTTGGCGCCGTCAAAAACAGGCGAGGGCTCTTTGCTCCAGGGCACAAAGACAAGGGCGAGCGCCACCAGCATGGGCAGCACCCAGATGGCATGCCAAGTGGCGCCGCGCGGCAACTGCGCAGGCTCAGTCAATTCCTGATCTGTCATTCGGCACTCAAAGTCACGCGGGCAAACTTGCGCTTGCCGACTTGCAAGACGAACGTGCCCGGCTCCACTTTTAGGGCCTTGTCGCTGATGACCGTGCCATCAATGCGAACGCCACCTTGCTCCACCATGCGCAGTCCCTCGCTGCCCGAGGCCACCAAGCCCGCTGCCTTGAGGAGCGCGCCAATGCCCATCTCGCCTCGCAGTTGCAACTCGGGAATCTCGTCGGGAATGCCGCCTCGCGCACGCAGCTCGAAATCCTGCTGTGCGCCATCGGCAGCGGCAGCGCCGTGAAAGCGCTGGGTGATTTCTCGGGCCAGCATGACCTTGGCGTCTTTGGGATTGCGCCCGGCTCCCACCTCAGCCTTCAGCTTGGCGATGACTGCGGCCGGTTCAAAGCTGAGCAATTCGTACCAGCGCCACATGAGGGTGTCGGAAATCGACAGCACCTTGGCGAACATGGTCGGCGCCGGTTCGGTGATGCCGATGTAGTTGTTTTTGCTCTTGCTCATCTTCTCCACGCCATCGAGACCTTCGAGCAAAGGCATGGTCAAGATGCACTGCGGCTCTTGGCCGTACTCCTGCTGCAGATGGCGGCCCATCAGAAGGTTGAATTTCTGGTCGGTCCCACCGAGCTCTAGATCGCTCTTCAAAGCCACCGAGTCGTACCCCTGCATCAGCGGGTAAAGGAATTCATGAATCGAAATCGGCGTCTGCTCGCGGAAGCGCTTGGTGAAGTCCTCTCGCTCCAGCATCCGAGCCATCGTGTACTTCGCCGCGAGTTGGATCAAACCGCGCGTGCCCAAGGGGTCGCACCACTCGCTGTTCCAGCGCACCTCAGCCCGCGAGAGGTCGATCACCAAGCCGATTTGCTCGAAATAGGTCTTGGCGAAGGCTTCGATCTCCTCCCGCGTAAGCGCCGGCCGCGTGCTGTTCCGACCCGATGGGTCGCCGATCATGGTCGTGAAGTCCCCAATCAAGGGAATGACTTGATGCCCCAAATCCTGGAGCTGGCGCATCTTGTTCAGCACCACGGTATGCCCCAAGTGCAAATCAGGGGCCGTCGGATCCATTCCGAACTTGATGCGCAATGGCCGCCCGTTAGCAGCAGATCGCGCCAATTTCCGCTCCCATTCGGGCTGGGGCAGCAATTCCTGGGCGCCGCGCAGGCTTACCGCCATGGCCTCACGAACGGCATCGGTCACGGGAAATGCGGGGGCGCTTTGGGTCATGGGCTGTTGAATCCTGCCGGCCGGAAGGGCCAGGGAATGTCCCGGCTCGGGCTTCGGCGATGGTGTCGGTAGAATTGACAGTCTTGTTGCCTGTGCAATTCGCGCTAAGGCTGCAGTTTAGGTGAGGCGCTTGGCCGCGCTCCCGAACGTTCAGTTCGGTTGAGCAGGCGGTCCGGCCCGCATCCAAGCCGAGCAAGTGCGCCCCGTGCCGCTTGAATCTCACCAATCCTGGTCGCCTTTGTTTGGCGACGCTCTATTGGACAACGGCATGAATGCATGGATTCGGCTGCAGCAAGTTTTGCAGCCTTTGGAACAATTTGTTGCTCGCCACCCCAAGGGCTTGACCGCAGGTTTGCTCACGGCCATTGGCAGCCTGGGCGTGACGGCTTTCGGAATTGCGCCTTTGGTGCCCGGAAACGACCAGATCGTGCAACAGCAAGTGGTGGAGCGCCTGGCCGATCCCGAGCTTGATGCGCAGCTTGCCGCGCTGTCCGAACAGCCTCTTGGCCTGATTCGCAACGACATCACGCGAAGCGGAGACAACGCCGACACCCTGCTCAACCGCTTGGGCGCCTTTGACAGCCACTTTGCGGCGCATCTGCGCAACGACCCCACAGCGCGCATGCTGCTTCAGGGCCGCGCTGGCAAACGCATCGCTTTGGAAGCGAATTCGGACGGTCGCGTCCAGCGGCTGACGGCTCGCTATCCCGCGGGTAACTCTGAACTTGCACCCACGCACTTCAGCCGCATGGTGGTCGAGCGCCAAGGCGACCGCATCACCACCCGCATTGAGTTGGCGCGCTACGAAAGCCAAGTTCGCTTGGCCAGTGGCAGCATCGAGAGCACCTTGTTCGCCGCCACCGATGAAGCCAATGTCCCTGACAGCATCGCGGCCCAGCTGGCGGAAATGTTTTCTGGCGACATCGACTTCCATCGCGAACTCAAGAAAGGCGATCGCTTCTCCATCGTGTTCGAAAGCCTAACGGCCGATGGCGAACCCGTGAACTGGGGCGAAGGGCGCCTGCTGGCGGCGGAGTTCATCAATGGCAACCGCCAGCACCAGGCCGTCTGGTACCAAGATACGCACACCGGCAAGGGAGGCCACTTCGGGTTCGACGGCCAAAGCAAACGCCGTACCTTCTTGGCCAGCCCCATGGAGTTCTCGCGCGTGTCCAGCGGTTTTGCGATGCGCTTTCACCCCCTGCTTCAAAGATGGCGGCAGCACAACGGCATCGACTACGCGGCACCGACGGGCACCCCCGTTCGCAATGTGGGCGACGGCGTGATCGACTTCGCAGGCTGGAAGAACGGCTATGGCAATACCGTCGTCGTTCGCCATGCCGGCGGCAAGGAAACTCTCTATGCCCACCTGAGCCGCGTGGACGTACGCCGAGGCCAGCGCGTCGAACAAGGCCAACGCCTGGGCGCTGTTGGCGCAACAGGTTGGGCCACAGGACCGCATCTGCACTTTGAGTTCCGAGTCGGCGGCGTCCATCGCGACCCGAGGGCGCTGGCCAAAGCCAGCGAAGCCGTCAAGCTACCGGCCGCTTCGTTCAAGCCTTTCTTGGCCCGCGTCGATGAGGCGAAGGTCAAGTTGCGGGTTGCCGGTTCGCTGGACGAAGGCGTCACCGGCTTGCATTGAAAGGCAGCATGCTGGCCATCGGTTTGATGTCCGGCACTTCGTTGGACGGCGTAGACGGCGTCCTCGCGCAGCTCAACGGGGACCGGTGCCAGGTAGTGGCCCACAGCTCACTGCCCTTTCCTGCAGACCTCAAAGCGGAACTGCTGGCACTGAACTCGCCCGATGGTCGCAACGAGCTGCACCGCGCCGCCTTGGCGGCCAATGCACTGAGCCACCTCTACGCCGCGGTTGTTGAGCGCCTGCCCAAGGGCGCCGGCGTCATTGGCGCTCACGGGCAAACGGTCCGGCATCGGCCGGATCTCGGCTACACCCTGCAACTGCTCAACCCCAGTTTGCTGGCCGAGCTGACCGGCATTGACGTGGTTGCCGACCTGCGCAGTCGCGACGTCGCCGCCGGCGGTCAAGGCGCCCCATTGGTGCCAGCGTTTCACCGCGCCGTCTTTGCTCGCGACAACCTGGACGTTGCCGTGCTGAACCTCGGCGGCATTGGCAACCTCAGCCTCCTGCACGCCGACGGCCGCACGCTAGGCTTTGACACGGGCCCCGGCAACGCACTGCTCGACTACTGGTGCAACCAGCAACTTGGGCGCCCCTACGACGCAGGCGGCTGCTGGGCCGCTGAAGGTCAAGTGATCCCTGAACTCCTGGAAGGGCTTTTGGCCGAACCGTTCTTGGCGCTGCCCCCTCCTCGCTCAACCGGTCGCGACCTTTTCAATTCGCGCTGGCTCCAACCCCGCTTGCAAAGCACTTGGAATGCCGTCGATGTGCAAGCCACCCTGAGCGAATTCACAGCCGCCACTGTGGCCGACGCCCTGGCCGCCCACATGCCGCAGGCGCGGCAGCTCATCGTTTGTGGAGGTGGCGCTTTCAATCTCGACCTGCTGGACCGGCTGCAGGTTCGGGCACCAAGCGTCGAACTGGTGACCAGCGACCAATGCGGATTGCCACCATTTGAAGTAGAGGCCGCCGCCTTTGCGTGGCTGGCCGCACGCTTTGCGACCCGGAAGCCGGGCAATCTGCCCGCAGTCACTGGTGCGCGAGGCTTTCGCGTACTGGGCGCGCTGCACCCAGCCTAAAACAAAGAAGGCCACCTCTCGGCGGCCTTCTGATGCAGGGACTGAAACGGCTTAGACGGAAAAACTCGATCCGCACCCGCAGGTGGTTGTGGCGTTGGGGTTCTTGATGACGAACTGCGCGCCTTGCAGGTCGTCCTTGTAGTCAATCTCCGCGCCAGTGAGGTACTGGAGACTCATCGCGTCGATCAAGAGCGTTACGCCGTTCTTGTTCATCTGCGTGTCGTCGTCATTGGCGACCTCGTCAAACGTAAAGCCGTACTGGAAGCCGCTGCAACCACCGCCCTGAACAAAGACGCGCAGCTTCAATTCGGGATTGCCTTCCTCGGCCACCAACTCGGCCACCTTGTTGGCGGCGCTGTCGGTGAACACCAGCGGGGCAGGCATGGCGGGAAAGGCTTCTTGGGCAAGGGCAGACATAGGGACTCCAGCAGGGGAAGGTGATTATCAGCCCAATGAAAAAAGGCCGCAGCAAGCTGCGGCCTTCTCGTCGGTCGGCAAGGGCTTGAATTAGCGCTTGCTGAACTGCTTACGACGACGGGCGCCGTGGAAGCCGACTTTCTTACGCTCAACTTCACGGGCGTCACGGGTGACGAAGCCCGCTTTGCTCAGCGCCGGCTTCAGTGCCGCGTCATAGTCGATCAGCGCGCGGGTCACACCGAGACGCACTGCACCAGCTTGGCCCGACTCACCGCCGCCGTGCACGTTGACTTTGACGTCAAAGGCTTCAGCGTTGTTCGTCAGCACCAGCGCTTGGCGGGCAACCATGATGGAGGTCTGGCGGCCGAAGTACTCGGCGATGGGACGACCATTGACGGTGATCTGGCCGGTGCCCTTCTTCATGAAGACCCGTGCCACCGACGACTTGCGCCGGCCGGTACCGTAGTTCCAATTTCCGATCATCGTGTGTCCTTAAATTTCCAGAGCCTTGGGCTGCTGGGCTGCATGCGGGTGCTCGCCGCCTGCGTAGACCTTCAGCTTCTTGACCATCGCGTAACCCAGCGGACCCTTGGGCAACATGCCCTTGACGGCCTTTTCAATAGCGCGCCCTGGGTGCTTGGCCTGCAGGTCCTGGAACTTGGTGGCATAGATGCCACCAGGGAAACCGCTGTGGCGGTAGTAGATCTTGTCGTCGGCTTTGGTGCCGGTGACGCGGATCTTGTCGGCGTTCACGATGATGATGAAGTCACCGGTGTCCACGTGAGGCGTGTAAATGGCCTTGTGCTTGCCGCGCAGTCGGAGTGCCACTTCGCTGGCAACACGTCCGAGCACCTTGTCGGTGGCGTCAATCACAAACCACTCGTGCGTCACTTCGGCCGGCTTGGCGCTGAAGGTCTTC
>JBKCVH010000204.1:0-6823 GCA_046317675.1 Burkholderiales bacterium
CACTCAGCGTGCGCACAGGGCTGTTGGCGCGTGCGGGGCTGAACAAGAAGTTCACCATGTAGCTGTTGACGTGCTGGCGCTGGCCACCCACTTCCACAAACTCCGAGCCGGGGCTGATGGTGTCGGCCAGCGTGGCGTCCAGGTCCAAACCGGCGCGCATTTGGTCGAAGTGCGCCACTTCCATGCGGGTGCCGGTGCGCAGCAAGCCGGAATCGGGCTTGAGCTCGCCAAGGATGAGCTTGAGCAAGGTGGTTTTGCCGGCGCCGTTGGGGCCGATCAAGCCGACCTTGTCGCCTCGCAGGAAGGTGGCGGTCAGGCCGTCCACGATCACGCGCTCGCCAAAAGCCTTGCGCACATCTTCCAGTTCGGCAATGAGCTTGCCGCCCGCCTCGCCTGCATCCACGCGCAGTTGCGCCTTGCCCAGCACATTGCGCCGGCCGGCATGCTCCTCGCGCAGCTTCACGAGCCGCGCAATGCGGGCCACCGAGCGCGTGCGGCGTGCTTCCACGCCTTTGCGAATCCAAACTTCTTCCTGCTGGAGCAATTTGTCGGCGCGGGCATTGGCCAAGGCTTCGTTTTCCAGTTCGCGCTGCTTGGCGGCCTCACAGGCCGCGAAGTTGCCGGGGTAGCCCCGCATCAGGCCGCGGTCCAGCTCCACGATGCGGGTGCAAACGGCGTCCAGAAAGGCGCGGTCGTGGGTGATGACCAAAAGGCTGCCGCTGAAGCCTTTTAGCAGGCCTTCGAGCCACAGGATGGACTCCAAGTCCAGGTGGTTGGTCGGCTCGTCCAGCAGCAGCACATCGGGCTTGGCCACCAGGGCACGGGCCAGGGCGACGCGCTTCTTGTAGCCACCGCTCAGCTCGCTCACGGGCCGCGCGCCGTCAAGCTGCAAGCGCTGCAGCGCTTCGTCCACGCGCTGCTCCCAGGTCCAGCCGTCAATTTGCTCGATGCGCGTTTGCAGCGCATCCAGGTCGTCCTCGGGGGCATGGGCCTCGTAGCGCTCGCGCAAGTCGCGCGCTTCGGACACGCCATCGGCCACGGCCTCGAACACGCTGGCATCGGTGTCGAACTCGGGTTCTTGCGGAACGTAGACGACTCGTACCGTCTTTTCACGCTGCAGCAGCCCGTCGTCGAGCCGTTCAATGCCCGCCAGGACTTTCAGCAAGCTGCTTTTGCCGGTGCCGTTGCGGCCAATCAGACCGACACGTTCGCCGGATTCAAGGGAGAGGTCTGCGCCGTCTAGGAGCGGCCAGTGGCCGTAGGCGAGGTGAGCGTTGCTGAGGGAGAGAAGAGCCATAGCCTCCGATTGTCGGTGGCGAAGCCCTTTCGCTGGGCTGGCGCGCCGCCAGCGCGTTCAATCCAGCAGCCCGCCACGCAGGCGAAGGTCGTTCTCGGCCTCTGAAGCCACCCGCAAGCCGGCTTGCAGGCCAAGCAGCATCTGCTCCAAGTCCATCGCCCCGCCCAGGGCCGGCACATGGAGGAAACCGCCGCGCACCTTGCGGCGGCGAAGCCGGTGCTGGAGGCCAAAAAAGACTTGGTTGCACACAAAACTGCCGGCGCTGAACGAGACCTCGGCACGCACACCCGCCGCCCCGGCTGCGGCCGCCATGGCCTTCACCGGCAGGCGCGTGAAGTAGGCGGCCGGCGCGCCGGCCAGCACGGGCTCGTCCAGCGGCTGCGCCCCGAGGTTGTCGGGAATGCGCGCATCGATCCAGTTCACCGCCACCCGCTCATAGGACAAAACAGCCCGCGATGCCGCCTGCCCGATGGCCAGCACCGCCTGGGGCTGGTGCGCTTGGATGGCGGCCTCCAGTGCCGGCAGGCTCTGCGCAAAGGCGCATGGCAAGCAAACCGCCTCTACCACCGCCTCGGATTTGAGCAATTTGCCCTGCAGCCGGCGCGCCAGCTCCCAACTGCTGTTGACGGCGTCGCCGCCAAAGGGTTCAAACCCGGTGACGAGCCACTTCATCGCAGGCCTTGCAGGCGTTCGAGTGCTGCGTCCAGCGTCTCATTGCGCTTGGCAAAGCAAAAGCGCACATGCCCTCTCTCCTGCTCTTGGCTGTAGAAGCCCGCCAAAGGTATGGCCGCGACGCCCCGTTCGGTGGTGAGCCATTCGGCGAAGGCCAGTTCCGGCAAGTCGGAGACGGCCCGGTAGTCCACCGTTTGGAAAAAGCTGCCCTCACAGGGCAAGGGGCGCAGGCCGGTGGCCAGCAAGCCGGCTCGGAAGCGGTCCCGCTTGGCTTGGTAGAACGACGCCAACTGCTGCCAGGGCAGGGGGTCGGCCAGGTAGTTGGCCAGGCCCATTTGCACGGCAGGATTGACGGTGAACACCGTGTATTGGTGCAGCTGCCGAAAGGCCTGCGTGAGCACCGCCGGCGCCGCCACGAAGCCAATCTTCCAGCCCGTGGCATGGAAGGTTTTGCCCAGTGAACCCACCAAGAAGCTGCGCGCCGCCAAGCGCGGGTGGCGCGCCACGCTCTCGTGCACCGTGCCGTCGAACACCATGTGCTCGTACACCTCGTCGCTGATCACCCAGGCATCCTGGGCCTCGGCCCAATCGGCCAGTTGCCGCATATCTTCCAAGCTGGCCACGCGGCCACTCGGGTTGTGGGGCGTGTTGATGACCAGAAGCCGGGTACGGGGCGTGGTGGCCGCAGCCACAGCGGACCAGTCGATGCGGTAGTCCGGCGTCATGGGCACGCCCACGGGCGTGGCGCCGGCCAGGCGAATGGCGGGGGCGTAGCTGTCGTAGGCGGGCTCAATGAGCAGGGCTTCATCGCCCGCCTGCAAAGCGCACTGCAAGGCGGTGTAAAGCCCCTGCGTGCCGCCTGCCGTGATCGTGATCTCGCTGCCCGGGTCGTAGCTCCAGGCGTGCCGAGCCTGCAGCTGCTGCGCCAAGCGCTCGCGCAGCAGCGGCAAGCCGGGCATGGGCGGGTACTGGTGGTGCCCCTGGCGCAGCGCCTGCACCACGGCCTCGACCAAGGCTGCATCCGGCTCGAAATCTGGGAAGCCTTGGCCCAAGTTGATGGCGCCGTGCTGCTGAGCCAGCGCCGACATGCGCGAGAAGATGGTGACGCCCACCTGGGGCAACTTGTTGGGCAAGGAAGGCATGGTGCAGGGGAAGATAAAGGCTTCGCAAGGATATCGAGTCGATGGCAGGGCATTTCTAAGCACCCGGCAAGGGGTCACCGAGCCTTCCTACACTCAAGCATGATGAACCGCCAACCATCCGTCGCCCCCCACTCAGCGCCTGCGCCTTTGGCCGGCGCGCTGGAACGCGTCAAGCTCCACCAAAAGGTGCTGGCGCGTGTGGCCGCCAGCGGCTTGGTTCAACAGGGTGATGTGGGTGCCCTCTGTCGTTTGGTCACCGAAGAAGCCAGTGAGACCCTGGGCATTGAACGGGTCAGCGTCTGGTTCTTCAACGCCACGTATGACGAGTTGTTGCTCGAAGACCTTTATCTGCGAAGCACGGGTGAGCACATCCGCGAAGGGGTTTTGAGCCAGGCCGCTTTCGGGTCGGAGTTCGCTTACCTCCTGACCGACAAGTACGTCGACGCGCACGATCCCTACACCGACCCCCGCACCCAGGGCTACGCCGACAGCTACCTGCGCCCGAACGGCATCACGTCGATGCTGGATGCGGTCATGCGCATCGGAGACGAACTTCTCGGCACCCTCTGCCTAGAGCACGTCGACAAGCCGCACCAGTGGGATGAAACCGAGATCGTGTTTGGCAGCCAGCTGGGCGACCAGCTCTCGCTGGCCGTGAGCATGGCGCGCATGCACACCGTGGCGGCCCAACTGCGCCAGCGCGACACCGAGCTGCAAATTGCCAACGCCCAGCTGGCACTGCGCGTGCAGGAAAGCGCCCGCGACTTGGCCTCGGCCCAAGAGGCCTTGATTGCCTCGGCCCGATTGGCCTCGCTAGGTGAAATCGTGGCGGGCGTGGCGCACGACCTCAGCAGCCCCGTTGGCAATGCGCTGCTGGTGGCCAACACACTGCGCGACCGCTGCCGCGAACTGCAGCCCATGCTGGACAGCGGCAAGCTGCAGCGTTCGGCCTTGCAGGCCCACCTGAACGATCAAGCGCAGTCGGCCGACCTCATCGAGCGCAGCCTGCAGCGCGCCTCTCAGCTGGTGCAAGCATTCAAGAGCGTGACCGCCGACCAAGCCAGCGGCGCACGGCGCAAGCTGCGGCTGGACGAGTTGGTGCGCGACGTCGTGGACATGCTGACGCCAAGTCTCAAGCGCAGCAGCTGCGAGGTGCAGGTTGTGCAAGACATCGCGCCCGGTTTGGTGCTGGACAGCTTTCCGGGCGCGCTCGACCAAGTTCTCGTGAACCTCATCAACAACGCCGTGCTGCACGGCTTTGACGGGCGCGAGAAGGGCTGCATTCGCATCGAAGCGCGCAGCTTGGAAGGCGGCATGGTGCGCCTGCGCGTGCAGGACGACGGCTGCGGCATTCCTGAGGCCGACCGCGAGCGCGTGTTCGAGCGCTTCTTCACCACCAAGCGCGGCCTCGGCGGCAGTGGCTTGGGTTTGCACTTGGTGCACAGCATCGTTACCTTGCAACTCGGCGGCGAGGTGCAGCTGCAAACTCGCAGTGGCGAAGGCTGCACGATTGACTTGCTCCTGCCCTGCACCGCACCCGATTGATTTCACCCCCCACAAACCCCACACCCTCGCCATGGCCGAAGCCCCATCCACAGGACTGCTGAAGATCAACCGCACGCCGGCCAACGCACCACAGCGGCGCAAGCGCTGGCGCATGGGGGTGGCGGTGGCCATTGCGGTGGCCATTGGCGCTGCTGTGCTGCACCCCAAAGCGGTAGAGGTGCAAATCGTCTCGGCCGTGCTCACCACGCCCTCTAGCCAGTACCAGCAGTTGACTGCATCTGGCTTCGTGGTGGCGCAGCGCCGAGCTGCCGTGGCCAGCAAGGCCACCGGGCGCTTGCTGGAGCTGAATGTGCGCGAGGGCTCCCGCGTGAAGGCTGGCGAGCTGCTTGCCCGCCTGGACGCCAGCGACGTGCAAGCCCAGTTCGCCGTGGCCCAAGCCGCCGTCGGGCAAGCCCAGGCGCTGGCCGCGCAAGGTGCGGCCCTGCTGAGGCAAAGCCAAGTGGAGTACGGCAACGCCGAAGCCGAACTGGCCCGCACGCGCAAGCTGCAAGGCGAAGGATTCCTCAGCCCGCAGGCGCTGGACGCCGCACAGCGCCGGCTGGACGCCGCACGTGCCGGCGTGGCCTCGGCCCAGGCCGGTGTGGCCCAAGGGCAAAGCGGCATCACCCAGGCCCAAGCGCAGCTGAGCGTGCAGCGCGTGAACCAGGGTTACACCGAAATTCGCGCCCCGTTTGACGGCGTGGTGCTGGCCAAGAACGCCAACGTGGGCGACCTCATCACCCCGTTCAGCAACGCGGCGGGCTCGCAAGGCGCGGTGGTCACTCTGGCCGACTTGAGCACGCTGGAGGTGGAGGCCGACGTCAGCGAAGGCAGCCTGAGCAAAGTGACCGTGGGCCAGCCGGTTGAGATTCAACTGGACGCCCTGCCCGGCCAGCGCTTTCGCGGCCAAGTGGCCAGCATCGTGCCCACCGTGGACCGCGCCAAGGCGACGGTTATGACCAAGGTTCGCTTTGAGCAACTCGACGCGCGCATCCTCCCGGAGATGAGCGCCAAGGTCGCCTTCTTGAGCCAACGCGCCAGCGACGAAGACCTCAAACAAGTGCTGGCCGTGCCGGCCAAGGCGCTGGACGGCGAGCGCGTTTGGAAGCTGGTCAAAGAAGGCGAAACCGAGAAGCTGCAAGCCGTACCCGTCAAAGCCGCGCGCAAGTTCGGTGAGGTGGTGGAGGTGAGCGTGGACGCCAAGCTGCTCGCCAGTGGCGACCGCTTGGTCGCCAACCCCAAGGACCTGCGCGACGGCCAAAAGGTGACGGTGGCGAGCAAATGACGGATGCGGCCAGCGGCTTGCCGCTCATTCGCCTGCGCGCCCTTGCCAAGAGCTACGAGCGCGGCGGCCAGCACATTCCGGTGCTGGAAGGAATCGACCTCGACGTGCCCGCAGGCGACTTCGTGGCGCTCATGGGCCCGAGCGGCTCGGGCAAGAGCACCCTGCTCAACCTGCTGGCCGGCATTGACCAGCCCACCAGCGGCAGCATCGAGATCAACGGCACCGACATCGCCACGCTGAGCGAAGCCGCGCTGGCCGATTGGCGGGCGGCCAACATCGGCGTCATCTTTCAGTTCTACAACTTGATGCCGGTGTTGACGGCGCTGGAGAACGTGGAACTGCCACTGCTGCTGACGAATCTCTCGGCCAGCCAACGGCGCGAACATGCGCTGGCGGCTCTGTCGATGGTGGCGCTGTCGGACCGGCTTGACCATTACCCGAACGAGTTGTCGGGCGGGCAGCAACAACGCGTGGCCATTGCCCGCGCCCTGGTAACCGACCCGACCTTGATCGTGGCCGATGAACCCACGGGCGACTTGGACCGGCATACCGCCGAGGAGGTGCTGTCTTTGCTGCAGCGGCTGAACCGTGAGCTGGGGAAGACGATCGTGATGGTGACGCATGACCCGAAGGCGGCGGCGCGGGCGAGGCGGTTGGTGGAGTTGGAGAAGGGGGTTTTGGTGGCGGGGGTTTCTTCGCAATGAGCTTGCTCATGCTCGGTGCAGCCCGCCGGGATGTCGTCCCGGCAGCCGACTCACTTTCTTGCTCGTGCAAGAAAGTAAGCAAAGAAGCACGGCCCGCACTGCGCTCGCCCCTCGCCTTCGGCAAGGGGTTCCCGGGTTTGCGACCAAGGCAGGGGTCGGGCAGAAACTCCCTGCGTTC
>JBKCVH010000205.1:0-18650 GCA_046317675.1 Burkholderiales bacterium
AGCCAGTACCGCTGCCCTGTGCCAAAAGGCGCAAACGCCTTTTGGCCCGGTGGCTGCCGGGTGTGTGTGGCCCAAGTTCGTCAAGCAGGCGAGGGCTAGCCTACCGCCCGAAATCCGCGTCGCAGCCGTGGCCAACTTCCCCGACGGCGCGCTGGACGAGGGGCGTGCTCTGGCCGACATCGAAGCCATTGCTCAAGCCGGCGCGCAAGAGATTGACGTGGTGCTGCCCTGGCGCGCCTTGTCCATCGGCAAGGTGGCCGAGGTGGCCGAGTTCTTGGCGGAAGTGCGCCATGCCAGCCAGCCGCTGGACTTGAAAGTGATCCTGGAAACGGGCGAGCTCAAGACGGAGCTGTTGGTGCGCCGCGCCAGCCAACTCTCCTTGAGCGCTGGCGCTGACTTCATCAAGACCAGCACTGGCAAGACGCCTGTCAGCGCCACCTTGGATGCCGCCGGCTGGATGCTGGACGAGATTCGCTCCAGCAGTTTGGCCAGTGCTGGCTTCAAAGCCAGCGGCGGCATTCGAAGCGTGTTGCAAGCGGCGCCTTACATCGAGCTCACACGGGGCCTCTTGGGTGAAGACGCCTTGAGGAATCGGCTGCGCTTTGGCGCGTCTGGCTTGCTCGATGACATCGTGGCGGTGCTCAGCGGCGCTGCCTCCGTGACCAAGACCGAGGGCTACTGATGCTCGCGCAAGAAGTCATCCGCACCAAGCGGCAAGGCGGCGCGCTCTCAACGGGGCAAATCCAATCCTTCGTCAAAGGCTTGACCGACGAGAGCTGGAGCGAGGGCCAAGTGGCGGCGCTGGCCATGGCCATCTTCCTCAAGGGCATGGGCCGCGATGAAGCCGTGGCGCTGACGCTGGCCATGCGCGACTCGGGCCGTGTCATGCACTGGCAAGGCCTGCCCGGCCCGGTGGTGGACAAACACTCGACCGGCGGCGTGGGCGACAAGATCTCGCTCATGCTGGCGCCCAGGGTGGCCGCCTGTGGCGGCTTCGTGCCCATGATCGCCGGCCGTGGCCTCGGTCATACCGGCGGCACGGTGGACAAGCTCGAAGCACTCCCCGGCTACCAAACCCGGCCCGATGCTGCTTTGTTCGACGCAGCCGTGCGCCGTTTGGGCTGCGCCATCATTGGTCAAACGGCCGACTTGGCACCCGCTGACAAACGCTTCTACGCCACCCGCGACGTGACCGCCACGGTGGAGTCGGTGCCGCTCATCACGGCCAGCATCTTGAGCAAGAAGCTATCGGCGGGCCTGCAAGCCTTGGTGATGGACGTGAAGGTGGGCAATGGTGCGTTTGCTGCCACGCCGGCCATGGCCCGCGACTTGGCCGAAAGCATCGTGGCCGTGGGCAATGGCGCCGGCATGCGCACCCGGGCTTTGATCACCGACATGAACCAAGTGCTCGGCCGCACAGCCGGTAACGCGCTGGAAGTGCAGGAAGCGATCGACTACCTCACGGGCCGCGACCGTGAGCCCCGGCAGCACGAGATCACGCTGCAACTCTGCGGCCAGATGTTGGTGCTGGGCGGTTTGGCCGCGGACGAGGCCAGTGCTCGCGGCAAGTTGCAACAGGCACTGGACAGCGGCGCAGCGGCCGAGAAGTTTGCGCAGATGGTGGCCCTGCTCGGCGGCCCGAAAGACGTGCTGAAGGATGCCGAGATGGCCAGCGCGCCCGTGGTGCGCGCCGTGCCTGCTCTGCGCGACGGCTTCATCGCCAGCCACGACACCCGCGCTATCGGCATTGCTGTGATCGAACTCGGCGGCGGCCGCCGCCTGGCCAGCGACCCAATTGACACACGGGTTGGCTTCGCCGCAGTGCAGCCGCTTGGCACCGCACTGCGCGCAGGCGAGGCCATGGCCGTCGTTCATGCTGCCAATGAAGCGCAGGCCGAGGCGGCGATTGCCGCCTACCAAGCAGCCCTTGTGTTGTCCGATGCAGCGCCTGCCGCAACACCCTTGGTGGCCGAGGTGATTGGATGACCGAGGTCGACAAGGAGCCATCACCGGCTCCTGAAGCGACGAACTCTCTTTACGGTCGTCGCATCAAGAGTTACGTGGTTCGGCCCGGTCGCATGGGCACGGGCCAAATCAAGGCCCTGAAGGACCTCGCGCCCAAGTACGTGTTGCCGCACCAAGCAACGGCGCCCGACTGGGACGCCGTGTTTGGCCGCAGCGCGCCACGCGTTCTTGAGATTGGCTTTGGCATGGGTGACGCCACGGCCAAGATTGCCGCGCTCAAGCCGGAGATCGACTTCATTGGCTGTGAAGTTCACGAGGCGGGCGTGGGTTCGCTCTTGCAGCGCATCGAGGAAAACGGGCTGCGCAATTTGCGCATTCTTCGGCACGATGCCGTTGAGGTTCTGGCTGACATGGTGCCCAAGGACAGCCTGCACGGCGTGCACCTGTTTTTCCCTGACCCCTGGCACAAAAAGCGCCACCACAAGCGCCGCTTGGTGCAGCCGGAGTTCATCGCACAAATGGTGCAGCACATCGCGCCCGGCGGCTACTTCCATGCAGCCACCGACTGGGAGCCTTATGCCCAGCAAATGCTCGAAGTGCTGAGTGCCGAGCCGCTGTTGCAAAACACGGCACCGGCCTTTGCCGAAAAGCCCGACTACCGCCCGCTGACCAAGTTCGAGGCCCGTGGCCTGCGCTTGGGCCACGGGGTTTGGGACTTGGTGTTCCGCAGGCTCGCCATCGGCTGATGAAAGTCTGCCTGGTTTTGGCGCTGGGGCTAACGCTCCTTAGCTCTGGAGCCTGCGCTCAGGTCGGGGAAGAGTTGCCTTTGCAAGCTGGGCGCCTGCAGGCAGCCGGCGGCTATGCCCATCCACCGTACAGCCGCTCGCCTGCGCGGCTCGCCGATGGCAGTTTGTTGTTGGTCGGTGAAGGGGTCTTCGACGCCGGGCCTTGGCGGCCGACCAGTGGCATGGCAAAGCTGCAGCGCCGCCATGACCAACCCAACACGGGCGGACCGCACCCGGAGCCCAAGCGCTGGGACCCACGCCGCCGCGGTTGGGTGAAGCTGCCTGCGCTACCGATCTGCCCAAGCGGTCGTTACGCATTGCACAGCGTATTGCCCTTGACCGACGGGAGAGCGTGGTTGGCCGGTGGTCTTTGCGATGCGCCTCGCATGGCCGACGACACGAGCCCGCGAGGCGCATTCAGCGCCACCCAACTGTGGGACCCGCAGCAGCAGGCTTGGCAAAGCGGCCCCAACACCGGACAGCAGCGCCTTCTGCACACCGCCACCCTGCTGGACGACGGCAGCGCCGTGCTGGCCGGCGGCATGGCCGACCCGTCTTTGGTGCAATTGCCCGGCCCGCCAGTGTTGCGCAGCGTGCAGCGCTTCGACGGCAAGAGCTTGCAGAGCCTGCCCGAGATGCTGCAGGCCCGGGCTCGGCACAGCGCCACGGCCTTGCCCGGCGGCCGGCTGCTGGTGGCCGGCGGCTTTGGCGCTTCGGGCCAGGCATTGGCCAGCGCCGAACTCTGGGATCCGGGGGAGGCGCGCTGGCAGGCGCTGCCGCCTCTGCCAGCGCCGCGATATGGCCACACGGCCTTGCTGCTGGCCGATGGCCGGCTGGCCCTCGTCGGCGGTCTGAATGCCAAGCATCAGGCGAGCGACAGCTTGCTGTTTTTTGAACCCCAGACCCAGCGCTGGATACCAGGCCCTCCCTTGCCCTTGCCCTTGCACAGCCCTGGTGCTGCGCAGCTTTCCAGTGGTGCCCTGCTGGTGGCCGGCGGCGCACAGGATGACCTGACGGACTCTGTACCTTGGGCCTGGGTGCTGGACGAAGGCGCCAACGCCTGGCGCCTGGGCGGGCAGGCCAGCCCGTTGCGCCGAGGCGAGATGGTGGAGCCGGTGACGATCTGGCCTGAAGCCAGTGGATCTGCCTTGTTGGCCACGCCCGCTGGCTTCTTGCGTTACCGGCCGGATCGCGATGCGCAGGCGGCACTGCGTGCCGCGCCGGCCTGGGCGCGAAGACCCGAAGCCGTCGCCCTGAGGCCTGACCTGGCGCTGTGGGCGGGCACCGTGCACGACCCAGATGCCGGCGCGCAGGTGCAGACCTGGTTTTGGGGCGCTGCGGCGGGCTGGCGCCGCGTGGCCGCACCCCCCCTGGCTGAACATGCCGAGCTGCGCCTGCTCGCGCTTCGCGCGGGTGAGGCCTTGCTGTTGGCTCGCAGCACCGGCACGTAAGGCGACACCGTGGCGGCTTGGCGCTGGCGGGGGGCGGGCTGGCAAGCTGTGGCCGGCATTGAACGCCTCGCTAGAGCCGATGGCGCCTGGGTCGTGTCGCGCCTCGAAGACGGCCGCGTTCTGCTGCTGCAGGCTACCAACCACGTCTGGCTCGGTGATGCCGAATTGCAGGGCTGGCGCTTGCGCGACGCCCGCGTGGACGGACCCATGCCTGGTGCCGGTGCGCCGGTGCCAGCGCTTGCACCGCTGGGAAGCTTTGACGATGAGAACGGTCAGCGCGTGCCGCTGTACGACGAAGTCCGGCGTTTCCTCGCAGCGCGCGATCCGATTCACTTTCCCGCATTGGCCTGGGACGCGGCGAACCAACGCTGGTTCTTCCGCAGCGACCGCACTACTCTGAGCCATGAGAGCCTGCTGCTGCCCGACGGCTGCCTGCTTTCGCCCGACCCCTTGGCTTTGTTCGACCCGCGCGACGGCATGGTGCGCAAGCTGGCCGACCCGGGCCTGGGCAACGAAGCCAACAACCAACGCCTACTCTTGCTGCCGAGTGGCAGGCTGTTGGCCAGTGGTCCTGGCTTGTCGGCCGATCGCGGCGGGGCCGAGCTGCTGGTGCGCGCGGGTTGCGATGGCTTTGCACCATTGGCTGAGCCGCAGCCCTTCATCGACGCACGCTGGGCGCCGAAAGAGGACGAGGCGAAGGAGCTTGGCGAGCGACCGCCTGCCACCACCATGGCGCCCGTCGTTACGCCTACAGCCGATGGTCGGTTGGCGCCAGGGACGGCTTTGGTCTTGATTGGGTTCTTGCTTGGCGGGTGGCTGGCCTGGCGTGTCGCGCGCTGGCGCAAGGACCAGAAGGTACCCCTGGCTGAGCGCCTGGACCGACCCCGAAGCGCTTGGAGGCTTCTGGCGCTGCTGCGCTGGGTGCTGGGATTGCTGTTGCTCGCCCTGGCCGTCTCCATGGCCTTGGGCTTGCTACAAAGCAGGAGCCGCTTGGCCGAGATTGAATGCCAAGACAAGCTCGACGCCTGCCCGCGAAGTCCCGACGGTTTGTTGGCGCTCAACCCCGAAGTGCGTGAGCGACTGGGCGCTGGCGTTCGCAGTGAACTGCCTTGCCCGCTGATTGGCGACTGGTTGTCCAACCGCGTGGTGGGCAGCAGCAGCGGGCCCGGCTACCGTGTGGAGCTGCGCGATAAGGGGCGCTACCGTGTCACTGCGACTGGAACCGGCGCAGATTCCCGGGTCTACACCGGCCGCTGGGCCTTGCAGGGCGATAGCTTGGTTTGGCAGCGCGAGGATTTGCCCGGAAGCCCGCTCGACATTACGCCCATTGAGCCCGAATCGCTGACGCGCTTTGTGCTTCGCGAGCAGGATGGCAGCCGAACCCGCTACGAGCGCTTGAAGGCAGTGCCTTCGACGCGCTGTACAGCCAAAGCGAGCATTCCATGAAGAGGCTTCTGTGTTTACTGCTCATAGGGCTCGGGCCGGCGCTGGCGGCCGCGCAACCTATGCCTGGCTTCGATCCCGTGTTCAATCGGTCGCCACATGAGGACGCCTTCCGCCAACTGGCGCGGCAGGCGCAGTTGGGCGTGGGCCTGCGGTTGAGGCCCTTGGGTCCCGATGAAGCGCCTGCCCAACGCCCACCGGCGCCCGAGCCGACGCTGCGCGAACTGGGTGTCGGTGTGCCGCGGGCCGAGTTCCGTGCCGAGCAGGCGGCCAAACGGCGGGCTCAAGCGGAGCAATTGGCGCGGGACAGTGTGAAGGCCAACCAGGATGCCAGCGCCCGCCTGACCGACATGCATGGCGACATGGTGAAGCGTTGCGGCGAGCCACTCCCGCAATGGCCTCAGCTGGGGATGGGCGTTGCCGAACTGAATTGCACCGTGGGCCTGCGCTTCGGGGGGGTGCGGCAGGACCTGCTGCTGGATCAAGGCGGCCACCGCTACCAGCTGTGGGTGTTGGCTGACGGGCCGCTGCGCCGCATTTGGCTGTTGGATCTGCGGGTGGTGCGCATTGACACCACCCGCGCGACCGCTTCAGCGCTCTAGCCGCAAGGCGTAACTCCCGGCGCCACCGCCGTAGTAGACGACGCGTACCAGGCGAGTCACCGCACTCGTGCCGGTGTTGGTGGAACTGGCGGTATCCACCATGCCGGTGCCGAGTTCACTGCGTGCCAGCACGGTGCCGCTGCTGCTGAGGATCTGCAGGTCGTAGTCGGCTGCTGCCGGTGGTGTCAAAGTGGCCCGCAAGGTGGCGCCGGCTGGCAGGCTGACACTGAAGAAGTCGGTGTCGGTGGTGCTGGCCAAGCGCCCGTTGATGGTGACGGGGTTGGCTGTCACCACTTGGGGAGAGGTGCGGCTGTTGTTGGGCTCGACCTCGGCCACCGTCTGGCTGGGGCTGCTCACCACCACGGTTTGGGTTTCGCTGTTGGTGCTGCTGCCATTGCCCACGGTCAGGGTCACATTGAAGCTGCCAGCCTGCGCGTAGGTCTTGGTGGTGTTCACGCCGGTGCCACTGCTGCCATCGCCAAAACTCCAGCTGTAGCTGCTCGGTGCGCCGCCACTGCTGCTGCCGTTGAAGCTGCAGGTCAAGCCGTTGCAACTGGCCGTGAAGTTGGCATCCAGCGCCGGGGCGTTGGTGACATTCAAGAAGGCGGCCGTCACGGCGCCCCAGGCGCCACTGGCGTCGCGCGCACGAACAAAAACGGTGTGTCGGCCCAGGCTCAGCGTGCCGGTCGAGAGGGTGCCTGCCAAGCCTTCTGTGCTGCTATTGAAGCTGCCATCGCTGGCGCTCAAGGGCAGGGCCACGGCGCCCGGCACCCAGGGCGGGGTGTCGATGTAGGCCTCAGCCGCTGCGATGGCCTGCGTGGCCTCGGTGCCATTGCTGGTGGAGAAGCGCGCGTCGCTGGCACTGGCGGTCAGGCTCACCGTCACGCCCGGTTGAACCCCGCCACTGCTGGCGCCTTGGCCCAAGCTGAGGCTCGTGATGTCGGGTCCGCCGGGCGTGACGTAGGGCGTGCGGACTACCTTGGCGGCGTAGATCAAGGCGGGCAGGTTGCCCGGCTTGATCGTGTTCTCAAAGCTGGTGCAGCTCTCGAAGAAGGCGGTGCCCAATTCGAATGTGAACGCAGCCACGCCGAGCTCGCCGTAAGAGGGCGCGTCGCTCGTGCCATCGGTGGCGTAGAGGCCGATGGATTGCTGCGGCGTGTAGCCATTGAAGAAGGCGAATTTGCGGCCCAAGGTTTGCAGTGCGGCACCGTTGGGGGCGGGCGTGTTCACGTCGCCCCAGGGCCACAAAACGAGCCGGCTGTAGCTGTGGATGTCGAGGTGGATGCCGCTGGTGTCGGCCGGTGCGCCGTCGGCCCGGTTGGGGCCTCGGCGGTCCGGCCAAAGGCTGCGGATGTAGGACTCAATGGCTTTCGTCTCTGGCTCACTCCCGGCGCTCGGGCCGCGGTAGGTCTCGTTGCAGACATTGGCGCTGGAGCCGCTGCCGCCTGTGCTGTTCCAGCTTTGGCTGAAGTTTCGGTTCAGGTCAGCGCCGCGGGTGTTGGTGTTGGCGCAGTAGTTGTTGTTGGTGTTCTTGCGCCAGGAGAGCCCGCCCTCGGCGCGTTTGCGCCCATCGGGGTTGGTGTGCAGCAGCAGGTGCACCTCGTGGTGATCGAGGATCCAGGTGGCATCGGCGTTGACGCCATAGCCATCCACCAACCAACGTGCGAAGGCCAGGTTCAAGGGTGCCGTTGCGTATTCGCGGGCATGGATGGCACTGTTCACGAACAGCTTGGGCTTGGCCGCACCGCCGACGCCCGTGGTGCTGGCATTGGTGAGCTTCAGGACCTTCAAGTCGTAGCCCCCAGTGCCTTGGGTTTTTTGCCAAGAGGGACCGGCAATGACGATGCTCGCCAGTTGCGGCTTTGCACTGACAAACGCTTGCATCGCGGCTTCAGTTTCCTCCACCGTTTCATAGCAGGCGAAGCTGGGAATGGCCTGGATGCTGGCGTCCAGGCCCAGGGCGCTGCGCCGGTCCAGTTGCGCAAGTATTTCGTTGCGTTTGGCAATGAACTTGGTGGCCGGCTTGAGCGATAGACCATGGCCCCGCAAGATCAGGCGTTCGGGGCCAGTCAACTCCATGATCAGCACATCGTCTTGGCTCTCCAGCACTTGGGCATGGAAGCTGATGGCCGCCTTGCGCAGCAGCGCAGCGTCGGCGGCTCGTACTTCGTAGATGTCGATGCGTTGTCGCTCCAGTTGGCGCAAGCGTTGCATCTCAGAAGCCTCCTGCGAGCGCTCGGTCATCGGTGCGGCGCCGGCCGCACTTGCGAGCAAGGCACCGAGGAGGGAAAGGCAGAAACGACGGGGCAGGGAAAGGAGGGCCATGAGCAATTCCTCTAGACGGGGCCTGGTCCGCAGGCCGCGGTACTGCGGCCAGGAGTCTCGCCTTGATAACCTTTCTTGGCGCAGGGGTTACCAACGCTCACAAGCCCAGGGCAAGTCCTTATGGCGGCGGGTGCTTAGGGTGCGCTACGGCACATCGGCGAGTCTCAAGGCACCATGCGGCCCCACATCACTTTTGGCTTCGGTTCACCTCATGGGTTTTCATCTGCTCGCTTGGTTCTTGGTTCTGTTGCTGGGTGGCTTTTGGTCGCTGCTTTGCTGGATGGCGCATGCCGTTCTCACTTGGAGTGGTTGGACGCAAGGGCTTGACTGGGCCAAGCACGTGCCCGAGGTCGACCTGCCGCCTTGGATGGTTCAGTTGTTCGGCCTGGAGTGGGTCGAATGGATGCAGGCCATGCTGGCCGACTGGGGGCCTCAGATTCAATCTTGGCTTTCTGGGCTCCCTGATCTCTCGGGCTGGATTGGCGGCCTGATCTGGGTCGTGTGGGGCGTTGGCGCCGTGGTGTTGGTCATCCTTGGCCTGATCGCGAGTGGCTTGATCGCCGTTGCGCGTCGCACCAGCGCCGCAGCAAAGGCTGGCTGAACGATAGAGTCCGCGCCCATGCAGTCTTCACTTCATGGGCGCCACCTGTTGGTGGCGATGTCCGGCGGCATCGCCGGCTACAAGATCGCCGAACTGGTGCGACTCGTCACCAAGGCCGGCGCCACGGTGCAGGTCATGATGAGCCAAGCGGCAACGCAGTTCATCACGCCCGTCACGATGCAGGCGTTATCCGGTCAGCCGGTCATCCTTGATCAATGGGATGCGAGCGCACCGAACAACATGCATCACATCAATGCCAGCCGGGCCGCTGATGCCATGCTGCTGGCGCCTGCCAGTGCCGACATGATGGCCAAGCTGGCGCTGGGGCGGGCCGATGAAATCGTCTCGCTCACGGCCTTGGCGCGGCCGCGCGAGCGCTGTGCCTTGCTCATTGCGCCGGCCATGAACCGCGAAATGTGGTCCCACCCGGCCACACAACGCAATGCGGCCCAGTTGCAGGCCGATGGCGCGCTCTTACTCGGCCCCGCTTCGGGCGATCAAGCCTGCGGCGAAGTGGGCGATGGGCGCATGCTGGAAGCGGGCGAGTTGTTCGAAGCCCTAGAGGCGCATTTCACGCCCAAGCGCCTCGCCGGAAAGACGCTGCTCATCACCGCCGGACCGACTTTCGAGGCGATGGATCCCGTGCGTGGCATCACCAACCGCTCCAGCGGCAAGATGGGTTTCGCCATCGCTCAGGCCGCGCAGCGCGCTGGTGCTGAGGTCACCCTAGTTGCTGGGCCTGTTGCTCTGCCGACGCCCCATGGTGTGAACCGCATCGACATTCAATCGGCCCGCGATCTCTTGGCGGCTGTGTTGCCCCTGGCAGCGCAGCACGATGCCTTCATCGCCACGGCGGCCGTCGCCGACTGGCGGCCTGCCAATGCGGCAGACCAAAAAATCAAGAAGGACGGGAGTGGCGCAGCGCCGCAACTCCAGTTCACTGAGAACCCCGATGTGCTGGCCGCCGTTGCCGCTTTGCCGAACCCACCGTATTGCGTTGGATTTGCCGCTGAAACGGAGAACTTGCTGGAGCACGCCCAGGCAAAGCGTCTGCGCAAGAAGGTGCCGCTCATCATTGGCAACCTCGGTCCGGCCACTTTCGGCCGTGACGACAACGCTTTGCTTTTGGTCGATGAAAACGGCCATCGCGAGCTTCCGCTCGCTTCCAAGGCCGATCTGGCCGAACAACTCGTGACCGAACTGGCACTGCGACTCGATGCACACCGTTGAACTGAAGATCCTCGACCCCCGTTTGGCCGAGCAACTCCCCGCCTACGCCACGCCGGGCAGCGCCGGCCTTGAACTGCGCGCCGCGCTGGATGCGCCGCTGGAGTTGGCGCCCGGCCAAACGGTGCTGGTACCGACCGGGATCAGCATCCACATCGCCGACCCAGGCCTTGCGGCCATGATCCTGCCGCGCTCAGGGCTGGGCCATAAGCACGGCATCGTGCTGGGTAACTTGGTGGGGCTCATCGACTCCGACTACCAAGGCCCGCTGATGGTCAGTGCCTGGAACCGAGGCAGCAGCAGCTACACGCTTCAGCCGCTGGAGCGCTTGGCTCAGCTCGTCATCGTGCCGGTCGTGCAGGCGCAGTTCCGCGTGGTGGACTCGTTTGAAGCCAGTCAGCGCGGCGCCGGTGGCTTTGGCTCGACCGGCGCGCAATAAGCGGGAATCAGTGAACGCTGGAGCCGGGCGGCACGCCGCCCTCTAGCACTTGCACCAAGCCGCCGCCGCCCACGCTCTTTGCTTCTAGCTCTGCAGCCTTGGCCTTGCGCACGGCCCGCACCTGGACGTACATGCGCAAACCAATGCCGGCCAGTGGGTGGTTGCCATCCAGGACCACGTGCTCCGGGTAGATCTCGGTGATGGTGTAAATCGTCTCTGAAGGCATCCCTTCGGTCACAGCGCCTTCGGGGAGGCCTTCAAAGCGCATGCCCAGCGCAATCTCCGCTGGGAAGAGGCTGCGCGCCTCGAAGCACACAAGGCTGGGGTCGTAATCCCCAAAGGCCTCGGCCGGCTGCAGCGCGATGGCCACTTCGGCACCCAAGGGCTGGCCGAGCAGGGCCTCCTCGACCTTGGGTAGCAGGTCATCGCCGCCGATCAGAAACTCGGTGGCTTGTTCGAGGGTATCGATGGTTTCGCCTTGGGCGTCCATCAGGTGCCAGGTCAAGCTGACAACACAGGGGGAATGGATCTCTTGCATGGGCGCGATTGTCCACGGGCCAGAATGTCGGCATGAATTTCAAGATCCCTTTGCCTCAGTTGGCTGGCCAATCGGCCGAACAGTTCCTGCGCCGCCATTGGCAACGCAAACCCGCCTTGCTTCAAGGCGCCGCAGTGGGTGCGGTGGACCGCATTCAACGCGCAGAACTCTTTGAGTTGGCCCGCCAAGAAGAGGTGGAGTCGCGACTCATCGTTCAAAAGGGTGATGCGTGGTCCCTCAAGCAAGGGCCCATGCGCCGCCTTCCGCCGGTGAGCCAAAGCCAATGGACGCTCTTGGTTCAGGGTGTTGAGGCGCATCTGCCGATAGCCCGCGCGCTCATGGATGCCTATCGCTTTTTGCCAGATGCACGGCTCGACGATGTGATGGTGTCCTGGGCCGCAGACGGCGGCGGTGTGGGGCCGCATTTCGACGCCTACGACGTGTTCCTCATCCAAATCAAGGGCCGGAGGCGCTGGCGCTTTGGGCGCCAAAAGAACCTCAGCCTTCGCAGCGACCTGCCCTTGAAGATCTTGAGCGACTTTCAGCCTGAGCAGGAATGGGTGGTCGAGCCGGGAGACATCCTGTACCTGCCGCCCAACTGGGCCCATGACGGCGTGGCGGTCGGTAGCGACTGCATCACCGCCTCGGTGGGCTTCCGCTCTCCGTCGCGGTTCGAACTGGCCGATGCCCTGCTGCCACGCCTGCTCGACCCAGACGATGAAGACGCACGGCCAGACCTGCAGTTGCGCTACCGCGACCCTGGGCAGTTGCCCACCGCGACCCCTGCGGCCATCCCGGAGGCGCTGACTGCCTTCGCGCAGGAGTCCTTGCAGCGCGCCCTGGCCGACCCCGAGTTGCTGGCCCGATGCTTGGGCGAGTGGCTGAGTGAGCCCAAGGCCAGGCAAGCCTTCGAGCCATTGATTGGGGACGGCATGGGCGTGCAGCTCGCGCCGTCCAGTCGCATGTTGTACGACCGCTGGCATGTGTTCCTGAATGGCGAATCGTTCCGCGCCGCAGGGCGCGACGCAAGTTTGATGCGCCGCTTGGCAGATGCCCGGCATCTGTCTGCGGCCGATTGCCGCCGGCTCAGCGCGGGCGCACAAGAATTGGTTCAATCTTGGATAGAGGAGGGTTGGCTATGGCCATCGACCTAGAAGCAGGCCGGGCGGACGGGTGGCCCGATATCTCGGAAGCGCTGGAGGCGTTGCTGCTGCAGGCTTTGGAGTCGGACACGCGGCGCATCGTGCTGCTGGATCCTGATTTCACGCACTGGCCCCTGTCGAGTCCGGCGATTCTTGATGCGCTCCAGGCCTGGGGGAAGCGCGGCGCCCGGCGACTGGAGATGGCGGCACCCGACTGGACGGCTTGTGCCCGCCGCCATGCTCGCTTCTTGGTTTGGCGCCGTCACTTTGATCATCTGCTGGACATACGGCAATTCGACGCGAGCGAAGTGGGGCCAGATTGGCCCACGGCGGTCCTTGCCGTTCAAGGTGGGGTCGCGCTGCGAATCATCGAATTGGAGGACGGCCGCGCGATTTGGAGCCGCTCAGCGGCAGACCGGCAGTTCGCTCTAGAGCTTTTTGATGCAATCGCGCAACGATCAGGGCCTGGCTGGCCGCTTACCACGCTCGGCCTATGACAACTGGCTTTGGCGCCCCCCTAGAATCTACAGCTTGACGCCAAGGACGCTCGAGGTCACGGCGCCATGCCCTGAGGGGGTCAACCCTGAAGGGTTTGGAAACAGAGTTTCTGCTTTCCGCCCCATTACCGGTAATTCGTTAACATACGTATTTGAGGATACCCATGAACAAGTCGATCCTGATGGCCGCTTTGCTGGCCGCCGCTGCCCTGACCGCCTGCTCCAAGAAGGAAGAGGCTCCGGCCCCTGCCCCAGCTGAAACCGCTGCTCCTGCACCGGCTCCTGCTGCTTCTGAAATGGCTTCGGCTCCTGCTGCAGACGCTTCGGCTCCTGCCGCTGCTTCGGCTCCAGCCAGCAACTAAGCTGTCTCAGGTGCCGGGTCGCGCAAGCGACCCTGGCTCGAAAAGCCGCCCAGGTGCAAGCCTTGGCGGCTTTTTCATTGCCGCATGCAGATGATGCAGGCGTAAAAAAGCCGGCCCTGAGGCCGGCTTTTTGTTTGGGTGCCACCGAGCTTCAGCGCAGGTCTTGCTGCAACAAGCCTAGGATGCGCTTTGCAGCATCGTCGTGAATTTGGGCGCCTTTGTCGTCTTGGACGCTGACCACCGAGCGGTTGGCCTCGCTCTTGACCACAACGCGGTAGCGTCCCATCGTGGGCCCGTCGTTCTTGCTGAACAAGCGTTGGAACCAATTGGGTTCTTCTTTGCCCACTTTGGTCGGGTCGGCCCAGCGCAGGAAGAACACGCCAGCGCGGCGATCGCGGTCTTCGATGGTGAAGCCATGGCGGTCCAGCGACTGTCCGACGCGGCGCCAAGCGCGTTCGAAGTCTTCACTCACCACCAATTCCTTGGGCACGTCGCCAGACACCGGCTTGGGTGCGGCCACGTTGGGCACTGCCGCAGCGGCGGTTGCGGTTTGCTCTGGCGTGCTGACCGTGGTCTTGCCACCGATGCGAAGCAAGAGGCGGCTCAGCATTTCCGCTTCCAGCTCGGCGTCTGCCGGGCGCGTGGTCCAAGTGGTTTGGTCTTTTTGAGCGTTGGTGTAGATCTCCTGCATGCCGCGGTGGCTCACGATGATCTCGGTCTGGTTTCCAACCCGTTCCAGGCGGGTGCGGTACAGGTCGCGCTCACCGGTGGAATAGAGGCCGTCCAGCAAGGTGCCGATGGTGCGGCGCACAAAGTCCTTCGGCAGCTTGGCCCGGTTTTCCTTCCAGTCGGTTTCAAGGAGGCCGATGTCGGCTTGGTCTTTCGGCAAATCAAAGCCCATATCGGCCCAGAAACCTCGCACGAGCGGCCAAAGCTGTTCTGGAGTCTGGCTGCTTCGAATGACTCGGGTGGTGCCTACACGAACGATTTCAGCCGTGGCGACCTTGTTCACCGCAACCGCTGCCGTGCTGGGGGCGACGGCCGTCGTGGCGGGTTGCGCCGACAGTTGGGCGGCGCTGATGGCGCCTCCTTGGCCGATGGGCGCCGTGCGTTGCAGTTGTGTCAGGTCCGGCGGAATTTCCAGCCCGGGGGTCTGTTTGGACTGCGTGCGGTAGTCAACCTTGTCGCCGCCTAAGAGCGGGTCCAGGGAACTGCAACCTGCCAAGGTGGCGAGGGCGAGGCAACTGAGGGAGAAACGGGTCACAGGGAGCAGTCCTGACAGGGAAATGAACGAGAGATCAAAGCAGTTGCGCGTCGCGCAGCGCAGCTTCAACGCGCTGTTGACCGGCTGACGTCAGCGGCAGCAGCGGGAGACGCAGCACGTTGTTGCAGCGGCCCATCCGGTGCAAGGCCCACTTGGTGGGTGCAGGGCTGGGCTCACAGAACAGCTGCTGGTGCAGCGGCAGGAGCGTGAAATGCAAGGCGGTGGCGGTGGCTACATCGCCGCGCAGTGCAGCGGCACACAGCTGGGCCATCAGTTTCGGTGCCACGTTGGTGGTGACGCTGACCACACCGGCGCCTCCCATCAGCATCAGGGCCACGGCACTTCCGTCGTCACCGGAATAAATGCCGAAGCCTGCCGGTGCGTGCTTGATGAGTTGCGCGCCGCGTTCGATGTTGCCCGTGGCCTCCTTGACGCCGAACACGCCGGGCAGTTCTGCGCAGCGCAGCGCCGTTTCCGGGTGCATATCGGCCACGGTGCGTCCGGGCACGTTGTAGAGCATCAGCGGCAGGTCAACTGCCTCGGCGATGGCGCGGTAATGCGCGTAAATGCCGTCTTGGCTGGGTTTGTTGTAGTACGGGACCACGGAGAGGTGCGCATCGGCTCCGACTTGCTTGGCGAAGCGAGCGAGCTGGATGGCCTCTGCGGTGGCATTGGCGCCCGTGCCGGCCAAAACGGGAACGCGCCCGGCCACATGTTCTACAGCAAGGCGAATCACCTCGCAGTTCTCTTCCATGCTGACGGTGGGCGACTCGCCGGTGGTGCCGACGACGCCGATGCAGTTCGTGCCTTCAGCAATGTGCCAGTCGATCAGGCTCCGCAACGCGGGAGCGTCAACTCCGCCGTCGGGGGTCATGGGCGTGACGAGAGCGACGATGCTGCCAGTGATGGGTCTCATGGTTCGGAATTCTGGGGAACGGGGGATTCTAGAAGGGGCCAGTGAAGCCTTGATTCACTGCGCCGGCGGCGCGCGGCAACGCGCTGTACGCGCGAACCGTTGACCACGCCGTCTTCATAGCCCACCACCTGCAAGCCTGCCTGTTCGCAAACCTGCAGAAGCTCGCCCGGCTTCAAGAGGAAATCAGGGTTCTTCGGTCGCCCCAGCAGTTCTTGCCCTTCAGCGAAGGTTTCATGCACGTACCAGTCGCTCACGCAGCGCAGAAGCTCAGGCCAGTGGGGGCGCCACAGGTAGTTGGTGACCAAGACTGCATCAAACTGCTGACCCAGAAGCGGCCAGTGGGTGTCTTCGAGGTCGGCCTGCAGCGCTCGAACGGTGGGCGTCAAGGCGGCCAAGGCGAGAGGGTCCCGGTCCACACCGGTGACCTGCAAGCCCATCGCCGCCAGAGGATTGGCGTGGCGCCCGCTTCCACAGGCAAGGTCCAGCACCGTGGCCCCGGCGGGCCACTGCGTTGCCCAGCGCTGGACCCAAGCAGAAAAAAGTTTCATCAGACCTGCATTCTTGCCCTTCCTAGAATCCGCGCCCCCCTTGAGGAACCCCATGGCAGTGACTCCGAATTACGGCGAAGCCTCGATCCGCGTCTTGAAAGGCCTAGAGCCGGTCAAGCAGCGCCCGGGCATGTACACCCGCACCGACAACCCGCTCCACATCATTCAAGAGGTGTTGGACAACGCCGCTGACGAGGCTTTGGCCGGCTTTGGCAAGCGCATGGCGCTGACCTTGCACCTTGATGGCTCGATCAGCGTTGAAGACGACGGGCGCGGCATTCCCTTTGGTTTGCACCCGGAAGAAGGCGTGCCGGTGGTGGAGATCGTCTTCACGCGCTTGCATGCCGGCGGCAAGTTCGACAAAGGCGCAGGCGGCGCTTACAGCTTCAGCGGTGGTCTGCACGGTGTGGGCGTGAGCGTGACCAATGCGCTCGCCAAGCGGCTTGAAGTGACGGTGCAGCGCGAAGGCCAAGTGGCGAACATAGTTTTCAGCCATGGCGACGTCATTCAGCCTGTGGCCGTTGTGCCGGGCACGCCGCGCAAGCAAGGAACCAAGGTTCGCGTTTGGCCCGAGGCCAAGTACTTCGACAGCCCCGAGCTGCCGCGCACCGAGTTGGTTCACCTGCTGCGCAGCAAGGCGGTGCTGATGCCTGGCGTCACCGTCACCTTGACCGATGAGAAGAAGGGCGAAACCCAGACCTGGCTCTACAAAGGCGGCTTGGCCGAGTACCTGCGCAGCAGCCTGAATGGCGAGCCGCTCGTGGAGTTGTTTGAAGGCGCGCAGTACGCCAAAGCCAGCGACACCGAGAACTTCGCCGAAGGCGAGGGCGCCGCTTGGTGCGTGGCCTTTACCGAAGAAGCCGCGAGCCAGCGCGAGAGCTATGTGAACCTCATCCCCACCGTGGCCGGTGGGACGCACGAGGCGGGCTTGAAAGACGGCCTCTTCCAGGCCGTGAAGACCTTCATTGAGCTGCACTCGCTCCTGCCCAAGGGCGTCAAGCTGATGCCCGAAGACCTGTTTGGCCGCGCCAGCTTCGTGCTTTCCGCCAAGGTGCTGGACCCGCAGTTCCAAGGCCAGACCAAGGAGCGCCTCAACAGCCGCGACGCACTGCGCTTGGTGGCCGGCTACGTGCGCCCCACCTTCGAGTTGTGGCTCAGCCAGCACGTGGAGCAAGGCAAGAAGCTCGCCGAGTTGGTCATCAAACAGGCCCAAAGCCGCCAACGCGCCGCGCAAAAAGTCGAAAAGAAGAAGGGCAGCGGCGTGGCCGTTCTGCCTGGCAAGCTCACCGACTGCGAAAGCCGCGACCTGAACCTCAACGAGCTCTTTTTGGTGGAAGGCGACAGCGCCGGCGGCAGCGCCAAGATGGGCCGCAACAAGGAAACCCAAGCCATCCTGCCGTTGCGCGGCAAGGTGCTGAACACCTGGGAGGTGGAGCGCGACCTCCTGTTCAAGAACAACGAAGTCCACGACATCGCCGTGGCCGTGGGCGTCGACCCCGGACAGAGCGACCTTTCCGGCCTGCGCTACGGCAAGGTCTGCATCCTGTCGGACGCCGACGTGGACGGCGCGCACATCCAAGTGCTCCTGCTGACCCTCTTCCACAAGCACTTCCCGGCCTTGCTCGCTGCTGGCAATGTCTTTGTGGCCCGCCCACCGCTGTACCGCGTGGATGCGCCGGCACGCGGCAAGAAGCCAGCCCTCAAGCAATACGCGCTCGATGAAGGCGAGCTCACCGCCATCCTTGACAAACTTCGCAAGGAAGGCGCCAAGGAGGGCAGTTGGAGCATCAGCCGCTTCAAGGGTCTGGGCGAGATGAGCGCCGAGCAGCTTTGGGACACGACGCTGAACCCGGACACGCGGCGGCTTTTGCGGGTGGAATTGGGTGCGCTCGACATGGCGGCCACGGACGCCGCCATCCACCAGCTGATGGGCCGCACTGAGGCGGCAGCGCGGCGGGAGTTGATGGAGCTGCGCGGCGACGCGATTGAGGTCGACATATGAGCTTCCGCTGGCCTTCGCCCTTGCGTGCGGGCGACACGGTCTTTGTCACCGCCCCATCGTCTGGGGTGCCAACGGCTTTGCATGCGCGGCTGGACCGTGCACTTGACGCGCTACGAGCGCATGGCCTTCAAGTCCAAGAGGGCAAATGCTTGCGCTCGGACCACCATGAAGTGAGTGCAACGGCGGCAGAGCGCGCAGCCGAGTGGCAAGGCGCTTTGCTGAATGAACAGGTGCAAGCCGTGATGGCGCCTTGGGGCGGCGAGTTGGCCATTGAGCTCTTGCCGCACTTGGACTTTGCTCGTCTCAAGGCAGCCCAGCCCAAATGGGTCAGCGGCTACTCCGACCTCAGCACCTTGGCGCTGCCTTTGAGCCTTTGTGCTGGTTGGGTCACGCTGCATGGCCCCAACCTGATGGAGCTGGGCGGAGAGGTGTTGGACGACATGACGGCCGGCGTGCTGCAGGCCATGTTTTTGGAACAGCCTTCGAACTGGCTTCAGCGTTCCAGCCCATACCACCGGCGGCACGCGGGGGTTGATTGGGCGC
>JBKCVH010000206.1:0-15062 GCA_046317675.1 Burkholderiales bacterium
GGCCTGGCGGCGGTGCTGCTGGTGTGGCGCTTTCTTCGGCAGACGACGCCGGCCCGGCTGGCTCTGATGGCGGCCGCGGAGGCCTGAGGCGGGGCTGCAGCGCTGAGCGCCAGCTTCGCGACGCACGCTGGCGGCCCGCACGTAGCCGGGCTTCAGCCCGCCCCCAAGCGCCCCACCAAAAACTCCACCGCCACCCGCACCTTGGGAATGCGATAGCGCGTCTGGAGGTAGAGCAGGTAGATGCCGCTTTCGCCGCCCCGGCTGACCGAGACAGCCTGCGGCAAGGCAAAGGAGACCAGCTCGCCGCGCGCCAAGTAGCCGGCCAGCGCCCACTCGGTGAGCAGCACGATGCCGCGATGCTGGCGAGCCAAAGCAATAAGGCTGGCGCCGTCGTTGCTGATGAAGGCGGGGGCCATGGGCAGTTCGCGCCAGCCGTCTTCGTCCAGGCCCTGCCATTTGATGACGGCGCTGGGGCCGCGGTACATGAGGGCGCGGTGGCTACAGAGCTCCTCCAGGGTGCGGGGTGTGCCGTGCTCGGCCAGGTACTGGGGCGAGGCGGCCAGGATGAAGCGGTTGGGGTCGAGCTTGCGGGCCACCACGCGGTCTTGCGGTTGGCGGCCGCCCCGGATGGCGATGTCGATTTGGTCGCGGCCCAGGTCCACCAGGGCGTCGCTGAGGTGCACGTCGAGCAGGATGTCGGGGTACTTGGCGTTGAAGTCGCGCAGGGCCGGCATCAAGAGCATTTGGCCGTAGCCGGGCATGGTGCTGATGCGGAGCGTGCCGCTGGGGGTTTGGCTGCGGTGGCCCACGAGTTCTTCGGCGTCTTGCAACTGGGCCAGGCCAGCGCGTACTTGCTCTCAGTACTGCGCGCCGGTCTCGGTCAGGCGCACGGTGCGGGTGGTGCGGTGCAGCAGCTCCACGCCGAGCTCCGCTTCCAGGTCGGTGATGCGGCGCGAGATGGAGGAAGCCGGCACGCCAAAGGATTTCGCGGCGCGCGAGAAGCTCAGGGTGTCAGCGACTTTGAGCAGGTAATTGAGAGCGCGCAGCTTGTCCATACAGGATCAATCATTGCTTTTATGGCAAAAGATTTTGCCAACTATGACGGCTTCCGTATTGACTGGCATGTCCCTAGAGTGACGCCATCGACCCATTCAGCTCACCCGGGCGACCAGGAAACCACCATGACGACGATGCTCAAAGCCCAATACAGCGAACGCGGACCGGTACCGCAGGATGTGATTCATGCGATTGCTGTTGACCAACCCACCTTGACCCAAGGGCAGGCGCTGGTTGCGGTGCTCGCCGCGCCGATCAACCCAAGTGATGTGCTGATGCTGACGGGCCAATACGGCCAGTTGCCGCCGCTGCCGGCAGTGGGCGGCAGCGAAGGCGTTGGCCGCGTGCTGGCCTTGGGGCCAGACACCCAAGGCCCAGCCGTGGGCCAAACGGTGCTGCTGCCAGTTGGCATTGGCACCTGGGCCAGCCATGTGGTGGCGCCGGCGGCGCGGCTGCTGCCGCTGCCGAATGAGGCCGACCCCAAGCAGTTGGCCATGCTGACGGTGAACCCACCCACCGCCATGCTGCTGCTGCGCGACTTTGCCAACTTGCAGGCCGGTGATTGGCTGATTCAAAACGGCGCCAACTCCGGCGTGGGCAGCTACGTGGTGCAGCTGGCCAAGCTGCGCGGCGTCAAGACGGTGAACATCGTGCGGCGCGAATCGGCCGTGGCGGGTGTACTGGCACAAGGCGCTGACGTGGTGCTGGTGGATGGCGACGACCTGGCCGAGCGCGTGAAGGCCGCCACCGGCGGCGCCGCCATCAAGCTGGGCATTGACGCCGTGGGCGGCAAGGCCACGATGCGACTGGCGGCCACGCTGGCCGAAAGCGCGACGGTGGTGAACTACGGCGCGCTCAGCGGCGAACCCTGCATCGTGACGCCGCGTGAACTGATCTTCCGCGACATCACGCTTAAAGGCTTCTGGCTGGCCCGCTGGTTCCGCACCACCCCACCGCCGCAGCAAATGGCGCTGCTCACCGAGCTGGCCGGGCTGATTGCTTCGGGCCAGCTGCACACGCCCATTCAAGCCACCTACGGCGTGGAGCAGATCAAAGAAGCCATTGCCGCAGCCGCTGCAGGCGGCCGCGAGGGCAAGATCTTGATCGTGCCTCGGCCAGCTTGAGGTCGCAGGCCCTCAGCGAGGGCGGGTGAAGGCCGGGCATTGACCCGGCAAAGTCCCTAGGAAAGCTCGGCATTTAGCCTCCCAGAATCGGTCGGAAGATTGACAGGAGACTGACATGGACCGCATTTGGCTCAAGCACTACTCGGCAGGTGTGCCGGCAGACATCGACCCGAGCCGCTACGCCAACCTGATTGACCTGATTGAGACCGCGTTCAAGACCCACGCGGCCAAGCCGGCCTACAAGATGATGGGCGCGACGAAAACCTTCGCGCAGATCGATGAAGCCTCGCGCGCCCTCGCGGCTTACTTCCAGGGCTTGGGGCTCTCCAAGGGCGACCGCGTGGCCATCATGATGCCCAACGTGTTCCAGTACCCGGTGGTGATCGCCGCGGTGCTGCGCGCCGGCTACGTGGCGGTGAACGTGAACCCGCTCTACACCCCGCGCGAACTGGAGCACCAGCTCAAAGACAGCGGGGCCAAGGCCATCGTCATCATTGAAAACTTCCTGCACACGCTGAAGGACGTGTTCGAGAAGGTGCCTACGAAGCATGTGGTGCTGGCCTCCGTGGGCGACATGTTCGGCTTCTTGAAGGGCAGCGTCATCAACTACATGGTGCGCAAGAAGAACAAGATTCAGCCCATCAAGTTGCCCGGCATGGTGCGCTTCAACGATGCCCTGGCCAAGGGCAGCTCCATGACCTACACGCCGCCCAAGGTCTCGGCCGACGACGTGGCCCTGCTGCAGTACACCGGTGGCACCACGGGCGTGAGCAAAGGCGCCGTGCTGCTGCACCGAAACCTCGTGGCCAACCTGCTGCAAGCCGAAGCCTTCTACGACGCTGCACTGAAGAAGGTGCCCGCCAACGAAGCCGTGCACACGGTTTGCGCGCTGCCGCTGTATCACATCTTCGGTTTTACGGCGAACCTGATGCTGTCCATGCACAAGGGCGGCGTGAACGTGCTGATTCCCAATGCGCGCGACATTCCGGCCGTATTCAAGGAGCTGAGCAGCCACAAGATTCACAGCTTCCCGGCGGTGAACACTTTGTTCAACGCCATGGCCAACCACCCCGAGTTCAACACGGTGGACTGGAGCAACTTGGTGATTTGCGTGGGCGGCGGCATGGCCGTGCAGCAGGCCACCGCCAAGCTGTGGCTGGAGAAAACCGGCTGCCCGATTTGCGAGGGTTATGGACTCTCAGAAACCTCGCCCGTCGCCACCTGCAACCCCTGCGATAGCACGGCCTACACCGGCACCATCGGCTTGCCTGTCAGCTCCACCGAACTGAAGCTGCTGGACGACGACGGCAAGGAGGTGCCAGCGCCAGGCCCCGGTGAAATCGCCATCAAAGGCCCGCAGGTGATGGCCGGCTATTGGCAGCGCCCCGACGAAACCGCCAAGGTCATGACGGCCGACGGCTTCTTCCGCACCGGCGACATCGGCATGGTGGACGAGCGCGGCTACTTCAAGATCGTGGACCGCAAGAAGGACATGATTTTGGTCAGCGGCTTCAACGTCTACCCGAACGAGATTGAAGACGTGCTGACCCAGCTGCCGGGCGTGCTGGAGTGTGCTGCCGTGGGCGTGCCCGACGAAAAGGCCGGCGAAGCGGTGAAGGTGGTGATCGTGAAGAAGGACCCCGCCCTGACCGAGGCGCAAGTGCGCAGCTTCTGTGAGGCCAACCTCACGGGCTACAAGCGGCCGAAGATTGTTGAGTTCCGAACCGATTTGCCCAAGACCCCGGTGGGCAAGATCCTCCGGCGCGAGCTTCGGGACAAGCCCAAGGCTTGAACGCCCTTGCAAAGCCGGCCACGCGCCGGCTTTTTTCATGGGGCCCGGACAATAGAGCACCTTCTTAGACCTCTAGGCAGAACGATTTGTCGATTCAATGGTTCCCCGGCCACATGCACAGCACGCGGCTGGCCATCAAGGAGCGCGTGAAGTCGGGCATCGATGTGGTCATCGAAATGCTCGACGCCCGCTGCCCTGGCTCCAGCCGCAACCCTTTGCTGGCGCAACTGGCGGGGCATCGGCCCAAGCTCAAGGTGCTGAACAAGCAAGACCTGGCCGACCCGGAGCGCACCGCGCTTTGGCTGGCGCACTACAACGCAATGCCCGACACGCAGGCCATTGCGATGGACACCACGCAGATCAAGCCGACGCAAATCCTCATCAAGGCCTGCCGAGAGCTCGCACCCTTGCGGGGCGGCATGGTCAAGCCCCTGCGGGTCTTGATTTGCGGCATCCCGAACGTGGGCAAGTCCACGCTCATCAATTCGCTGATGGGCGGCAAACGCGCCGCCAAGACGGGGGATGAGCCGGGCATCACCAAGATCGAGCAAAAGATCATGCTGGCCAAGGACGTGCAGCTCTACGACACGCCCGGCATGCTCTGGCCCAAGATCGAAACGCCGCAAAGCGGCTACATCCTTGCGGCCAGCGGTGCCGTGGGCCGCAATGCGCTGGATGAAGAAGAGGTGGCGCTGGAGTTGCTGGCTTTGCTGCGCCCCCAGTACAGCGCCGCCTTGCAGCAGCGCTATGGCCTGACCGACACCGAAGGCATGGTGGTGGGCGAAGTGCTGGAGGCCATTGGTCGCAAGCGCGCCGCCATGCTGCCCGGGGGCCGCGTGAACCTGCAAAAGGCGGCCGAAGTGCTCATCTACGAATTCCGCCAAGGCCTGCTCGGCCGCGTGAGCTTGGAAACCCCAGAGCAGTTTGCCAACTGGGCCGCCGCCGCCAAGGCCGCCGCCGAAGCCGCCGCGCTGGCCAAAGTGAAGCCCCTGCCGCAAAGGGACATGCCGCAGGAAGAGTGAAGGCCGCTTGCATCTTGGTGAATGAAGTGTTTAAACTGTTTTATTCGTTTCAACACTTTAGGAATTCATCATGTCCGACAACCAGCAAGCTCCAGCCGACGCGGTAGAGCCCGTCGCCAAAGCCGCCGTCAAGGTTGCCGCGAAGCCCGCCGCCAAACCCGCCGCTAAGTCGGCAGCCAAGCCAAGCGTGAAGGCAGCGGCAAAGCCTGCCACCAAGCCACTTGCGAAGCCTGCCGCGAAGGCCGTTGCTCCTAAAGCCGCAGCACCCAAGGCCGCCGCCCCAAAGGCCAGCGCCAAGCCGGTCAAGGCCAAGGCACCTGCGGTGGTCGCCAGCAAGCCAGTCAAGGCCGAGAAGGCACCCAAGGCCAGCAAGCCAGCCAAAGTGGAAAAGAAGCCCGCCAAACCGGCTCGCGCCAAGCTGGTGCGCGATGGCTTCACCATGCCAGAGGCCGATTTCGCCCTCTTCGCCAAGCTCAAAGCCCGTGCCATGGCCGGCAAGCGCGAAACCAAAAAGAGCGAGCTGCTGCGCGCCGGTTTGCAAGCCTTGAATGCCATGAGCACGGCCGACCTGCTGAGCGCTTTGGGCGCCCTCGCGCCCATCCAAGTCGGACGGCCCAAGAAGGGCCACTGAGCCTCACTGAAGGCCCTGAATCGAGCAACGCATGGACGCCAGCACCCAACTCTGGTGGACCGCGCTGTGCTCGGTGGCAGTGCTGAATGTGAGCGCCTGGGCGTGGTCCGCTCGGCGGCTGCACCAAGGCCAAACCAGCCTGGATTTGCGCCGCATGCAGCGCCTGCAACTGCTGCTGGCTGCCGGTTACGTGCTGGGCTGCGGCTACCGCTCGCTGCTGCCCGTGTACGACGTGCCCCGGATCTGCATGGTGGACTCCTGGGCCTCCAGCGTCATCGTGGGTCGCAGCGTGGCCACGGTGGCCGAGCTTTGCTTTGCCGCGCAATGGGCGCTTCTGCTGGGCGGCATTGCACGGGTGAGCGGGCACCGGCCGGCGCAGTGGGTGGCGCGCAGTGTGCTCCCGCTCATTGCTTTGGCTGAGGTTTTCTCCTGGACCGCCGTGCTCACCACGGCGAACCTGGGCCACGTGCTGGAGGAGTCGCTCTGGGGGCTGGTGGCCGTGTTGCTCGCCATCAGCTTGATCTTCGCCATTCCCCGGTGTGCAGCTTCAGCGCGCCCCTGGCTTTTGCTGGGAGGCTCGGCCGGCCTCGTATACGCCGCCTACATGTTCGGCGTGGACGTGCCCATGTACTGGACACGCTGGCTGGCCGACGAAGCGGCCGGCCGCCCCTACCTGACGCTTGCCCAAGGCCTGCAAGACGCCGCCACCCGATGGGTGGTCTCTCACCAGTGGGAGCATTGGCGCGGCGAGGTGATTTGGATGTCGCTGTACTTCAGCGTGGGCGTCTGGATCAGCATCGGCTTGGCGCATGTGCGCCTGCCTGCAGCGCGGCAGAGATCTTGAAGCCTTGCAGCTGCGCGAAGATGCGCCGCCATGCCAGCCCGCTTCTTTGTTGACCTAGCGCTGAGCCTCGAAGGCCAGCTCCTTGACCTGCCCCCGAGCGCCGCGCGCCATGCCCAGGTGCTGCGCCTGCAGCCCGGCGACCGCCTCAGCCTTTTTGACGGCCGCAGCGACGTGGCCTGGCAAGCCGAGATCACCGCCATGGGCCGCAGCCAGGTGGCGGTGCGCCTGCTGCAAAGCGAGCCGGTGCTGCGCGAGTTGCCCACCGCCGTGCACTTGGCCGTGGTGATGCCTGCCAATGACCGCATGGATTTCCTCGTCGAGAAGGCCACCGAGCTGGGCGCTGCCAGCATCCAGCCGCTCATGAGCGAACGCTCGGTGCTGCGCCTGAGCGGCGATCGGGTCGAGAAAAAGCGTGCGCATTGGCAGGGCGTGGCCATTGCCGCTGCCGAGCAATGCGGCCGCGTGCGGGTTCCTGAGGTGGCCGCCGCCATCAGCTTGCCAGCCTGGCTGTCGAGCTTGCCCGCCGCAGCGACGGGGGAACGGCGCTGGCTGGCTTCACCCGGGGCAGCGCGGCTGGAGCAGCCCTTGGCGCCCACCCACATTCGCCTTCTCACGGGACCGGAAGGCGGGCTGAGTGAGGCCGAGGAGTTGCTGGCCCAAGGCGCAGGTTTTCAAATGGTGGGGCTTGGAGCCCGCATCTTGCGCGCCGATACCGCGCCGCTCGCCGTGTTGGCTTGGCTCGGCCTGCTCTAGCTCGAACTCATGTGCCGTAATGCTTTCGGCGCAGTTCATCCAGCTGCAGCAGCACGGCGGGCAACTCGGCCGGGCGCTCCAAAAAGCGCAGCAATTGCGCCATGGCAGGCTGCGCAAAGGCGCCGGGGGAGTCGCGGTCAAAGAACTGCGTCACGCCTCGCGCCTGGGCCAACTGCCGGGCGCCCGCCTGCACCCAGGGGGCCGACCCAATGGCCGCTTGCTGATGCGGCGGCAAGAGGCCAATGGCGGCATTGAAGTGGGATTGCACCTGGGGCTCGGCCAGGTAGCGCAGGAAGTTGAACGCAGCCGGCTTGTTGGCGGCATTGCGCGGCACGAGCATGACGTCCAGCGGCGCTTCCTCGGCAGGCAGCACGCGCGGGTCGATGGTGGGGAATCGAAAGTAGCCGATGTCTTCTCGCACGGCCGCAGGGAACTGCAGGCCCGCAAAGCCACCGGCCAAGACCATGCCAGCCAAGCCACGGCTCACGTAAGGCAAAGCCGCACGCCAATCCAGCCGGGCGAAGTTGGCGCCAAAGGCTTGCTGTTGGTGGAGCAGCTGCCAGTGTTCAAAGATCCGGCGAACCCGCGCATCGGCGCTGTAGGACACCCTTCCGGCCATGAGCTCGGCATGAAAAGCTCGCCCGTGCAGGCGCAGGCTGATCTGCGAGAACCAAGCCGCCAAGGGCCATAGGTCTTTTCCCCCCAGTGCGATGGGCGTCAGGCCCTCACGGCGCATCAGGGCGCAGGCCGCAAGGAATTCGTCCCACTGCTGTGGCGGCGACAAGCCCATTCGAGCAAACACGGAGCGGCGGTAAAAAAAGCCCCAGGCGTAGGTTGAAAGCGGTACGGCGTAGGGTTCGCCATCCACTTGCACGGCCGACATCATGGCGGGGCCAAAGCGCTGCGACCAACCCTGGCTCCGCGCCAAGGGGCCCAGCGGCTCGATCAAGCCCTGGCGCACGAATTCACCCAGTCGCTCGCCAGCGAACCAGAGCATCACGTCGGACTCACTCTCGGCTTCGCGCAGCGCGCTCTCCATGACCGACTTGTAGGCCGCTTGCTCCATCTCGATGCTGGTCACGGGCCGCTGCTTGGCGTAATCGGCCGTCAGGCGCACCATGGCGTCGCGTTGCGCGCCGCTGGAGAACATCCAGCGCACCCGCAGGGCCTCAGGCTTTACGGTCGCACCGGCTCCTGCAGCCGTCCCCGCCGCACCCAAAAACGCCAAGGTGTCGCGTCGGCGCATTCAGCCTCGGTTGGAACCTGCAACCAAATCGAAGCGGAACAGGCGGCACTCGATGGGGCCGTTCCACATCGGGGTTTTGCGGCTTTCTTTGAGGCGCATGCGGCGCGGCAATTCGCGGTCGGGGCTGAGCAAGAAGGCGCTCCAGCCAGCCGGGTGCGGTGCGTACTGCTTCTTCCAGTGCGCCGCCAAGCGGTTGAAGAAGTCTTCCCCCTCGGCCTGCTCGCGCCCTTGCGACGCGCCACCGGCCTTGCCGGCCACGTCAATCCGGTCGCCATAAGGCGGGTTCAGCATGAGCGTACCGGGGAGGTCGGGAGCCAGTTCGGGAGCCGGGCGCTCCAGGGCGTCGCCGCCTTGGAAGCGAATGAAGGACTCCACGCCAGCGCGCTCGGCGTTGCGGCGCGCAAAGTCAACCATGCGGAAGGCGACATCGCTGGCAAAGATGGGCACTTGCGGCGCGTGCTCTGCGGCGCGTGCCGCTTGCTTCATGCGCTGCCAATCGGCACGCAGTTCGGCATAGGGCAGTTGGTGCTCAAAGGCAAAGTGGCGCTGGCCACCCGGCGCAATGCCACAGGCCACTTGAGCGGCTTCAATGGCCAAGGTGCCACTGCCGCAGCAGGGGTCGTTGAAGGCACCGCCCGTTTCGGGCGTGCCACGCCAGCCGGCTGCGGCCAGCATGGCAGCAGCCAGGGTTTCTTTGAGCGGCGCGTCGCCGGTGTCTTGGCGCCAGCCGCGCTTGAAGAGCGGCTCGCCCGAGCTATCGGCATAGAGGGTGGCGGTTTCGGCGTCGAGGTGCAGGAACACGGGCAGGTCGGGCTCGCGCGTGTCCACGCTCGGGCGTTCGCCGTGGGCGTCGCGCAGGGCATCGCACAGGGCGTCTTTCACCCGCAGGCTGGCGAAGTGCAGGCTTTGCAACGGGCTTTGGCGGCTGCTGACGTCGATGCGGAAGGTGTGCTGCGGGGTGAGCCACGCCTCCCAGTAAACATCTCGTGCCAGCGCGTAGAGGTCCTGCTCGTCGCGGTAGGGGCCGTGCATCAACTCCACCAACACCCGGGTGGCGATGCGGCTGTGCAGGTTCAGGCGCATGGCGTCTTGCAGCGTGGCCTGCAAAACAGCCACGCCGCCGCGCGTGGTTTCCAGCTGGGCACCGGGCAGCAGGGCAGCCACTTCGGCGGCCAGCAAAGGCTCAATGCCACCGCCGCAGGGCAGAAACAGGCGGCCTCGTTGTTCTTCGGCCATCAGCCTTCTTTCCGTAGGGGTGCGACAGGGATCTTCATGCCTTCGCGGTACTTGGCCACGGTGCGCCGGGCGCACTGAATGCCTTGCTCTTCGAGCATGGCGGCCAGCGCGCTATCGCTCAGTGGCTTCTTGGTGTCTTCAGCGGCAATGAACTGCCGAATGAGGGCGCGCACCGCGGTGCTGCTGGCCTCGCCACCGGTCTCGGTGTGCAGGCCGGAGCCGAAAAAGAACTTCAGCTCAAAGGTGCCGTGGGGCGTGGCCATGTACTTGGTGGTGGTGACGCGGCTGATGGTGCTTTCGTGCAAACCGAGTTCGTCCGCGATCTCACGCAGCACCAGCGGCCGCATGGCCAATTCGCCATGGCTGAAGAAGCCCGTTTGGCGCTCGACGATGGCCTGCGACACGCGCTCGATGGTGTCGAAGCGCTGCTGGATGTTCTTGATGAACCAGCGCGCCTCCTGCAACTGCCCACCGAGCGGGGAGCCGCTGACGGCCCCCTTGGTTTGCTTGAGCGCGCGGGTGTACATCTCGTTGACGCGCAGCTTGGGCAGCACCTCGGGGTTGATCTGCGCCTGCCAAGCTCGGCCGCGCTTGCGCACGATCACATCCGGAATGACGGGCGTGTTGGTGTCGCGGGCAAAGCGCCGGCCTGGCTTGGGCTCCAGGGTGGCGATCAGGCCGTGGGCCGACTTCAAGGCGGCTTCGTCGGTCTCAAGCAGCACGCCCAGCCGCCGCCAGTCGCGCCGGCCCAAGTGCTCCAGGTATTGCGCGCAAATCTTGCGGGCCAATGCGGCGTGAGGGCTGGGGTGGGCGCGAAGCTGCAGCACCAAGCATTCACTCAAACTCCGCGCGCCCACGCCCGGCGGGTCCATGGACTGCAGCAGCGCCAGGGCCACGCGGAGCTGCTCCAGCAGGTGCTCTTGGGCCTCGGCGTCGTCGCCGGCGAGCGATTGGCAGATGTCCTCCAGCGGCTCGCTGAGATAGCCGTTGTCATCCACCGAGTCGATCAGCAACATCAGCGCGTAGCGATCGACCTCACTCAGCGCGCGGCCCAGCAGTTGCTCGCGCAGGTGCTCGGGCAGCGTGGGCAGTGGGGGGTCGAAGTCGCTGCGTTCGTCGTCGCCATCGCCCTCGCCCGTGCCGGTGGCGTTGCTGGGCAGCTCCCGAATGCCGTCGAAGTCGTCGCCCTCGGTGCCATTGGCCCAGTCGTCGCGCTCGGTGCTGCCGAAGTCTTCGGCGGCCAGTTCGCGCTCCGGTGGCGCTTCGTCGCCCGCGCCTTCGTCGGCGGTTTTGCGCTCGGGGGGGTTGAGCTGCGAGATGCTCGGCTCGAACTCGTCAGCATCCAGCTCCAGCAGGGGGTTGGAGTCGAGCATCTGCTGCACCTCCTGCTGCAACTCCAGCGTCGAGAGTTGCAACAGACGGATCGACTGCTGCAACTGCGGCGTGAGCGAGAGGTGCTGGCTGTGGCGGAGCTGGAGGCTGGGCTTCATCGTGGGTTCACGTGCAAGCCATCACATGCGGAAGTGTTCGCCGAGGTAGACCTTGCGCACATCGGGGTTGGCGACGATGTCGGCCGGCGCACCCTCGGCCAGCACAGAGCCCTCGCTGATGATGTAAGCCCGGTCGCAAATGCCAAGGGTTTCGCGCACGTTGTGGTCGGTGATCAAAACCCCAATGCCGCGCGCCTTCAAGAAACCAATGATGCGCTGGATCTCCAGCACGGCAATGGGGTCCACGCCGGCAAAGGGCTCGTCCAGCAAGATGAAGCGCGGCTGCGTGGCCAAGCAGCGGGCAATTTCAACGCGGCGGCGCTCGCCGCCCGACAGCGCCGGCGCGGGTGCGTCGCGAAGCTTCTCAATCGAGAGCTCCTGCAGCAATTCGTCGAGCGCCGTTTCAATGCGCGGCTTGCTCCAACTGCGGCCGTTCTCGTCGACCTGCAACTCCAGCACGGCGCGAATGTTCTCCTCGACATTGAGCTTGCGAAAAATCGAGGCCTCTTGCGGCAGGTATGAAAGACCCAGGCGTGCGCGCTGGTGAATGGGCAAGCGGCAGACCTCGCGGTCGTCAATGCGAATGGAGCCGGCGTCGGCACGCACGAGGCCCACGATCATGTAGAAGCTCGTCGTCTTGCCCGCGCCATTGGGGCCAAGCAGACCCACCACCTCGCCCGCCTGCACCGCCAAGTGCACGTTTTTCACGACCTTGCGAACGCCGTAGCTCTTTTGCAGGCCGTCCACTTCGAGGCGCGAAGTCGTCGTCATGGGCTGGGCGGTTTCGGGGTCAAGGCAGGCGCCAGGCGCAAAGGGGCCGGCGCCGCTGCAGGTTGCGCCGCCGAGGCAGCCGGCTTGGGCATGATGATGACGCGCACATTGCTGCCATCCCTCAGGCCATCGGGTGAACGCCCGGCGCCACTCTTGCCGTCGGCGGTCACAACCTCCTTGAGGGTGTCGTAGGCAATTTCATTGCCGCTGAATTCCCGCTGCATTTGGCCGCCGGCCGTGAAGCGCAACTGGGCTTGGCCCAGCAAACGCACCATGCCGGTGGCTTCGTCGTACTGCACTTGATCGGCCACACCCTCCACGGCCTCGCCGGGCCGGTCGGTGTCTTGGCTGAAGCGCACTGGCGTACCCGCCGTGCTGGTGGCGACCACCTTGGAGGCACCATCGGCTTGGCGGGTCCAGAGCAGGTTGGACATGCGTAGCAACAGGCTGCCTTGCGTGACCGTGACGCCGCCCTGCATCTCCACACGGTCTTGGCGCTGCTCGCCCACCACGCGGCTGCCGTCGCCACCTTGAATGATCAGAGGGCGCTGGCGATCGGCTTGGGCGGCCTCGGCGGCCCAGGGGCTGGCCACAAGGGCGGCTAAAAGAAGGGGGCGCAGCATGGTGGGGTCAGGCCCTGGGGACCAGCTTGATGAGGATGTCGGTCAAGATCAGTGCGCGCCGGCCGCTCTCCACCTCGGGCATTTGCTCACCGCGCGTTGCCATGCCGGGCGAGGTCAGAAAGACACCGCCAATGCCAATGGCAGGCACGCCATCCAGGTTGTAGGCCGTCACCAAGCGATTGGCCGCAGCAATGCGGCTGTAGTGCAGACCCTTCACGTCCAGCGCGGCCCAGGTGGACCTGAACTTGGCTGGGTCAAGGCCCAAAGGCTGCAGCAGCTTGACCATGGCTTCGGGCGTTTCCAGCAGGTTGCCCTGCTCGTGGATGGCCTTGAAGATGGCCGCGCGCATCAGGTGCTCAACCCCCATCGCCTGCAGGGTGTAGTAGAGGCGCTGGTGGTTGCGCGTATTGGCCCGGAAGTCCACGTGCACGTGGCGGAACTCCACGTTCGCCGGCAGCGCTTTGATCCAGGGCAGGAGCACGGGTTCAAAGGCATAGCAATGCGGGCAGCCGTACCAAAAGAACTCCAAGACATCGATCTTGCCCGGCGTGCCGGGCAGGCGCTGCGGCAAACGCTTGTAGTGAATGCCTTCTTGCGGCATGCGTTGCGCCTGGGCGGGCGCGGCAACACCGGCCAAGGTGGCAGTGAGCAGGCTCAAGCTGTGGCGGCGGTTCAAGCTCAATTTGGAATTCAGGTCCATGACGGCTTAGGCGGTGCGAAGGTTGGACAAGAGGTGGTCTGACAGGCGCAGCGCAGCCGCACCGACCGGGTTCTCTGGGCGGCGGCCCGCAGCCTCGGGCGGCGACACCAAAAAGCGGCCGCCAATGGCCAGGGTGGGCACGCCGTTGATGCGGTAAGCCTGCGTGGCTTGCCGCTGGGCGTTCTCAATGCGGGCCGCACTGAAGGCCTTGGGTTCAAAAGCCGTCCAGGTGCTGCGGAACCTGGCGACATCCAGGCCCCTTGGCTGCAGGAGCTTGAGCATGTCGTCGAGCGATTCCAGGCGCAGGCGCTGCACATGCAAGGCTTCAAAAATGGCGGCCCGAAACTTGGACTCCACGCCCATGGCCTCCAAGGTGAAGAAGAGCCGGTGATGTGGCCGAATGGCTTCGCGCAGCAAGAAGTGCTGGTGGCGGAACACCACATTCGGCGGCAGCCGCTTGGCCCAAGCGCCGAGCGCAGGCTCAAAGGCATTGCACATCGGGCAGCTGTAGGCGAAGAACTCGACCACTTCAATCTTGCCGGCCGGGCCGGGCACTGGCTGCGGCAGGCGCGTGTAGTGCTCGCCTTCCTTCCAAGCCTGCTGCGCCCAAGCAGACGGTGCACTGGCTGCGGCGGCTGCCGCACTGAGAGTGAGTAGGGTGTGACGGCGGTCGATCATCGGCGTGTCCGCACCACGGCGGCCTCCATTCCAGCGCCTTGCACCTGGGTCACCAGGGCTTCGGCTTCAGTCACTTGGTCGAAGGGGCCAATGCGCACGCGGAACACCGTGCGGTCGCTGCTGGCCCGTTCGTACACCTTGGCATTGAAGCCCTGCATGGCAAGGCGAGCACGCTGCTGCTCGGCATCGCTGGCTTGGGTGAAGGCGCCTGCTTGCACGAAGAAGACGAAGGCGCCGGCTTCCTTGCCCGCCTCAGTCGCTTCCTTGCCCGTTGGCGCACTCGCGCCTGCCTTGGCGGCGGCAGCCGCTGGTGCGGCCGTGGCTGCGGGGGTCACTGCGGCTGCAGGGGCGCTGGCCGGCAAGCTGGGCTGGGCGGCCAATGGGGGCGGGGCCACCACGCCACTGGCGCTGGCAGCGGGGCGTGGCGGGTTCTTGCCGGCGCCCGGTAGGTTCGCGTTGGGGTTCCAGTCCTTGTGGGCCTTGGCCTCGGCTTCGTCCGCCTCGTTGCTGCGTTGCGGCACTTTGTCGACAAACGGAATCGGCACCTTGGCAACGTACAGCGCCACGCCCAGCGCAATGGCCAAGCCCAGCAGCAAGCCGACGATCATGCCCAGGACGAAACCGCCCTTTTGATCTTTGTGGTTGTTGGCGTCCTTCATGCAGCGCTGACCTCTTCAGGGTTGGTTTCGCGGTTCATTTGCTCCGGCGCCGAAACGCCCAGCACCGCCAGTGCGTTGGCAATGACTTGCTTGGTGGCCGTCAGCAGCATCATGCGGGCAGCGCACAAACCGGCGTCATCCACGATGAAACGCTCGGCTGCGTAGTAGCTGTGGAATGCGCCGGCGACGTCGCGCAGGTAGAAGGCGACGTCATGCGGCGACAGGTTCTGCGCCGCCGTGCTCAGCATCTTGGGGAAGGCGGCGAGCTGGCTCATCAAGGCCTTCTCGGTGGGTGCCGTGAGCGGGCTCAGGTCCACATCGGCGCCCAGCGTGCCGCCCCACTGGCGCAGCACGCTGCAAATGCGGGCATGGGCGTACTGCACGTAAAAGACCGGGTTCTCGTCGCCCTGCTGCAGCGCCAAGTCGATGTCGAACAC
>JBKCVH010000207.1:0-4816 GCA_046317675.1 Burkholderiales bacterium
GTGGCCTTGACGCTCACGCCCATGATGAGCAGCGTGCTGCTCAAGGCCCACGAGCCCGGTCGCTTTGAGCGCTTCATTGAGCGAGGCCTGCATGCCATCGACCGAGGCTACAGCCGTGCCTTGATCTGGAGCCTGAGCCACCGCTGGTTGGTCATTTTGGTGATGCTGGCCAGTGGGGCTGGCAGTTGGCTGCTGTGGAGCACCGCCAAGCGTGAGCTGGCGCCGCTGGAAGACCGCGGCACGATCTTCATGCCGGTCTCGGCTCCTGACGGCGCCACGCTGGCCTACACCGCCAAGTACTTGGATGCGGTTGCGCGGCTGGGCGACCAGTTCCCTGAAGTGGAGCGCACCTTTGCCTTCATTGGCGGCGGGCAGGTCAGTAGCGGCGCGGCCATCTTGCGATTTGTGGACTGGGATGAGCGCACGCGCTCTACCTCGGAAATCGCCGCCTTGATTCAGCCGCAGTTGGCGCAGCTTCCCGGCGTTACCGCCTTCCCGGTGGTGCCGCCAAGCCTTGGTCAGGGGTTCCGGGATCGACCTCTTTCCTATGTCATCGTGGCCAATGACAGCTACGCCAACTTGGGCAAAGTCACGCAAGCCTTCATGGCTGAAATGGCCAAGAACCCCGGCTTTGTGCAGCCCGATAACGACCTGCGCCTGAACAAGCCCGAGCTCATTTTGGAAGTAGACCGAGAGCGCGCTCAGGACGCCGGCGTGAATGTGGACCAAGTGGCCCGCGCGGTGGAAACCTTGCTGGGCAGCCGCAACGTGACCCGCTACAAGCGAGACGCCGAGCAGTACGACGTGGTGCTGCAGCTTGAAGCGAGCGAGCGCACACCGCCCGACCAAATCGACAAGCTCTTCGTGCGGGGGCGCGGTGACGTGATGGTTCCGCTGTCGAGCTTGGTCAAGGTGCGCGAGACCGTCAGCCCGCGTGAGCTCAACCACTTCAACCAGCGCCGCGCTGTGGTCATCAGCGCCAACCTGGCGCCCGACTTTGCGCTGGGTCAGGCGCTGACCGAGATGGATCGCATCGCCAAGCAGGTGCTGCCCCCCGGCTATGCCACCGACCTGACCGGCGTGAGCCGCGAGTTCCGCGCCAGCAGCGGCGCGCTCAGCACGGTGTTCTTGCTGGCATTGCTCTTCATCTTCTTGGTGCTGGCGGCGCAGTTCGAGAGCTTCATCGACCCCTTCATCATCTTGATGGCGGTGCCGCTCTCGATGGTGGGCGCCTTGCTGGCCTTGAAGCTCAGCGGGGGCACGCTCAACACCTTCTCTCAGATCGGCTTGATCACCCTGGTGGGCCTGATCACCAAGCACGGCATCTTGATTGTGGAGTTCTGCAACCAGCTGCGGCGCGAAGGCGTGGAGTTGCGTGAGGCCGTGGTGCAAGCCAGCGTGCAGCGCCTGCGCCCTATCTTGATGACCACTGGCGCCATGGTGCTCGGTGCCGTGCCTTTGGCCTTGGCCCATGGTGCCGGCGCTGAGAGCCGCCAGCCGATTGGCTGGGTCATCGTGGGTGGCATGTCGCTCGGCACTTTGCTGACGCTGTTCGTGGTGCCAACTTTGGTGACCTTGATGGCCCGCAAGCGGGTGGCGGGGCCCAAGACCGAGCCCGGGCCGGTCGAGGCCTGAGCGCCCAGCAGGCCCGGTCAAAATCCAGCCCAACTCCTAGGAAACGCAATGAGCATCAAGAGCGACAAGTGGATTCGCCGCATGGCGGAAGAGCACGGCATGATCGATCCGTACGAGCCCGGTCAAGTGCGCGAGGCGGATGGCAAACGCATCGTCAGCTACGGCACCAGCAGCTATGGGTACGACATCCGCTGCGCGCCCGAGTTCAAGGTCTTCACCAACGTCTACAGCACCGTGGTGGACCCGAAGAACTTTGATGAGCGCAGTTTCGTCAGCATCGATGAGGACGTCTGCATCATTCCGCCCAACAGCTTTGCGCTGGCCCGCACGGTGGAGTACTTCCGCATTCCGCGCAATGTGCTCACCATCTGCCTGGGCAAAAGCACCTACGCGCGCTGCGGCATCATCGTCAACGTGACCCCATTCGAGCCCGAATGGGAAGGCCACGTGACACTGGAGTTCAGCAACACCACGCCACTGCCCGCCAAGATCTACGCGGGCGAGGGCTGTGCGCAGGTGCTGTTCTTCGAGAGTGATGAAGTGTGCGAAACCTCGTACAAGGATCGCAAAGGCAAGTACCAAGGCCAGCGCGGTGTCACGCTGCCCAAGACCTGAGTTAGACCGGTAGGGCGTAGCGCGTCAAGAGGCGCAAGCCCTGCGGGTTCACGGCAATCAGCCACACGTCGTAGCCCGTTGGCGTCAGTCCGCCGACCGCGCCCGTGGGCGGAATGGTGAGCTCGAACCCGGTGGCGGGGGCGTCCAGCTCGCGCAGCGATACGCGGTCGGCGTAGCGCACCACGGCGCGCACTTGAACCAGCCTGAGCTCCGGGTTCGCTACCGCCCACGTTTCCCATTTGAGCTTGAGCCCAAACCGCAGTTGGTCTGCAGTGAGGGCGGCCGTGCTGCTCACGCCGTCCAGGCTCGGGTGCCGCGCTGCGGCCTGCGTAACGGCGCTGGTGGAGAGGAATGAGCGGCGAAGCTCTGGGGTGCTAGTGCCGAGCGGCGTGAAGCTGCCGGTGTAGCGTGCGCCGCGAAGCGCATCGGCTGCGCCCAACCAGCCGACCACGCCGGGCTGCAACAGGTGATCGCTCGGGCCGCCGCTGGATACCGCCGTGGCGTCCCCCGGCTTCGAGAGGCACATCAAGGGACGCTGGCAGTTGGCCAAGGGCAGCGCATAGCCCAGCGGTGTTTGAACGGTGGCGGACGTGAGCAGGGCGGTCGCGTTGTCGGCCGTGCGGCCTTGAAGTTGGATTTCCACGCCGCTGTTCGGGTTGGTGCCGGTCGTCTCGGCCTTGCCGGTCGCGTCCAGGCGCAGCCAACTGGCAGCGCGGATGTCAAAGCTGAGGTTCCTGCCGTTGCCGATCAGGTTCCAGCGTTTCAGGCTCGCATTCCAGGTCACGGCGTCGACCCAACGTTCAGCGGGCTGGCCAGCCCTGTCGGTGGCCACGCTGGCCACGACGACGCGCAGGCAGTCACCGGCTTTCAAGACTTCATCGGCACAGCCCAGCACCTGCAAAGGGCCCAACTGCAGACCGCGGGTCCCCCAGCCCGCCAAGAGCGTGGCCAGCTGCTCCGCCGTGCGGCCATCGTGCCTTGTGTAGCCGGTGAAGACGGGGCTGGCTTGAATGGCGGCCACGTTGGCGCCCTGCGCCAGCAAAGGGTTGAGGGCTGCGACCAGCCCATCAAGGCTTCCAGTGTTTGCCATGACCGTCGCCGCCGCGCTGGTGACTTTGAGCGGGCTCACGATGGCGTTGGCCGGGGTGCCTGTGCTGCCTTTCAGCAGCTCGGTGCGGGCAAGGCCCAGGGCCACTGTCACTTCTGCCGCCGGTGAGGTGAGGAACTTGGAGCTGAGCGTGAGCAGCGGCGGCGTACCCGGCTCGACCACCACGCGCAGGGCTTCCACCAGCAGGTCAGCAGCGCTCTTGGAGGTGGCAAAGCCGGCGTCGGTCAGCAGGTTCAAGCCGGCGCTGTCGCTGATCTTGGCGTCGGCCAAGCCGGTCTTGATGATGGTCTTCAGGAAGTCGCTCGCGGCATTGACTTGCGCGAGCGGCGTGGCCGCGAGCGTGCTGTCTGCCGGTCGAATGAAGGCCGAAGCGGGGTCGCTGCCCAGTGCCAAGGCGGCCAAAGCCTGCGTGAGCGGCGTCACGTGGGCCGTGGTGCTGCTCGTCAAGGCCGGCACGATGCTGTGCTGCACGGTCCATTGGCCACCGGAATCAAGGCCCCTGGCTTGCACAAGCAAGGGCAGGCTGGGGGTGGCTTGGCTCAGGGTGAGGCGGTAGGTGCCGTCCGTCGGGTGTGCAGTCGCTGTGCCCACTGCGGTGCCCTTGGCATCGATCACGCTCAAGGCAGCGCCGCCCAAAGGCGCGCCCACCGACACCACGCCGCTCAGCGTGGGATTGATCGGTGCGGGGTCTCCAGGCGCAGGGCTTGAGCCGCCTCCGCTACCACCGCCACCGCCGCCGCAAGCAACAAGGCCTACCAGCAGGATGTGCAAAAGGAGGGTGCGGGGGCGCAGGGGCATGGTGACCGTGAAGAAGGAGCCAAGGGCTTGGCCCCGGATTCTCAAAGCCCTAGGCCAAGTGCAGCGCTCGAACAGCAGGCCCTTCGCATCATTGATTGGGCGCTTGCCCCGGCGCAATCGCCCCAGCGGGCCGCTACTTCCCGCCGTGCCTGTCAAGCCCTCCCGGCCAAGGACGACTGCAACCAGCGCAGCAACTCGGCTTCGGGCATGGCCCCGCTGCGCCGGGCGATCTCTTCCCCCTTGTGGAACAGCACCAGGGTTGGAATGGACCGGATGCGGCTGCGCACCGAGGCCTTGGGGTTGGGGTCGGTTTCCACTTTGGCAAAGCGCACGCCCGGCGCGCGGGCAGCGGCCGCTTCAAAGTGAGGGGCCATGGCCTTGCAGGGGCCGCACCAGTCGGCCCAGAAGTCCACCAGCACGGGGGCGTCGCTCTTGGCGATGTAGTCGGCAAACACCGCGTCCGTCAGGGGCACTGGGTGGGCGGGGGCGAGTTCGGTTTGGCAGCGGCCGCAAACTGGAGCGTCGCCCACGCGTTCGTCGGGCACGCGGTTGGTGGCGCCGCATTGGGGGCAAACGAAGTGCATCAAAAGCCCCCTTTCACGCCCAATGTGCGCAGTTTGGATTCCACCCAGCCCGATTTCGTGATCCCTCTTTGCAGCA
>JBKCVH010000208.1:0-9319 GCA_046317675.1 Burkholderiales bacterium
GCCCTCGATGAAGCCTGGGGAGTCGGAGGAAGCCTCGCCCACGATGTGCAGGTTGCGCGCTCCGCTGCCAAAGTCGAAGGCCTTGAAGGCCTCCATCACCTTCCAAGAACGCACGCCCGGCTGCCAGCCATGGTTGGCCGCACCATAGGGCGCACGCGCCCAATCGCGAATGCCATAGGTGATGATGGAATTGCGGATGTAGCCCGTGGTTTCGGCCAGGCTCATGTGGCCAAAAATGCGCTTGGCGTTGTCGGTCAGCTTGAGGGCTGAGTCGGCGTTGGCCTCCGAGGAGCGCTTCACGTCGCGCGCCACAAAAAGGGCGAAGGCATCGACGATGCGCGCGTTTTGGTCCACCTCAGCGCGGTCATGCCGTTCGCCATCGTTCACGTAGTGGCGCCAAAACTCGGTGGAAGGGCGGTCCATGTAGAGCAGCACCATGCCGTGCCCGTCGGGGTCGGCCTCGGGTGGGCGGCGGAAGTAGTGGATCTCGCGCGTCGGCATGCAGTTGGCGTATTGCTGCGGCGCTTGGCCGTAGCTCCACCAAGGCGTGTTGCAAACAAAGAAGACCTTCAGCATCGGGAAGCCGTTGACGCTGTCGAGCTGTGACCCGATGTGCTCCGGGAGGTAGCGCATCAGCTTCAGGAGCGGCAGCCTCGGCAGCGCCAAGATGAGCCGCTCGGCCCGCAATTGCAGGGTGCCGCTTTGCGTCTTCACGTCAAGCTCCAGCGTGGGGCGCCCCAGCTCCACGGGCTTGAAGCCTTGAAGCCTGTGCCCGCCGGCCAAGGTCACCCCGGCATGCGCACGCAAACGCGCCAGCAGCCCCTCGGTGAGCCGCGCCGACCCGCCCTCGATGCTGGCCAGTTGCTGACCAACCGTCTTGAGCGCCCGTAACCACCAAATGATCCATTCGGCCGCGTTCAGGTTCTCCGGAATCATGTGATAGAAAGTTCCGGTATCGCGCAGCTTCACCAAGGCCCGGTGGCTCAAGATGCCTTGCGCTGACAGCGCGTTCCAAAAGCCCATGTCCCAAAGCGGCTGGCCATGAAGCTGCGCGTGCTTGCGCAGACGCATGTAGTCGGCCTCGGTGAGCGAGTCAATCCAAGCTTGATCGTCAGCGGCTCGCCCCATGATGAGCATGATCCCGCGCTTGAGCAGCTGCAAGGAATTCAGCCCCTGCTCGGCCTCGGGCAGGTCGGAGTCATCGGTGGCCCTTTGGTCGGCCGATGGGCCAGAAAAGTCCACCAGGCCCACATCCAGCTCGGCGCAAAGCTTTGCAAAGCGGGGCTGGAGCGTGGGCTCGAAGCGCATGGGGCCGTACTCCGCAATGAAGCCGTCCATCTCTTCGGTTTCAATGCGCCCGCCCCAGCGGTCGGCCGACTCCTCCAGCACCAAAATGCGGTGACCGGCGTCGGCCAAACGCAGTGCACAGTAAAGACCCGACACCCCGCCGCCGGCAATCACGATGTCGTAGGCACTCATGGCTTTGATCTTGATTTGAAGAGGGCGCCGAGGATATCGGAGCCCGCCTGCAGCGTGCATGTTCTGGCAAGTGCCTAGAGGCTCCGCCCACCATAGCCTCTAACCTGCCCCCTCTACTATTCACGCACCTCGTCACCGGCAAACCTGCATGCAAATTGCCTGGCCCCACCTTGTTCTTGTTATTGCGTTTGCGGGCTTGGTATGGGTGCGCCCTGGGCTGGCCCAAGTCCGCTCGGAGGCGAGCGAATTCAATTTGCCTGTGGTCACGGCCTGCGACGACAGCAACGAATGGCCGCCCTACGCTTTTTTCCGCCGGGTGGACGGGCAGCGCAGCAGCGAATTGACGGGCTTTACCGTTGAGTTGCTGCGCTTGATTGGATCGCGGAGAGGCGTCAGCGAGCAGGTGAGCATGCTGCCCTGGCGCCGCTGCCTTGAGTCCGTTCGTCAGGGCGAGCTGCTGCTCTTGCTCAGCGCCATCCGCACGCCCGAGCGCGAAGCCGCCTACTGGCTAACGAACAGCATTTACGAAACCCAACTGCTTTACCTTTGGAGCAAGCGGCAACACCCCCGAGGGCTGGGCATTCGCCAGCAGGCGGACCTGGCCAAATGGCGTGTCGGCGGCTTGCAGGGCTACAGCTACTCCCAAATGGACAAGGCCGAGACCGACCGCTTCATCCGAGCACCCAATTACCGCTCTCTGGTGCAAATGTTGCATTTGGGCCGAGTCGAAGTGGCCTTGGTGAATGAATCGGTTCTACAGGGGCATTCCGCACTGGGCTTGGTTGAGTTGGCGGATGACGACGACGTCCAAAGTGGCGTCTTTGAAGATCGTGCACCCAGCCGCTTTTTCATGATGACGACGCGAGCCCGTCCAGAGGGGCGCGCCTTGCAGCAGTTGCTCGACCTGGAGTTGGCGCGCCTCGAACGCAGCGGTGAGCTGGCCAAGCTGCGCAACCAGTTCATCAAGCCTGTTCTGGCCAAGTCCAGGCCGGCCCCATGACCTGAAAGCCCGTGCATGCCAAGCTTCTCTGATGTCGCCCGTGATTACTTGGACGCCTACGCCAGCAAGGACATCGGTCGCATTGAAGCCTTTCTGGCTCCCGACGTGGTGCTGCGCGACTGGAAGATTCGTGTGGTGGGCAAAGCGGCTGCTCTCCGAGAAACTCAGCTCAACTTTGACAACGCAAGCTCACTGCACATTGATATCTTGCACCTCCACGCCACCGCCCAATCGGTGGTGGCCGAGTTGCGCATCGTGGTCAATGAATCGGTCGAAATCTTCGTGGTGGATGTGTTTGACTTTGATGCGCAGGGTTTGGTGCTTGCCCTTCGCTCTTACATCGGCCGCGGCGACGCCGACCCGAGTTAAAGCCCTCCGCACCCAGTTGACAATGCCACCTTCCATCGCCGCTAGCGCCCCGCACCATGAGTGAACCCGCCCCAACCGAACGCCCCGCCCTGCCCGACCGCCTGTGTGTCGACCCCAGAAGCCCGCACCATGTGGCGGCCATCTTTGAACACGACATCGGAATCCGCTTCAACGGCAAAGAGCGCCAAGACGTGGAGGAATACTGCATCAGTGAATCTTGGGTGCGCGTTCCTGCAGGTCGCACGCTGGACCGCAAAGGCCGCCCAATGACCATCAAGCTCAAAGGCAGCGTAGAAGCCTTCTACCGATAGGAGCCCCACATGCCCATTCCACTCACACTCCAACTCGGGCTTCGTTGGCTGGTTGTGGTGGGGGTGCTCGGGTGGCTTGCCCCTTCGGCAGCCCAGGCCGAGAAGGCGCCGCCCTGCGGGGCCCTGCGCTTGTCTTTGCTGACTTACCCCGGCATCTTCGAAATCGATGCAAAGGGGAACGCCAGCGGATTCGAAGCCGAGCTCGCCAAAGAGCTGGCCACTCGAAGCGGCTGCCAGATTGACATCGTGCCCACCAACACGGCACGCTTGTGGCCCGCAATCAAGAGCGGGCTGACCGATCTCACCGGCGGCGCCGCCTACCTCCCCGAACGCCGCCTTGAAGCCGACTTTCTGTGGATCGAGCACGCCCGCGTCTTGGTCCTGATGCAAGCCATCACGGCCCAAGCCAACCCCGATCAAGCCTCCTTCGACAGCGAACCCGACAAGCTGTTGGGCATTGTTCGCAGTGCGCGCCGTGGACCCCAAGCCCAGGCTTGGGTCGACAAACTGCGAGCCAGAGGCCGAGTTCGAGAGAGCGCTGACATGCCCGCCCTCTTGCGCGCCTTTGAGGCCGGGCGCGTGCATGCCGTGCTGATCTACCCCGGTGCGGTGGTCAAGAAGGGCGAGCCTTGGCTCGCAGCACACACCTTGAAGGACTGGATGCCCAAGGATCGCTTTTCCTCCGGGTGGGCGGTATCGCGGATCACCGTGCCAGAACCCCACCGGCGCCAGCTGCGGGAGGCTGCCGAAGCGCTTCGCGCCGATGGCACCCTGATGCGCATCCTTCGCAAAAACCTCGGCGAGAGCGTTTCTCACTACTACGACTTTCAGCCAGCTCCCCCGGAACTCGAGCGCGAGCCAGCCGCCAAGCCCTGAAAACGCGGCACCCTTGTAAGCCAAGGCAAAGCCCCCACTTCCGCTCATGCATCGACGTTCCCGAAGAATGTCGAGCACTCCCTTGGCTTCTTCGCGAAACCCCATGAAACGCATTGCCCTTTTTCTGCTCACCAACCTTGGCGTGATGCTGGTGCTTGGCTTGGCCGTGCACCTGCTGGGCCTGAACCGCTTCCTCACCGCCAACGGGCTGGATCTCACCAGCCTGCTCGGCTTTGCGGCCGTGATGGGTTTCGGTGGCGCCTTCATCTCGCTGCTGATCAGCAAGCCGATGGCGAAGTGGACGACCAAGCTTGAAATCATCAACAACTCCAACCACGCGACCCACCAGTGGATCGTGAGCACGGTGGAGCGCTTTTCGCAGGCTGCCGGCATCAAAACACCGGAAGTGGGCATCTACGTGGGCGAGCCCAATGCCTTTGCCACGGGTGCTTTCAAGAACTCGGCGCTGGTGGCGGTGTCCACGGGCTTGCTGGAGTCCATGTCACGCGAAGAGGTCGAAGCCGTCATCGGCCATGAAGTGGCGCACGTCGCCAATGGCGACATGGTGACCATGGCGCTCATTCAAGGCGTGATGAACACCTTTGTGGTCTTCCTGTCGCGCGTCATCGGCTACTTCGTGGACAAGGTCGTGCTGCGGAACACCAACGATGGCCCAGGCATCGGCTACTACGTCACCACCATCGTGCTCGACATCGTGCTGGGTGTGATTGCCGCCCTCATCGTGGCCTGGTTCTCGCGCCAACGCGAATTCCGCGCTGACCTTGGCGCCGCGCAACTCATGGGTCGCAAGCAACCCATGATGAGCGCTTTGGCTCGCCTCGGCGGACTGGACCCCGGCGAAATGCCGAAGTCGCTGGCCGCCATGGGCATCAGCTCGCGCCCGAGCGGCCTCATGGCCCTGTTCAGCAGCCACCCCCCGATTGAGCAACGCATCGCTCGCCTGAAGGAAGCGCAATGAACTTGCAAGGACTGCTCGAAGGCCTGCTGAAGTCGGCCACGGAGACCACCAAGAGCAAAGACATTCGCTGGGGCCAAGTGGGTGCCGGTGCTGCCGCTGGCGGCGCGCTCGGTTTGCTGCTGGGCCAGAAGCGGGGTCGCTCGATGGGGGGCAAGGCGCTCAAGTACGGCAGCGTGGCCGCGCTTGGGTATGCCGCCTACAAGATCTACCAACAGCACCAAGCCAGCCAAAACCCAGCCGTAGCGGCGGCTCCGCCCGCAGCGCAGCCGCTTCTCGCCGCGCCGCAACTGGAGCTGAACAGCCAGGCCATGCTCAAGGCCATGATTGCTGCCGCCAAGGCCGACGGCCATGTGGATGAACGCGAGCGTGGCCTGATCGAGGCCGAACTGCAGCGCCAAGAAGCCGACCCCCAACAGCGCGCTTGGCTGGAGCAAGAGCTCCGCCGCCCCCTCGACCCCAGTGAAGTGGCACAGGCCGCGAGCACGCCCGAGCTGGCCGCTCAGATGTACTTGGCAAGCTTGCTCGTTGCCGATGAAACCAGCTTCATGGAACGCGCTTACCTGGACGAACTGGCCCGGCAGTTGCGGTTGCCAGAAGCGCTCAAGCGAGACCTCGAAGCCCAGGCGCAAGCCGCCTGAGCGTGCACCTGCTGATCCTCGGGGGCAGTGGCTTCACGGGGCAACATCAAGTTCGGTATGCGCTGGAGCGCGGGCACCGTGTCACGGTGTTCAACCGCGGCCAGCGCTCTGGCCAGCGCAGCAGCCTGTGGGGCAGCGAGGTCGAGCAACTCCAAGGCGACCGCGACACGGGTGACTACACCGCCCTCGTGGGCCGCCGCTTCGACGCCTGCATCGACAACCCCAGTTCCGTGCCGCATTGGGTGCGCGATGCCGGGCGGGTGCTAAAGGGCCAGGTCGACCACTTCATCTGCATCTCCACCCTCTCGGTGTACGCCAGCCATGCCACGCCGGGGGCCGACGAAACCGCTGCCCGCCTTCCATACGAAGGCAGCGACGCCATGTCCATCCGCTTGGCGGAGTTGCGCAGCAACTTGGCGCTTTACGGCCCACTCAAGGCCTTGGTGGAAGACGAAGCGCACCGGCAGTTTGCGGGCCATTGCACCGTCATTCGCCCCGGCCTCATCGTGGGCCCCGGCGACGAAACCGATCGCTTCAGCTACTGGCCCCTGCGCGTTCAACGCGGCGGAGCCGTGCTGACACCCCCATTGGCGGACCGGGTCAGTTTCATTGACGCCCGAGACCTTGCCGAGTGGACGGTTCGCATGGGCGAACAACGCAGCCTCGGCGACTTCAACGCCGTCGGCCCCCATGAAGCCGTGCCAATGGGCAGCCTCCTCCATGCCCTGCGCCTCGCCCTTCAGAGCGATGCAGAGTGGGTGCCTGCCACCAGCGCCTTTCTGCAGGCTGAGGGGGTTGCCGGCTGGAGTGATCTCCCCGTTTGGCTACCCAGCGAAGGCGACTATGCGGGGTTTCATCAGCGCAGTTGCGCGCGCGCCGTGCAAGCCGGGCTCACGTTTCGCAGCATTGAATCCACCGCCATCGATTTCATCGCCTGGTGGAACACCCAAGATGAAGCCCGCCGCAGCGCACCACTGCGAGCCGGCCTGTCACCTGAGCGCGAGCACAGCCTCATCAAGAAGTTAAAGGAAGCCGCATGAAGCCCTTGCACATTGAATTCGTCAGCGACATCGCCTGCCCCTGGTGCGCCATCGGCCTGCATGCGCTCGAAGCCGCGTTGGCCAGCACGGGCGTGCCCTATGTGCTGCGTTTCGAGCCCTTCGAGCTCAACCCGCAAATGCCGCCCGAAGGGCAAGACGCGGTCGAACACTTGAGCGCCAAGTACGGCATCAATGAAGACCAGATTGCGCAGAACCGGCAGGCACTGCGCGAACGCGGCGCCGCGCTGGGGTTTGAGTTCGGCGACCGGGCACGGGTGTGGAACACCTTCGATGCCCACCGCGTGCTGCATGCCGCCGGCGAGCAAGGCCCCGAAGTCCAACTGCGCCTCAAACACCTGCTGCTAGAGGCCTACCACCGCGACGGCATGGACCCTGCCAACCCCGAACTGCTGATGGACCGCGCTGAACTGGCCGGCCTGCCCCGCGAGATGGTGCAAGAGGTGCTGCAAAGCGGGCGCTTTGCCGCCGAAGTGCGGGAGGCAGAAGGCTTTTGGCAGAACGCCGGCATCCGCGCCGTTCCGGCGGTGGTCATCAACCGAAAGCATCTCATCAGCGGTGGGCAGCCGGTTGAGGCCTTCGAGTCAGCGTTGCGAGACATCGCTGCTGGCTAATCTTGTAGCCGGAAGCCGCCATCAGTCCCCTCGCGTGAACCGGGCCCCTGGTTTCAACGGGGGGGCGATCGCGGCCGACGTGCACGCCCCCCTGGCGAGCCTCGCAAACCGGAATGGCGATCCGCTCAACACCCTGACCAAGAGCCCAAATAAGGCCATCGGCCCGTACCACGACGGCGGCGAAATCACTTGACCTTCTCCCCACCTGCCGTGCCGAGGGTCGACATTCAAGACGGCATCAAACACCGTTGCCCGCAGGCTTTTTGGCACGGGGGAGGAGAAAGTCGAGCCCCTCGAACTCTCGCTCTAAGCGTTGAGCATGGCAGGGCTGCGCCGATGAGATGAAGTGACGATTCGGCGGGATAGAGCGCAACGGTGCGCAGTGCGTCGCCCCGTTGTGCAGTTCATCGCCCCGTTGTGGCGGGCTGGTCGCCTGGGCTCTAGAGTACGGGCACGGCATCCGGTTGACGAAGAGGAGTGTGCGATGGGCGCTTTGGTGCGTCGGGGGCTCGCGGTCGGGCTGAGCTTGGGGCTGGCCTTGAATGCGGTGGCGGGCGAGGCGGGGCAGCAATCAAGTGCGGCGTCGAAGGTCGATTGGGCCACTGCAGCCCGCATGGACATCGAATCCATTCACAACACCCTGCGCGACCACCACCCTGGCCCTGTGGATACGGGCAACCCCGCCTTTGCCAAGTGGTTGAAAGACGGAAGGGCGCAGGCCCTGGAGCGGGCGGCGACCGCAACCCATGCCGGCGACTACTGGCGAGCGGTGCGCGGCTACACCCATGGGTTTCGCGACGGGCACATCTGGTTTGGGTTCAGCCAGCCCATGACACGGGCCTGGCCAGGTCTGCTGACGGTGCGCGACGCGCAGGGCCGAGCGCGGGTGGTGCTCAACGACGAGGAGCCGGGCGTGCCGCTACAGGCGGAATTGCTGGCTTGCGATGGCCAAGATGCCGAGACCCTGCAGCGACAGGGCGTAGACCCCTATCGGTGGAACGCCGATATTCCCCATGAGCGGGAGGTCGAATCGGTCTTTTTGATGACGGCATTCGAGGGTGACCCCCGCCGGCCTCAGCTTTGTCGCTTTCGCTCTGAGGACCGGGAGATCGAAGTGGCGCTGCGTTGGCTTTCGGTTTCTGAAGAGCGGCTCTTTGGCCTGGTCGACCGAGCCCTGGGGCGCACGCAGGCCCGCACGGGTTTGCACCAGGTGGGCCCGGTTTGGTTCGTTTCCCTGCCCACATTCGACCTGCAGAAACCTGAGCAAGTTCAAACGATGCGGACGCTGATCCGCGACCTGCACAAGCGGGCTGCGCCGCTGCGCGCGGCGCCCTGGGTGGTGCTGGATGTGCGGGGCAATACCGGCGGCAACAGCGGCTGGGGCAGTGAGGTGGCCGCTGCCTTGTTTGGCAAGAAAGCCGTTGATCGCATCGAAGGTCAGTTCGACTGGACGGTCGATTGGCGGGCCTCCAGTGGCGTGGCGGCCAGCCTTCGGCAGAGTGCGGCACAAGCCGAAAAAAACGGACAGCGGGTTGACGCAAAACACCGGCGGGCTCTGGCCGCTGAGATTGAGAAAGCGGCGGCTGCCGGCATGCCCTACGTGCGCAAGCCGGCTCCAGCCCGATTTGCGGCGAACACACCAGCAGCAAGCACACCCTTCAAGGGCCGCGTCTATTTGCTGACCGACCATGCCTGCGCGAGTGCATGCCTGGACTTCGCGGACATCGCTCGGCGCCTTCCCGGTGTGGTGCATGTGGGGTTGGCTACGTCGGCCGATTCGGTCTACATCGACAACACGGGCCAGGTGCTGCCCAGCGGCCAAGGCGAATTGAGTTGGTCGCTGAAGGTGTATCGAAATCGAGTCCGCTCCAACAACCAGTGGTACGAGCCTGCGATTCGGTGGCCTGGTGGTGCGATGACGGACAAGGCCGTGGCCGATTGGGTGCAGGGGCTCAAGCCCTGAGGCGCATGCTTCTCGCCGTTTACGACCAGCCC
>JBKCVH010000209.1:0-2562 GCA_046317675.1 Burkholderiales bacterium
CGTGAGCGGGCTCAGGTCCACATCGGCGCCCAGCGTGCCGCCCCACTGGCGCAGCACGCTGCAAATGCGGGCATGGGCGTACTGCACGTAAAAGACCGGGTTCTCGTCGCCCTGCTGCAGCGCCAAGTCGATGTCGAACACAAACTCGGTGTCGGCTTTGCGGCTGTTCAGGAAGAAGCGCACCGCGTCGCGGCTCGTCCAGTCGATCAGGTCGCGCAAGGTCACGTAGCTGCCGGCGCGCTTGGAGATCTTCACCTCTTGGCCGCCTCGCATCACGGTCACCATCTTGTGGAGCAGGTAGTCGGGGAAGCCTTGGGGAATGCCGAGGCCCTGTGCCTGCAGGCCGGCGCGCACGCGGGCCACGGTGCCATGGTGGTCGCTGCCCTGCACGTTGATGCACTGCTGGTAGCCGCGCTCGAACTTGTTGACGTGGTAGGCCACGTCGGGCACGAAGTAGGTCAGCGTGCCGTCGCGCTTGCGCATCACGCGGTCTTTGTCGTCACCCCAGTCGGTCGTGCGCAGCCACAGCGCGTCGTCCTGCTCATAGGCATGGGCGCCCATGCGCTCGATGACTTTCTCGACTTGACCGTTGGCGTAGACGCTGCTTTCCAAAAAGTACTGGTCGAACTTCAAGCCGAAGGCCTGCAAGTCCAAGTCTTGTTCGTGGCGCAGATAGGCGACAGCGAATTGGCGGATGCTGTCGATGTCGTTCAAGTCCCCGCTGGCCGTGAAGCTGCGGTCGTCAGCCTTCACGGTTGCCTAGGCCAAGAAAGCGGTGGCACGGTCAGCGAGGTAGGCGCCGGGGTAGGCGCTCTCGGGCCACTCGGCGTCGCCGGGCTTCAAGCCTTTCAGGCGCGCCTGCACGGAGGTGGCCAGGGTGGCGATTTGCACGCCGGCGTCGTTGTAATAAAACTCGCGAGTGACCGTATGGCCCTGGGTGCTGAGCAGCGAGCAAACCGCATCGCCAAGCGCCGCTTGGCGGGCATGGCCCACGTGCAGTGGCCCCGTGGGGTTGGCCGAGACAAATTCGACGAGCACACGGCGACCGCTCTTGGGCTGCTGGCCAAAGCACACGCCCTGGGCCAGCACCTCGGTAATCACCGCTTGCCGCGCGGAATCCTTCAAGCGCAGGTTCACGAAGCCCGGGCCGGCAATCTCAATCGCCTCGACCCACTGCTGCACGGCCGGTTGCGCGTTGAGCAAGTCAACCAGCTGCGCGGCCAGTTCACGGGGGTTCTTTTTGAGGGCTCGCGCCAATTGCATGGCCACCGTGACAGCCAAGTCGCCATGGCTGGCTTGCTTGGGCGCCTCAAAAGCAGCAGCGGGCGGGCTCTCGGGGCTGAGTTGCTGAAGCGCGCTGCCTAGGGCGGCGAGCAAGTCGTGGGTGGCATGAATCATGCTGGGCATTCTAGGGAGAGCCATGAGCCAACTTTGGTGGCAGCATGTCGACATGGCTTCATTTCCCGGCGACTCCCTGCCCCCAAACACCACCTTTCCTGCCAGCGAGGTGATGAGCGACGTCGAGGTGCCCTCGAACATCGGTCGCTACCGCGTGCTGCGCCGACTGGGCGAGGGGGCCACCAGCGACGTTTTTCTTTGCCACGACGAGTTCAAGGGCGCCGACGTGGCCATCAAGCGCGTGCGCGCTTGGCGCGACGCCAACCACAGCGGCGGCGCCATGTCGAACATGCGCGACCACTTTTTTGCCGCCGAGGCCTCGCTGGCCGGTCGGTTGCAGCACCCGAACGTGGTGCAAATCGTCGATGCCGTGTTTGACGAAGAGGCGCCCTACCTCGTGATGGAGTTTGTGCCCGGCGTCACGCTCAAGCACTTTTGCCGCGCCGACCGCCTGTTGCCACTCGATCAGATCGTGGAAATCGGCTTCAAGTGCGCCATGGCGCTGTCGTACTGCTTCCGCCAGGGCCTGATCCACCGGGACGTGAAGCCGGCCAACCTGCTGGCCGTCATTGATGAATTTGGCCAAGCCATTGACGTGAAGGTCAGCGACTTCGGCTCGGCGCTGCACCTGAATGCCGACCGCACCCAGGTGCACCGCGTGGGCTCACTGGCCTACATGCCGCCCGAGCAGGTGGAAGGCGGTGATGTGGATGCGCGCTCCGACCAGTACGCACTCGGCGCCGTGCTGTACCACTTGATTGCCGGGCGAGCGCCCTTTGAAGCGCCCAGCCAAATGGCGTTGATACACCAGATCTACAGCCAAGCCCCGAAGCCTCCGTCTGAACTCCGAGAAGGCGTCGCGCCCGAGATGGACGCCGTGGTGCTGCGTGCGCTGGCCAAACGCCCTGAAGACCGATTCCCCGATTGGGACAGCTTTGGCCGCGCACTGTCGGACTTGGTGGCCAAGCAGCTCATTCCCCTGGCGCGCTTCACCGAGGTGAAAGACTCGGAACGCTTCCAGCTGCTGCGCGACCTTGAATTCTTTGCCGACTTTGGCGACATCGAGCTGTGGGAAGTGGTGCGCCGCGCCCGCTGGCGCCGCTACCCCCTCGGCCATGCGCTCTACAAGAAGGGCAGCGAAGGCAACACCGTGCACATCGTGGC
>JBKCVH010000210.1:0-13052 GCA_046317675.1 Burkholderiales bacterium
CAGAACCGCGTCCAACAAGCACGACTGCACATCGTCGAGTTCCGTGGCTTTGAAAAATTCATTGAAGGCAGGCCCTACTGGGAAGTGCCGGTGATGGTGCAGCGCCTGTGCGGCATCTGTCCGGTCTCGCACCACCTCGCCGCCTCGAAGGCCCTCGACCGCGTGGTGGGTGCCCATCCCGTCACGCCGTCGGCCGACAAGATTCGTCGGCTCATGCATTACGGCCAAGTGATGCAGTCGAACGCACTTCACTTCTTCCACCTCTCTTCACCCGACTTGCTGTTCGGTTTTGATTCCGAGGTGAACCGCCGGAACATCGTGGGCGTCGCGATGGCCCACCCCGACATCGCCAAGAAGGGCGTGCTGCTGCGCAAGTTCGGCCAGGAAGTGATTCGCGCCACAGCGGGCAAGCGCGTGCATGGCACCGGTTCCGTGCCGGGCGGCATGAACAAGCACGTCAGCATGGCCGACCGCGCCATGCTGCAGCGCGACGTGGCCCAAATGATGGCGTGGTCCCAGGACGCCGTTGACATCGCCAAGCAACTGCACGGCCAGAACCCGGCCCTCTACAACCGCTTTGGCAGCTTCCGCTCCAACATGCTGTCCCTGGTGCGCGCCGACGGTGCACTCGACCTCTACGACGGCGTCATCCGCGCGCGCGACGCCACCGGCGCCCTGCTCTTTGATGGCGCGAACGACCAGGGTTACCTCGACCTCATTGAGGAAGACGTCAAGCCCTGGACCTACATGAAATTCCCTTTCCTGAAAAGCTTGGGGCGTGAGCACGGCTGGTACCGCGTTGGGCCGCTGGCGCGCCTGCAAAACTGCGACTTCATTCCAACCCCACTGGCCGAGGCGCAACGGCGTGAGTTCATCGCCTGGGGCCAAGGCGAACCCATTCACGCCACTTTGGCCTACCACTGGGCGCGAATGGTCGAGGTGCTGCACTGCATGGAGGTGATCGCCGAGCTCCTCGACGACCCCGACATCTTGTCCGGCGAGTTGATGGCCAGCGGGCCGCGCCAGCGCAGCGGCGTGGGCGTCATTGAAGCGCCTCGCGGCACGCTCATTCACCACTACGAGGTGGGCGACGACGACCTGATCACAATGTGCAACCTCATCGTCTCCACCACCCACAACAACCAAGCCATGAACGAAGCCGTGCGCTCGGTGGCGCGCGAGTACCTTGATGGCCGTGAACTCACCGAGGGACTGCTCAATCACATTGAAGTGGCCATCCGCGCCTACGACCCTTGCTTGTCCTGTGCCACCCACGCCCTGGGGCAAATGCCGCTCGACGTGTCGCTGCGTGGCCACGAGGGTGAGCTGATCGACCGCATCGTCAAGTCACCGGAGGGTGGCGTGGTGCGCGACCTCACGGAGCCCCCATGACGGCCCCCGTGCTGGTGCTGGGCTGGGGCAATTTGAGCCGGGGTGACGACGCACTCGGGCCTCTCTGCATTGAGCGACTGCGCGCCTTGGAAGCGCACAACGAGGCAGTCGAGTTCCTCGACGACTACCAATTGCAGGTTGAGCACGCCCTGGACCTCGTCGATCGGCACCAAGTCCTCTTCGTGGATGCCAGTCTGAGCTGCCCAGCGCCCTTTGAGACCACCGAGCTACGCCCAGCACAAGACGCGAGCTTTACCACCCACGCCATGTCGCCCCAGGCCGTGATGCAGGTCTATTGCAGCCTGCAGGGCCAACCGCCACCCGCCTGCACCTTGCTCGCCATTCGGGGTGAGCGCTTTGAGCTCGGCGAGCCACCCGGCGAAGCGGCTTTGATCCATTTGGACGCCGCGCTGCGTTGGGCGCAGGCTTGGCTTGCGAACGTCTCAGCAAGCGTTTCAACTCAAGAGGCCACGACCCATGCATGAGCTGAGCTTGGCCGACAACATCGTTCGCCTCGTTCAAGAAGCGGCGCAGCGCGAGCAATTTGATGCCGTGGCGCTGCTGCGACTGGAGGCCGGTGCGCTGGCCGGGGTGGAGCTGCAGGCACTGCGCTTTGCCCTGGAGGCTATCGTGCACGGCACCTGCCTAGAAGGCGCACAGATTGAGATTGAAACAAGCCCAGGGCGAGCCTGGTGCCCAGCGTGCAACACAGAGATAGCGGTTGAAAGCCGCATCGACCCCTGCCCCCAATGCGGTGGCGCACCCGTCAAGATCCTCAGCGGCACGCATTTGCGCGTGCGGGACTTGCTGGTGCGTCAAGAACCTAGGACGCCGACATGTGTGTAATTTGCGGTTGCAACAGCACGGCCGAGCACGCCCCCGGCGCCAGCTTGCCCACAGCCTCTGCCAACGGAGACCTCGACTACAGCACGGGCACAGCCGGCGGGCACGTGCCAGGGCTCAGCGCACTGCGCAGCATCCAAATTGAAGCCGATGTGCTGGGCGCCAACCAAGCCTTGGCCGATGCCAACCGGGCGCACTTCTTGGCGCATGGCGTCACGGCCTACAACTTGGTCTCCAGCCCTGGCTCTGGCAAAACCACGCTGTTGTGCGCCACCATTGCCGCGCTGCGCCAGCGCGCGCCGCATGTGCCTTTGGCGGTGGTGGAAGGCGACCAGCAAACCCGACTGGATGCGGAGCGCATTCGCGCTGCCGGGGCACCGGCCATCCAGGTCAACACCGGGCGCGGCTGCCACTTGGATGCCAAGATGGTGGGAGATGCCTTTTCGCGGCTGGACCTGCATGCGCATGCGCACGCCCACGGGGCTGCCCACGCGCACCACCACGCGCCTGCCGCGCTGCTGTTCATCGAAAACGTCGGCAACCTCGTCTGTCCCGCTCTATGGGACCTCGGCGAAGCCGCCAAGGTCGTGGTGCTGTCGGTCACCGAGGGCGACGACAAGCCCCTGAAGTACCCGGACATGTTTGCCGCCGCCTCGCTCATGCTCATCAACAAAATCGACTTGCTCCCCTACGTCGACTTCAGCGTGGCCCGCTGCGTCGAGATGGCGCGGCGGGTCAACCCGGGCATTGAGGTGCTGGAAATCTCCAGCACCCGCGGCCACGGCATGACGGAGTGGCTGACCTGGCTGCTCCACCCCCACGCATGAACCCCCTGGCCCACACCACCCAATTGCCGCGCGCCGCCCCAGCGCGGGTGCTGGCTTGCGGGGCTTTCCTGAAGAACCGGGCCTGCTTGATGGAGGGCAGCCAAGCCCATTGGTCGGTGCTGCACGGCGACCTGGACAACCCGACTCACCGGGAGGCGCTGCAGGCCTCCGTTAGCGACTTGTTGGCGCGGGCCTCGGGACCGGTTCAGGCTCTGGCCCACGACATGCACCCCGACTTTTACAGCACGCGGCTTGCGCAAGCGGTGGCCGCAGAGCGCGGACTGCCGGCCATTGGGGTGCAACACCACCATGCGCACATTGGTGGGGTGCTGGCCGAACAAGCGCCGCCGGCCCAGGTGTCGGTCCCGGTGTCGGCCCCAGTGATCGGTCTGGCACTCGATGGCATGGGCTTGGGCCCCGATGGCCGCGCCTGGGGCGGCGAAGTGCTGCGGGTGGGCAGCGGCTATGCAGCCCACCACTGGCAGCGGCTTGACCATCTGGCGCCGCTCACCCAACCCGGCGCCGACGCGGCGGCCCGCGAGCCCTGGCGCCTGGGGGCGGCCGTGCTGTTTGCGCTGCGGCGTGGCGCTGAAATCGAGGCCCGCTTTGCACCGCAAGTTGGCATGCCGGCAGCAGCGCTGCTGCACCGCATGCTCCAGCAAGACTTGAACTGCCCCCGTAGCAGCAGTGCCGGTCGCTGGTTTGACGCTGCGGCGGGCGCACTCGGCATCAGCGTTCGGCAGTCGGGCGAGGCAGAGGCTGCGATCGCACTTGAAGCCCTGGCCCGCGACTGGCTTGCCGAACACCCGAGCTTCGCCGTAGAAACCACTTCGCTCGATCTGCACGGTTTGGTCGGAGAACTCTTCGCCTTGGCGCCGCAAGGCCCGGCCGCCGTGGCGCGGGGCGCCGCTTGGTTTCACTGCGCGCTGGCGTCAGCCCTGGCGCAGCGGGCCATTGCAGCGGCAGGCGCCCACGCCAGCCGCTGCGTGGTGCTGGCCGGTGGCTGCTTTGCCAACGGGGTGCTGCGCCACCGCCTCAGCACGACCCTGCAGCAGGCGGGGCTCTCGGTACGGTTGCCGCAGGACGCCGGCTTTGGTGATGCTGGCTTGGCGCTCGGGCAAGCCTGGGTTGCCGCCTGCACCGTGGCCGAGCAAGCGCACCAACCCGCTGCGCCCGAACTTTCGCTGGCGCACTGACCATGTGCCTGGCCCTGCCCGCGCTCGTCGTTGCCCTGGCGGGTCCTGAATCCGCCACCGTTGACCTCGGCGGTGTGCGCAAGCACATTTCGATTGCGCTCGTGCCCGAAGCCCAGGTGGGCGACTACGTCATCGTGCACGTTGGCCACGCGCTTGGCGTGCTGGATGAGGCCGAGGCCCTGGCCAGCTTGGCGCTGTTTGCCGAACTGGCACGCTCCACCCCATGAAGTACATCGACGAATTTCGAGACGGCGCGCTGGCCCAAAACCTTGCGGCCAGCCTGCGCACCGAGGTCGACCCAGCACGCACCTACAGCTTCATGGAGTTCTGCGGGGGCCACACCCATGCGTTGGCGCGCTATGGCGTGGTGGACCTGCTGCCGGCCAAGGTGCGCATGATCCACGGCCCAGGTTGCCCCGTTTGCGTGCTGCCCATCGGGCGCATCGACATGGCCATCCACCTCGCTTTGGAACGCGGCGTCATGCTCTGCACCTATGGCGACGTGATGCGAGTGCCCGCCTCGGCCGGCTTGTCCTTGCAGCGCGCCAAGGCCCGAGGGGGCGACGTTCGCATGGTTTATTCCCCGGCCGACGCCCTGCAACTGGCTCGCAGCAACCCCGAGCGCGAGGTGGTGTTCTTGGCCATCGGCTTCGAAACCACCACGCCGCCCACCGCCCTGACGCTGCAGCAGGCCGAGCGGGAGCAGCTCACCAATTTCAGCGTCTTGTGCTGCCATGTGCTCACACCCAGCGCCATCACCCACATCCTGCAGTCGCCTGGGGTTGAGCAGTACGGCACGCTGCCGCTGGACGGCTTTGTGGGACCAGCGCACGTGAGCATCGTTATTGGCTCGGCGCCCTACGAACCCTTCGCAAAGGCCTTTCACAAGCCCGTGGTCATCTCGGGCTTTGAACCGCTGGACGTGATGCAGTCGATCTTGATGCTGGTGCGCCAAGTCAACGAAGGTCGGGCAGAGGTTGAAAACCAGTTCACGCGGGCCGTTCACCGCGAGGGCAACCGAAAAGCGCAGGCCGTCACCGCCGAAGTCTTCAGCCTGCGGGACAGCTTCGAGTGGCGCGGCTTGGGCGAGGTGCCATTCAGCGCGCTGCGAATCCGCCCCGCATACGACCGCTTTGACGCCGAGCGGCGCTTTGACCTGCATTACCGCGCAGTGCCCGATCACAAACAATGCGATTGCGGCGCCATCTTGCGCGGCGTGAAGCGCCCCAACGACTGCAAGCTCTTTGGCACCGTGTGCACGCCCGAGAACCCGATGGGCTCTTGCATGGTGTCGAGCGAAGGCGCTTGTGCGGCGCATTACACCTACGGCCGCTGGCGCGACATCCCGGTGCTCGCAGCATGAGCCCAGCCCCACCCAAAGCGGCTTACCTGCGCCCACTCGACTTCAAGCAGGGCTGCATCGACATGAACCACGGCGCCGGTGGGCGCGTGGCCCAGCAGTTGGTGACCGAGCTCTTCGCACCCGCCTTTGACAACCCGTTTTTGAGCCAAGGCAACGACGGCGCCTTGCTCACTGCCCCGAGCGGGCAACGTCTCGTGATGGCCACGGATGCGCACGTCATCTCCCCCCTGTTTTTCCCAGGGGGCGACATCGGAAGCCTCGCCGTGCACGGCACGGTCAATGACGTCGCCATGCTGGGCGCGACACCGCTCTACCTGAGCGCCAGTTTCATTCTTGAAGAAGGCCTGGCCTTGGGCGTGCTGCGGCGCATCGTGGAGTCGATGGCAGCGGCTTCGCGGGCGTGTGGCGTGCCCATCGTGACGGGCGACACCAAGGTGGTTGAGCGCGGCAAGGGCGACGGCATCTTCATCAGCACCACCGGTTTGGGCGTGGTGCCCGAGGGCCGTTGCATTGGCGGCGCGCAGGCGCGGCCGGGTGATGTGGTGCTGCTCTCGGGCAGCATCGGCGAACATGGCGTGGCGGTGCTTTCGCAACGCCAGTCGCTGCAGTTCGATACGCGCATCGAATCCGACAGCGCCGCGCTGCACACCCTGGTGGCCCACCTGCTGGCGGCCGTACCCGAAGGCGCCGTGCGTGTACGGCGCGACCCAACACGAGGCGGCTTGGCCACCACGCTGACCGAGATCGCCCAGCAATCGGGCGTTGGCATGCACCTGCAGGAGCTCGCCATTCCGGTCCGCCCGGAAGTGGCCGGGGCCTGCGAGCTGCTGGGATTGGACCCGCTGTACATCGCCAATGAAGGCAAGTTGGTGGCCATCGTCGCGCCTGAAGCGGCTGGCGCTGTGCTGGCCGCCATGCGGGCACACCCCTTGGGCCAGCGCGCCGCCGTCATCGGGCAGGTTCATGAAGACGCCAACCGTTTCATCCAAATGACCACCGCCTTTGGCGGCAAGCGTGTGGTGGATTGGCTCAGCGGCGAGCCCCTCCCACGCATTTGTTAGAGCCTGTCAACAGGGCAGTCACCAGGCCCATAGATGACCTCGGCTTGACGCCCATCAACACACCGATTCCCGGGCGGCTTAGGCTCAACGCATCATCATTTCGACCAAAGTACCCCGTATGCGACACAACGCCTATGCCTTGGTTTTAGCGGGTGGACGCGGCAGCCGGCTGCGGCAACTCACCGACCACCGTGCAAAGCCGGCGGTACCCTTTGGCGGCACCATGCGCATCATTGACTTTGCCCTGGGCAACTGCGTGAACTCCGGCATTCGCCGCATCGGCGTGGTCACCCAGTACAAGGCCCAGAGCCTGATTCGTCATGTGGAGCGCAGCTGGGGGTTTTTTGAACCCAGCCTTGGCGAATACGTGGACGTACTGCCTGCCCAGCAGCAAGTAGACGAAGGCTGGTACAGCGGCACCGCCAATGCGGTGCACCAGAACATCGGCATGGTGCACGAAGCCAGCCCCGAATATGTGGTGATTCTGGGCGGCGACCACATCTACAAAATGGACTACGGTGTGCTGCTGGACGAGCACGTTGCACGCGGTGCTGATGTCACGGTGGCTTGCATTGAAGTGCCCGTCCAAGAAGCCAGCGAGTTTGGTGTGATGGCCATTGACGACAGGGGCCGCGTCATCGCTTTCGAGGAAAAGCCGGCGCGTCCAACGCCCATGCCGGGTCAAGCTGATCGGGCACTGGTCAGCATGGGCATTTACGTGTTCAACACCAAGTGTCTGGTGGAACAACTCGACCGCGACGCCGCCGATCGGAATTCCAGCCACGACTTCGGCAAAGACCTGATTCCTGCCTTGGTGAGATCAGCCCGCGTTTACGCGCATCGCTTTGAAACCAGTTGCGTCAACATGGTGGGGGAGCGACCCTATTGGCGAGACGTTGGCACGCTTGACGCCTATTGGGAGGCGAATCTCGACCTCACCCATGTCGTGCCGGAGCTCAACCTCTACGACACCCATTGGCCCATGCTGGGCCGCCAGCCGCACCGCCCCCCCGCCAAGTTCGTCTTTGACGACCCGGGTCGCCGGGGCATGGCAGTGGATTCCCTGGTCTCGGGGGGCTGCATCGTCAGTGGCGCCAGCTTGCGCCGCTCTAGCCTTTTCTACAACTGCCGTGCTGGCGATGGCAGCGTCATCGAAGACTCGGTGGTGCTCCCCAACGTCACGATTGGGCGCGGTGTCACGCTGCGGCGCACCATCATCGACAAGCACTGCCGGCTGCCCGACGGCTTCAGCGCTGGCATCGATCCCGAGTTCGACCGCACCCGCTTCCACGTGACCGACCGGGGCATCACGCTGATCACGCCTGAAATGCTCGCTCGCTGCTGAGGCAAGCGGCGTGACGCGCGTGGAGACGGCATGAACCGAAGCCAGCAGCTGCCCGTGCAAGTCGGCCGCGCGCACCCTCTGGGGGCCAAGCCGGAGCGGGATGGCGTGAACTTCAGCGTTCACTCTCAGCACGCTGAATCGGCCGAACTGCTGCTTTACGACCACGTTGACGACCCAGAGCCGGCCCGGGCCATCCCGCTTCGGGCCGAGCTGCACCGCACCCGTCACTACTGGCATGTGTTTGTGCCCGGCATCCAGCCAGGGCAGCTTTATGCCTGGCGCATGACGGGCCCGAACGAGCCCCTGCGCGGCCACCGTTTTGACGCCGAGAAAGTACTCTTGGACCCCTACGGCCGTGCCGTTGCGGTGCCCAGCCGATACCGCCGCGAAGCCGCTAGGGCCAGCGGCCGCAACGATGCCCAAGCGCTCAAGAGCGTGGTGGCCAACGACCACGCCTACGACTGGGAGGGCGATACCCCGCTGGGCAACCCCTTCACCCGAACCGTGATCTACGAAGCCCATGTGCGCGGCTTCACGCAGCATGAAAGCTCAGGCGTTTCACCTGGAAAGCGCGGCACCTATGCCGGCCTGATTGAGAAGATTCCTTACCTCGTGTCGCTCGGCATCACCGCCGTCGAGCTCATGCCCGTGTTCCAGTTCGACCCGCAAGATGCCCCTGCTGGGCTCAGCAACTACTGGGGCTATGCGCCCGTCTCCTTCTTTGCGCCGCACGCCGCCTATGCCAGCCACGAGCAGCCCCTGGCTGTGCTCAATGAGTTCCGCGACATGGTCAAGGCCATGCACCGTGCTGGCCTAGAGGTCATTCTTGACGTCGTCTACAACCACACTGCCGAGGGCGACGAGCGTGGCCCTTGCCTGAGCCTGCGAGGCCTTGACAACGCCACCTACTACCTCCTCGAAACCGGCGGCCGCTACGCCAACTACTCGGGCTGCGGCAACACCCTGAATGCCAACCAAGCCGTGGTGCGCCGGCTCATCCTGGACAGCCTGCGCTACTGGGTTCAGGTCATGCATGTGGACGGCTTTCGCTTCGACTTGGCCTCCATCCTCTCCCGCGACGAAGAAGGCAAGCCCTTGGCCAAGGCACCGGTGCTGTGGGATATCGAATCAGACCCGGTACTGGCCGGCACCAAGCTCATTGCCGAAGCCTGGGACGCCGCCGGCCTCTACCAAGTGGGCGCCTTTGCGGGCGACCATTGGAAGGAGTGGAACGGCCAGTTCCGCGACGACATTCGCCGCTTCGTGCGTGGCGACGCCGGCATGGTGCCCGCATTGGCCGACCGCCTATTGGGCAGCCCAGCGCTCTATGCCGCCGCACCGCGCGAACCCGCGCAAAGCATCAACTTCATCACCAGCCACGACGGCTTCACCCTGCACGATTTGGTGTCCTACAACGCCAAGCACAACCTTGCCAACGGCGAGGACAACCGAGACGGCAGCAACCACAACCTGAGCTGGAACTGCGGCGTTGAAGGCCCCACCGACAGGCCGGAGGTGCTGGGCTTGCGCATGCGCCAGATGAAGAACCTTCTGGCCATCAATCTCCTCTCTCTCGGTACACCCATGCTGCTGATGGGCGACGAGATGGGCCGCAGCCAGCATGGCAACAACAACGCCTACTGCCAAGACAGCCCCCTGAGCTGGCTGGACTGGAGCCTGCTGCAGAAAAACGCCGAGCTGCACCGCTTCGTGCGCGGCTTGATCCGCATTCGCAACCTGCGCGAGTCAGTCCGTGAAGACCACCACCTGACGCTTGCCGAACTGATGGCCCGCGTGAAAGTGCAAATGCATGGCGTGCGCCTGGGCGCACCCGATATCAGCGCTGAATCCCACAGCTTGGCCATCACCGCCAGCAGCCTGTCAGGCGACTTGCTCATGCACTTTGCGCTCAACGCTTGGTGGCAAGCGCTCGACTTCGAACTGCCCGCCCTCCCCGACTGGGCCACCAGCGGCTGGCGCCGCGTGATCGACACTGCGCAGCCCTCACCCCTCGACTTGGTCGAGTTCACTGCCGCCCAAGCGGTCAGCGGCGCGGTGCACGGCGTGGAGGCTCGCTCGGTGGTGGTGCTGTTCGCCGCAGCAGCGCCGGCAGGCCGATAACGCCAAACCCATCTAAAGCCCATCCATGACCCCACAAGCCGTTCTGGCTCAGTCCCTCTCGCTACCCAATGGGGTGGTGTTCAAGAATCGGCTCGTCAAGTCGGCCATGTCGGAAGCCTTGGGCACGCGCCAGGGAGCGCCCAGCCCGGCGCTGTGCCGGCTCTACCAGGCCTGGGCCGAGGGCGGCATTGGCCTGTGCATCACCGGCAACGTGATGATTGACCATACGGCGCTCGGCGAGCCCGGCAACGTGGTGATCGCAGACGACCGCGACCTGCCCCTGCTCAAAGCCTGGGCGCAAGCCGCCACCCTCAACAACACGCAGTGCTGGGTGCAACTCAACCACCCCGGCAAGCAGGCGCCCAAGGGCTTGAACAAAGGCACCGTGTCGCCGTCTGCCGTGCCGTTCCGGGCCGACATGCAGGCCTTCTTCGCCACGCCCCGCGAACTGACCGACGCCGAGGTGCGCGCGCTCATTGAGCGCTTCGGAGACGCCGCCAAAGTGGTCAAGAAGGCCGGCTTCAGCGGCGTGCAAATTCATGGCGCGCACGGCTATTTGGTCAGCCAGTTTCTATCGCCCCACCACAACGTGCGCACCGACGACTGGGGCGGCACGCCCGAAAAGCGCCGCCGCTTTGTTCTGGCGGTGTTTGCCGCCATGCGCAAGGCGGTGGGAGCCAAGTTCCCCAGCGGCAGCACGCTCAACTCGGCAGACTTTCAGCGCGGCGGCTTCACCGAGGAAGAGTCGCTCGACACCATTCGCGCGCTGGCCGATGCCGGCGTGGACTTGATCGAAATCTCAGGCGGCACCTACGAGGCGCCAACCATGACCGGCGTCAAAGTCAGCAAGACCCCCGTGAAGGACAGCACCCGCCAGCGCGAGGCCTACTTTTTGGCCTTTGCCGAGAAGGCCCGCCAAGCGGTTAAGACGCCACTGGTCGTGACGGGCGGCTTTCGCAGCGCCGAGGGCATGGCCCAGGCCATTGAGTCGGGTGCCGTCGACATGGTGGGGCTGGCACGCATGCTGGCCATCGAGCCGGATGTGCCCAACAAACTGCTGGCCGGCCAAGCCCCCCTGCATGCCGTGAAGCCCATCACCACGGGCATCAAGGCCATCGACAAGCTGGGGCTGCTGGAAATCAGTTGGTACACCGGCCAACTCAAGCGCATCGGCCGGGGCGAGGCGCCTCGGCCCAACGAGCCGGCACTCTGGGTGTTCATCAAGCAAGCCTGGGGCATGGTGCGCGCCGGCAAAAAGAAGCGCAAACCCAGCAAGCTCAGGGCCAGCTAGGTCTTGCTGCACACCGCCTAGGAGCGGCCCAATGCGTGCTGCGCCAATCGAGCCCAAACCTCTCAAGCCTCGGATGGCGCGCCTGAGCCGCGCGGCGCGCTCGCATCAAACTGCTGCACCAGGCCTTGCAAAGCCCCCTCGGTGACCTGAACCTAGATCCGACAGTTGACCGCTTGCTTCCGCTGGAATGCCCGGGCAGATCAACGACTTGCGCGCACGACCGTCCTCACCGATGGGGTCAAAGCGCTTCGCAGCCGCTGGTCTGGCGCTTCTGGCCGCTGGCGGCGTTGCTCGCCCTGGCGGGCACAGAGCCCGCTGCGCACTCGCGCCTTGCCAACGACTCGCCTCGCCATACCGGGGCGAGTCGCCCCGGCCTCAGCCCCTCGGTTGCGATCACCAGCCGGATCTAGGCTGCTCCCCTAAGCAGTCTTCAAGCCTGTGGCGGTTCCTTGTCGCGTTCGCGCCACTTCATGTTGCTGTGAGACAACTGATTCCGCCGAGCGGTCCCCCACGCGGGGAGGCCATTGTTCGCGCGTCAACTCAGACGCGGCGCAACTCCGAAGCCAGGGTCCCACAGAGCGACAAACCTCTTTTTGGCTCCGTGTCGTCACCGCATGGCCAAAAGTGCGCAACTTTGCCCAATTGCCCCAAAACAAAAAGGGCCTGACCGAAGCCAAGCCCTGAGTGCGTATAAATTCGTGGTGCCGGTGAGAGGAGTTGAACCCCCGACCTTCGCATTACGAATGCGCTGCTCTACCAACTGAGCTACACCGGCACGGTGCGAAGCCCAAGATTCTAGCGCGAAGAATTGATGGGTCTGTTTACCTGCGATGTGAACAACGAACGGATCCGGTGGACGAGCAACGTGGGGGAGGGCAAACACGTATGACTTAGATTTGACGATGGGGGCTCGCAGGCCCGACGATGTAGACAGACAGCCCTAATCCCGAGGATTAGGCTGAGTTCAAAGCCAACGACGGAGACGCAACAGTCATGCAACGCTTGATCGGGCTACTACTTTTCATGGTCACCCTTCTGGGTTCTCCGGCGGTTTGGGCGCAAGCTTGCGATGCCTGCGGCAAGCGCGTGGAGAGTCTCGACAAGCCAGTGAAACTGGCTGGAACTTGGTTGTTCACCCGCGATGACAAGGCGCAGAACGCGCTACCGGGGCAAGACACCTCGCAGTGGAAGGTGATCAAAGCGCCTGGGCCTTGGAAGAAGGCCTACGACGACAAGCAGGTCTATCCCGTTGGCTGGTACCGAGGCACCTTGGAATTTGCTCCGAACCTGGTGGGTGAAGAAGTGGTTTTGCTGCTGAATACCTACATGGCCAAGATGCAGGTCTACGCCAACGGTCAGTTGGTGTATTCGCGGCCCAAGGATGCAAGCGTCGAGCGCTTCTATTCCATTCAAGCTGCCCCTGTTCGGTTCAAGATCACGCAGCCCTCCATGTTGATTGCCATTCGGGTTGACACACCCCTGATGACTGGGGTGTACCAACTGCCTTTTGAGCTTCATCGGTTTGATGCCCACGATCCGACTCTTGTGGGTTGGGCGCTATGGGGCGGCGAGGTCCGCAACATCGTGGGTTGGGTGGCTTTCTTCTTCGGCCT
>JBKCVH010000211.1:0-3011 GCA_046317675.1 Burkholderiales bacterium
CGTTCTTGGACACGTTGAAGACGCGGATCTTCAGTTGCTCGTCGGTCTCGGTGTTGTTCACCAAGTAGTGCAGGCCGCGCCAAGCAGATTCCAGTTGCTGGAATTCTTCTTGGTGAATGATGAGGTTGACCTGCTCCGAGAGCTTGCGGTCGATGGCGGCAATCATGGCCGCGATGGACTTGATGGCGTCGTCGCCAATCAGCGTGGTGTTGGCCAGGGCTTGCTGGGCCAGCGTTTGAACCGCTTGCTCAACAGCGCCGCGCGCCTCATCGGTTTTGGGCTTGAACTCTTTGCTCAGCAGCGCGGTGAAGTCGTTGCCTTCGAGCGTGGCGCCGGCCAGGGCGGAGCTGGTTTGTTGACTGGTGGACATGGGGTTTCCTCTCCTTACTCGGCGGGCTTGTCGGTCAGGGTCTTGAGCAGGGCTGGGTCGGCCAGCACCTTGGCGATGAGGTCTTCAGCGCCGCTCTTGCCGTCCATGTAGGTGATCAGGTTGGACAGTTGCTGGCGGGCTTCGAGCATCTTGTTCAAGCCTTCGACCTTGCGCGCCACGGCAGCGGGGGAGAAGTCGTCGAGGCTCTCAAACGTGATGTCCACCGACAGGTTGCCTTCACCCGTCAGGGCATTGGGCACCGCGAAAGCGACGCGCGGTTTCATGGACTTCATGCGGGCGTCGAAGTTGTCGGTGTCGATTTCCAAGAACTTGCGGTCGGCCACGGGCGGCAGCGGCTCCTCCGACTTGCCCGACAAGTCGGACATGACGCCCATCACGAAGGGCAGTTGCACCTTCTTCTCGGCGCCGTAGAGCTCGACGTCGTATTCGATCTGGACCCGCGGTGCGCGGTTGCGGGCAATGAACTTCTGGCTGCTGGTGCTCATCAGGGGCTCCTCAAGAAATCAGTGAATCGAAAGTGCGGTCGAAAGTGCGGTCAGAACGGTGGTCGAAGCTTCAGTAGTTTTCCAGCGTGGACGGGTCCACACCCAGCATGCGGGCCACTTCGCCCACCGCCTCGGGGGCGAACTCTCGCACCAGTTGCAGGAAGTTGCTGTCAATCAGGCGCTGTGCGCGGCGCAGCAATTGGCAAGCGGGGTTGGTGGGCTCGTTGCGCTCTAGGTAGGCGCAAACGCGCTCGATGGCTTGCACGGCGTCTTGGCGGCTTTCAATGGCCCCGGTGCCCGATGAGCCACCCCGGCCGCGACCGCCACCGACCGCGACCGAAGCGCTTGCTGCGCCTGAGTCGTCCTGCAGGGAGCCAAGCAGGGCGTCAAGGTCGCCGGCACTGGCGTCAGCGCTGGGCAGCACTTGGGCAACGGCTTCCAGGGTTTGGCGCAGGTTGGAGAAGTCGGGCAAGTCGCCGTAAGAGACGCCAGCGCCGCCGGCATCGCGCTCAGCGCTCAGGCATTCGCTCAGGCTTTCCAGGGCGGCCAAAGCATCTTTGGCTTGGCTGCCAATGGCGGGGTTCTTGGCGGCCCCATCGCTCAGCATGGCTTCGATTTGGCTGCGCGACATGGGCGATTCGTCGTCGCGTGGCAGGAGCTGGCCCAGAGCGATTTCAATGTCGCGCACCGAAATGGCGCCAATGCTGCGGTCGTTCAGCACCCAGGCCATGCGGACATCGCCCAGGGTCGCGTTCAGGCTGCTCAGCTCGCCCAGCACATTCATGCGGGCGTAGGCGTCGCCATCGTCCAGTTCGGGGTGCAGGTGCTCCCACCAGCGCGACAGCCACACGCGCATCAGTTGGAGTGTGGGCGCCAGCACCACCAAGCCTTCCCGGCGCAAGCGCGCGCGCAGCCACAGCATGGCAATGCGCAGGTCGTGGCTGCTGCCGTTGAGCTCTTCCGCCAGTTGCTGCACCTGGGGCCAGTCGGGCGGCTCGGCGGCCGAGAACTGCGTCTCCGGCTTGCCTGCGGCGGCCTGGGTCAGGGCCAGGAAGGTGTTTTCGTATTCAAGATTGCTGCCGCAGGGCGCGTCGCTACCCAGCTCAGTCAACCAAGGCGCCAAAGTGGCGTCGTTGGCATCGAACTCGGGGCTGGCGAAGTCGGGCATGGTGGGCGGCAGGGGAGGGGATGACAAGGGGTCCGGGCGGTGAGTCACCGGGCGCGCACAAAAGTTCCAGCAAGTTCCTCCATCATTTTTAGGAGGCCCGGTGCGGGAACTGCGAGCAAGTTCAGGGTTACCAAGCCTGCAGCTCCTTCTGAAGACCTACTTTGACCCAGCCCTCACTTGATGATTTCTGTGACGCAGCCGCGCGCGGACGCTGGGTGTGGGTGGAATCTGAGGCTGCAGAGGTTCGGGTGTGCGCTGGCTTGCGGCGTCGCCGAGCGGGAAGCCGCTTGGCCAACCGGGCCGATGTGGGTGCTCTATTTGTAGCCGCGCTGCGCGAGCGCTACGGTGAAGCCGCCAGCGCTGTGGCCGAGCGGCAGTTGGATCTCCACCAGGGTTGGTGCGAGCCCTTGCCTTCGGAAACCATTGACGCCGCCGTTCACTGCGCTGCCGGTGCGCAAGCGCTGCTGGACGCCCAGGGGGTGGTCGTGCGCTTTGAGTATTCGGCCCGGCTCTTGGGTCGTGGCTTTGTGGACTTGTGCATGGCAAGGGGGCTCGATGCGCGGCGCATCAGCATGGCGCGCCGGCAGGCCATTGATGAAGGAATGGCCGCCCTGTTTGCCGCAGCGGAGGCCCCGGACCCCGAGCAAATCACCCGCCGTTTGGTCGAGCTGCTGGCTACTGGTTTGCACTGACAAGGGTTTGTTCTGCCTCATTCATTCGCCTGCGCTTGTCGCCGGGCGGATAGCGTGTCGTCTGAACCAGCAAGCGCCATTTCTGTGTGCTGACCCGGTTGGAGAAGACTCGATGACAGCGACCCTAGCAATTGCGGTTTCCGAAGAGCCTTTGTCGGCGGAACTTGTGTTCCGCGACTTGTTTGATGCGCACCGCGAGCGGCTTTACCGCTTTGTGTTGCGGCACATTGGGCACGCCACCGATGCTGAAGACCTTGCCCAGCAAGCCTTTGTAG
>JBKCVH010000212.1:0-11643 GCA_046317675.1 Burkholderiales bacterium
GGTGCTGCCGGCTTGCGCGGTAGCGCCCGTGCCGGGGATGGTGTCTTCGTATTGCAGGCCGCTGTCAGTCGTTTGCATCGGGGTCTCCGAAGGGTTCAAAGGGCGGCATTCTCTGCGCGCCAAGCAGCGACCGCTTGACCAAGCCATTCATCGCGTGTGGTGGCCTGCAGCTCAGGCAGACCCAGCACCCGGCCGGCTGCTTGCAAACAAGCGAGGGCGTTATCGAGGTCAATGGCCGCTGCGCCGTTCTGCTTGCTGAGTTTTTGCCCATCTGACGCAAGGACCAGGGGCAGGTGCAGGTAGCGCGGCATTGGCAAACCGAGGGCTTGCTGGAGGAGGATCTGGCGGGGCGTGTTGTCGGCAAGGTCTTCACCTCGCACCACATCGGTGATGCCCTGCTCCGCGTCGTCCACCACCACCGCGAGCTGATAGGCCCACAGGCCGTCAGCCCGCTGAAGAACGAAGTCGCCCACGGCTTGGGAGACCTCTTGCGCTTGAGCCCCCAAGCGGCGGTCTTGCCAGTGAACAAGGCCCTGCTGCACAAGAAAGCGCCAAGCACGCGCCGTGCGGCCCTTCAAGCCTTGGCGGCAGGTGCCCGGGTAGATCAACTCACCGTGCCGTTCACGTGCCCCTTGCAGCAATGCAAGTTCTTTGCGGGTGCAGGCACAGCCAAAAGCGAGCCCGGCCCCGACCAAAGCCTGCAGGGCGTGCGCGTAGAGCGCACCGCGCTGAGATTGCCAAACGGGCGGCGCGTCGGGCTGCAGACCCAGCGCATGGAGCTGCGCCAGGATCATGCGATCCATGCCCGGCAAGCAGCGTGGCCCGTCAACGTCCTCTATGCGAACGAGCCAGCGCCCTGCCCTTGCGCGCACATCAAGCCAAGAGCCCAGGGCTGCCACGACCGAACCGGCGTGCAGCGGCCCGGTCGGTGAGGGCGCAAAGCGCCCGAGCACCCTGTCAGGCCCCCTCTCAGGCAGCATTTCAGGCCGGGGGCGCGTGCTGCTCAAGCAGTGCACGGCGCGTCGGCTCGCTCTTGAGCTGCTGCAACCACCAGCTCAAGGCCTTGGCCGGTGGTGTGCCGGTGGTGCGCCAGGCGTAATGCAGGGTGATGCGCCTTGTGTCGTACGTGGTTTTGGTGACGAGCTGCCCCCGGGCCAAGGGCTCGCGCACCATCGGCTCGGGCAACCAGCCGCAGCCCAAACCGCGCAACTGGGCTTGCAGCTTCGCGCTAAGGCTTGGCAGTGTGAGCACGTCTTGCCCGGGCACCACACCAAAGGTGAGCGTGGCCAACTGGCGCGCGGTGTCGGCCACGGTGACGATGCGGTGCTGAGAAATCTGCGCTGCGCTCAAGGGCTCTTCCAACTGGGCCAAGGGGTGACTGGGCGCCACCACGAACAGCCAGTGCTGCTCGCCCATCACCTCGCAGGCCACGCTGGAACCGGGTGGCTGGGAGCTGGTGCCGATGGCAAGGTCAGCTTGCCCCGAGACCAGCGCCTCCCAGGTGCCGCTGAGTACCTCGGTGCGGAACCGCAAGCGGGTTGGCGGGCCGCGGCCGTCCAGGCCCTCCTCGCCTTTCTGGGTTTGAAAGGAGGCGATCAGGTCATAGAGCGCCGGCCGGGCGCAGGCGTCATCGACGGCGATGGTGAGCTCCGACTCCCAACCGGTCGCAATGCGCTTCACGCGGTTGGCTACGGCATCGATCTCCATCAGCAAGCGGCGCCCTTCCACCAGCAACTCCTGGCCCGCCGCCGTCAGCACGGCGTGCCTTGCGCTGCGGTCGAACAAAAGCACGTCCAGCGCTTCTTCGAGTTGCCTCACCGAATAGGTCAGTGCCGAGGGAACTTTGCCCAATTCACGAGCCGCGCCGGCAAAGCTGCCGGTGCGCGCGATGGCGTCGACCAAGGCAAGGGCATCAGGGGTCAGAACGCTTCGTCGATCCGCGAGATGCATGAGGGTTCAGCCGTTTTGAACGTAGTCGCCATCCTCGCTCGCCCACAAGCTCTGTTTGATTGCCTACAGTCAGGGCATTCCCTAGGGAGACTCTCGATGCAATCCGTTTTCAAGTCCGAGCAGCGCGGCGGTGCCGACCACGGCTGGCTCAAGGCCAAGCACAGCTTTTCCTTTGCGAACTGGTACGACCCCAGCCGCATGGGATTTGGCGTGCTGCGGGTGATCAACGAAGACCGCATTGCCCCGAAAACCGGATTCGGCACCCACGGGCACCGTGACATGGAGATCGTCACCTACATCCTGGACGGCGCCATCTCCCACAAAGACAGCATGGGCAACGGAGAGGCGGGCAGCGCCAACGCCGGGATCATCCGCCCCGGAGAAGTGCAGCGCATGAGCGCCGGCAGCGGCGTGATGCACAGCGAGTTCAATGATGAAGCCCAGAGCACCCACCTCTTGCAGATCTGGATGCTGCCGCGCACCCACGGGGAAGCACCCGGCTATGAGCAGGCCAGCATTCCGCCTGCCAGCGTGGACGGGCAGTTTTGCCTCGTCGCCGCGCCTGAAGGCGGTTTGGTCTACGTCAACAGCGATGCTCGGCTCTGGATTGCCAAGTTCGACGGCGCACAGACGGGCCAACTCAAGCTGGAGCCACGGCGCGGTGCGTATGTGCAGCTGGCGCGCGGGTCGTTGACGGTGAATGGCGAACGCCTCTCGGCGGGTGACGCCCTTCAACTACCCCCCATTGGGGATTCAGGACGAGACCTTCAGTTCACCGACGGAGCCGCTGCCGAGGTGCTGGTGTTTGATGTGGGCCCAGCCACTTGAGCCAAGCGGCCAAACAGCTTCCAAAACCGGACTACTTGTTCAAGTAGTCCACGATGACTGTCATGGCTTGCGGGCTCGGGTTTTGAAAGAGAAGACCAATTCGGAACCCGTCGTCGCGGCGGCTGTAGACGCTGTTCATGACCTTGCCCACCACATCGATCGCCTTGTAGCCAGCGGGTCGCTGGGGAATTTGCAAGCGCAACTGCACGATCAAGCGTTCAGGCGGGTTGGCAGAGGCCACAAGTCCCAAGCCGGCTGCGCTGATATCGGTAGTGCGCACCGCAATCGGGGGATGGTTGGGCAGCAGGAGCATCGCCGTGGAGCGCATGGCCAACCGCTCGTGCTGGCGCTTCTCAACGGGCTTCGGTTCTGCGTGTGTCAAGTTGCTCCCTGCATTTGCATTCAACCACCACCGTCCAACTGTGCCAAAACATCGGGGGTCACCTCAAACGGGTGAATATTCACTGCTCCTCCAAGGCCCTAACGGGTGGCGCCCCCCCCGTATGGCCCCGTCCAGCCAGCCATTCCCGCACAGCAGCAAGAGCCGTGGGGTGGTAACCCCAGCTGATGAGCGCGGGCGCATGGCAATCAAGCGCCTGAAACGGGTTCCAAAGCAGCAGTTGCAGGTGCACAGGCCAGCTGGCCGCTTGCTTCGGCAATCGCTTGCGCGGGGTGGAGACCAGTACGTTCAATCTACCATCTAGCGGCAGCTCTTCGACCTGAAGAGCCTGCAGGTCAGGCACCCAGTGCCACACGATGTCACGCTCTGCGGCGAACAAGCTTTTCACCCCCTCTTGCGAGAGCCCAGCCTCCGACACCCCTGTTCCTGCCACGGAACCCTGCGCAATGACGCGCAGCGGCCCCTCCGGTGGCTTTGCCCCCCGGAGCACTGTGAGCGAACGAGCCCAGGTTTCCGACAGGAACGCGTCGTCTCGCTCACGCTCGCCGGGCCTGTAGGGGCGAGCCTGAAGCGGATAGCGCTGTGCCAGCGCGTCTAGGCGTTGCGCACTTTGCCGCGCCTGAGCCAAAGGTAGGCGCCCATCCAGCAAAGCATCTCGGATCGCATCCAGCGAAGCCAACTGCTCCTCCAAGCTGCCCTGCGCCAAAACCATGTCGGCGCCAGCCTGCAAGGCCAGTACTGCGGCCTGGGCATGGCCCCAGCGCAGCTTGACCGCGTCCATCATCAAGGCGTCCGTGATGATCACGCCCTGAAACGCAAGCCGTTCGCGCAGCACGCCCGTTAGCCACAGGCGGCTCAAGGTGGCCGGCAAATCGGCATCCAGCTGGGGGTAGACGATGTGCGCCGTCATCATGGCTGGCGCTTCGGGCGCCAGAGCACGAAAAGGCTGCAGTTCCAACGCCTCCAGTTCGGCCATGCTTTTATTGACCTCGGGCAAGGCGTGGTGAGAGTCGGTGTGCGTGTCGCCGTGCCCCGGAAAGTGCTTCACGCAAGTGGCAACCCCTTCGCTCAGACTGCCATGCATCCAGGCCCGCGCCAAGCGCGTCACGCGCTCGGCCGTGTCGCCAAAGCTCCGCTCGGAAATCACCGGATTGGCTGGGTTGTTGTTGATGTCCAGCAGCGGCGCAAAGTTCCAGTTCAAGCCCAGGTGGCGCAAAGACCGCGCGACGGCGGCACCGGTTTCGCGGGCAAGCGCTTCGCTGTCCAAAGCACCCAGCGCCATGGCAGGGGGCGCCACGGGCACAAAGGTGGCTCGGCTCACCGGCCCACCCTCTTGGTCTATGGCCAGCAAGGCCATGGGGCCGAGTCGCTCACGCAACTCGCCGCACAAAGCCTGAGTGGCCGCCTCATTCAACAAATTGCGCCGAAACAGGCACAGCGCGCGCACGGGATAGCGCGCCAAAAGCGCCTGTGTGTCTTCGTCGACCCTTGGGCCCGGCATGTCGATCATCACCAACTGCGCGGCCAGCTCCGTGGCTTGGCTCCAACTCAAAACTTGGTTCATTCAAGTGCTCACAAATGAAACTGCAGCAAATGCAGCGCACCATCCAAGGGGCCGCCCTGCGCCGGCACCAAGCGCCGGCGCTGTGCCAGCGGCAGTTGTTCGGCAAGCCGCTGCCCAATCGAACCCGCCATGGCCAGCGGCAGCCTCGCATCCAAAGCCTGCGCCACTTGCCCTAGCGCCTTGGCGGCCGAAGCGAGCAAACGGCGTGCGGCCGGGTCGTCCACCTCAAAAACCAAAGGGGCAAGGCTGGCGCAGCTTGTGGCGTCGGCGTCGCGACACCAGGCGGCCAGTGTGGCGCGGTCTTCGCCACAGCGCGCCCAAACAGCACGGGCCAATGCCCCCGCACGCAAGCGCCCATCCATGGCTTGCTGCGCCAAAGCCACGGCAGCGCGTCCAAGCCAGGCACCACTGCCTTCGTCGCCAAATCGCCAGCCCCAACCGCTCACCAATTGCCGAGAGCCATCGGCACAAAGCGCCATGCCCACGGTGCCCGTTCCGGCCGCCACAACAGCGCCTGGCTTGCCACCATGGGCCCCCAAGACGGTGGTCAGTCCATCGTTGTCCAGTGCAAGCAGTGCCAGCCCCGGTTGAGCGGCAAGGAAAGCCTGTGCCCAAACAGGCGTTGCCGCCCCCGATACGCCAATGCCCATCGCCACATCGCCCCAAGTCCAGCCTTCGGGTCGAGCCCGCCGCATGGCCGTTTCGATCGCAGCCCAGGCCGCCTCCGCGCCGAAACTCAGCGCCGATGGGCCGGCCTCTCCCTCGCCGATGAGGGTGCCACCCGGGCTGAACAAGCGCAGCCGCGTACCGGACCCACCGCCATCCACGGCGACCCAAAGAGTTGGCGAACTGGCCCGAGGGCCGCGTTGCAGGTGGAGAGCTTGCATGCACGCAATGTAGGGCCGCCATTCCATGGTTCAACACTACATGCGTAGGCTAGTCATAACCCAGAGAAATGCCTCTTGGGCCTGAGTAATGCGATTCGAACACCCCCCAAAGCAAAACGGCTTACTGCGTTTCTGCAGTAAGCCGTTTAACTTGATCAGGAATTTGGTGGGCCCTGAGTGACTCGAACACTCGACCTACGGATTAAGAGTCCTTGCCCCCTAGGCATTGGTAGATTTTCTTGGACGAATGAGTTTCACTAAGTCCTTGATTTACAACAACACGTCGTCCGAGCAGCTCCTAGAATGTCCAACACCATCTAGGCGAAAGTGGGCACCAAATGGGCACCAGCAAAAACGAGACGCATTCAGCACTGCCGGCGAGCAAAGCCAAGGACGACAAAAAGGCCGCTGAATTGACCCCTGGCGAGGCCATCAAGAAGATGAAGGCCGGTCAGTTCGTCACGCTGAATCAATCGCTGGCCCACGGCGCTTTGCAGGCTCGCAAGCTGGCGTCAGGTGTTGTGAAGTTCTATTGGCGCTATGCCTTTGACGGCAAGCGTGAGCGCGTGGAGATTGGCCCGTATGACAGCGCCCTACCCCCAAAGACCCTCACGCACAGGGATGGCCGCTGGACGATTGCCGCCGCCGCTGCCGAGGCGGAGCGACTCGCTTACCGCCATGACGATGCGAAAGACAAAGGAGGCCACGCCGGGCTAGAGCGCGCAAAAGCGGAGCAGCTAGCCAAGGAGCAAGCCGACGCAGCCGCAGAGCAGGCCCGCATTGAAGCCGAGCAGGCCCGACAAGAGCAGGAGGCGCAGCACCGCCGCCAGTTCACCCTAGAGGCTCTACTCGTTGCCTACTGCGAGAACTTGAAGCGCCTGGAGCGAAGCTCGCACCGCGACGCCTTTGGCATCATCACGAATCACGTCATTCAGGCATGGCCCGAGCTGGCCGCCCTGCCCGCGAACGAAGTCACCGACGAGCAGATAACCGACATGCTGCGCCGGCTTGTGGACATGGGCAAGCCGCGCACTGCCAACAAGCTGCGCGCCTATGTTCGCGCCGCCTATGAGACTGCCCGTAAAGCTCGGAGCGATGCCAAGGTGCCTGTGGCGTTTAAGCAGTTCAGCATTCGCACGAACCCCGCAGCCGACACCGCCGCCAACACGGAAGCCAACCGGGCCGACAAGCGCCCACTGAGTGCCGACGAACTGCGCGCCTATTGGCTAGCCATCAAGGACATTGAAGGCATCAAGGGCGCGGCGCTCAAGCTGCACCTACTGACCGGGGGCCAGCGCATTGAGCAACTGGTGAGGCTCACATCGAAGGCAGTCACGCCCAACACCATCACGCTTATGGATGGCAAAGGCCGCCCTGGCACTGCGCCGCGCGTGCATGTGCTGCCGCTGACGACTCAAGCCGCTGAGGTTGTCAAAACGCTTGATCTATCCGGGGTGTTCGCACTCAGCACCGAGGTAGGTGAACGCCTCGGGGTTACGCACGTTGCCAACACCACTTTGGCCGCCTGGGCTGCCGCTGCTGTGGGCGACACCATCAAAGCCTTTTCAGCCAAGCGTGTGCGCAGTGGCGTGGAGACCTTGCTTGCAAGCCTCGGGTTCAGCCAAGAAGTGCGCGGCAGACTGCAAAGCCACGGCATAACGGGGGTGCAGGCAAAGCACTATGACGGTCATGACTACCTGCCCGAGAAGCTAGCCGCACTTGAGGCGCTCTATCAATCCCTGACGACCGGCAATGCAGCCAATGTCAGGCCCATCAGGGCGGCATGACTGCGCAAGCAGATCATCGACATCTACTTGGCAGTCGCAGCCTCGCAACGCACAAAGCCTCTTTTCCGTGGCGCACCGTGCCAAGAATGCGACGAAAAGCCATCGCGGCAGTCATCCGAAGCCAGTCGAAGCCAGCCCAACCCTGCCCAAGCCCACATTCGCGCCTGTCAAGTGTGTAGATACGCTATGGATAGTGGTGGAGCGCCCTGGCTCTTACGAATACCATGAGGTCACTTTCTGCAAATGACCCCCTCGGTTCATGCTCGGGAGTTTCCCGAAGTGGCAGGAGCAGAAAAAGGTGAAGGGCCAAAGTCCAGCTGGACAGTGGCCCCTCGAGTGCGCCGAAACGCTTGTCTAACTTGGCGGGAAGACAAAGCGAGCTTAGCTTAAGTAGTGCCGGGTTCGGTACTAGGGTTGTAAGCAGGCTAAACGGCGCGTGATCAACATGACACGCAAAGGCCGACATGCAATTGCAAGATCAAACGCAAGACACCCCCTCCCCCGAGGTCAGTACCGACGAACTTTTGCGACTGCCAAAGGTTCTAGCCATGTTCCCCGTTAGCCGCTCTGGCTGGTGGGCTGGCGTCAAAGAAGGCCGATTCCCTGCCCCGGTTCGCTTGTCAAGGCGCTGTGTCGCCTGGCGCGCTGCCGATATCCGCAGCCTGATCGCTTCGCTCTAACTCGGGGGCCACATGAAAAACACCTGTGCCGCAAACGTGGCAGGCGGAGCCCTACCCGCCTCGCCCCAAACGACTCAAGCCCTGTCAGACACCGCCCACAGCGCGGAAGCCCTGCGCACCATCAGCGGCGAGCAGGCCGCCCACGATTACCTAGCGAAGTTGCACAGCGAGCGCGTTGAAGTTGACGAGCTTGCCGCCAGCGTGGCGATGCTGCGCGATGCGGTCTCCCTGGCTGGCTTCTGCCGGGTCATTGAAAAGGCTCTAGGAGTGCGCCCATGATCGCAACACAACAAGGTTTTGATCGGGGCCTTCTGCCCGACGCCCTGAGCTACTTCGAGTCGCAGGGCTTTGAGCTTGTGGGCGGTGGCAAATGGCGGCATACGCGTTGCGACTTCCACGGCGGCAGTGATTCCATGCGAATCAACACCGACTCGGGCGGCTGGGTTTGCATGAGCTGTGGCGCCCACGGCGGCGATGTTCTGGCCTTCCACATGCAGCACCACGGCATAGATTTTGTGCAGGCCGCCCGCGACCTTGGCGCCTGGACTGGTGAAGCGCCTAGCCGGCCCCGAGGGCCTGCCGGCCTGAGCCACGCCGATGCGCTTGAGGTTGTCTCCAACGAGCTGCAAATTGCCTGGGTGATCTTGAGCGATGCCCTACGGGGAGTGCTGCCCGCTGACCCCGATTGGCAAAGGTTCGTTCAAGCTGTTGGCCGCGTGCAAGCCGTTGCACAAAGGGGGCGAGCATGAAGGCGCCGGACTTCCAGCGCCTGGAGGCCAGCGTTAGCAAGCTGGATGGCGTCGCACGCGGAGGAACAGCGCCGGGGGTGGAGTTGCGGCGCGGCGATACGGTTGCACTGGAGCCGGTTCACTGGCTCTGGCGCGGCTACATCCCTGCCGCCATGCTGACCATCATTGGCGGCTCGCCCGGTTGCGGCAAGACGACCATTGCACTTGCCTGCGCCGCCATCACTACACGCGCTTCACGATGGCCCACAGGCGAGCAATGCGACGAACCCGGCGACGTTTTGATCTGGAGCGGGGAGGATGCTCCCGCAGTGCTGGCGGCGCGCCTGGTGGCGGCTGGGGCCGACATGAGCCGAGTTCACTTTATCGAGGGCATGCAAGGGGGCGTGGCCTTTGACCCTGGCCGCGACATGCCTGCACTTGAGGAAAGCGCCGCCGCGCTGCCAGCGCCCCGCCTGCTGATTCTTGACCCGATTGTTTCGGCGGTTGCTGGCGACTCTCACAAAGGGGCCGAGGTGCGGCGCTCGTTGCAACCGGTGGTTGCACTGGCTCAGCGCCTCGGTTGTGCAGTCCTAGGGGTTACGCACTTCAGCAAGGGCACCAGCGGGCGCGACCCGGTAGAGCGAGTAACCGGAAGCATTGCCTTTGCGGCACTGGCGCGCGTTGTGCTGGTTGCCGCCAAGGTGAAGTGCGATGACGGCGAGAGTGAAGAACCGCGCAGGGTGCTGCTACGGGCCAAATCAAACATAGGGCCAGATGACGGCGGGTTTGCATATGCCCTAGAGCGGGTGGAGGTTGCGCCCGAGGTTGAAGGCCAGCGGGTGAACTGGCTAGAGGCACTGAACGGCACAGCGCGCGAGCTATTGGCCGAAGCAGAATCCGACCCCCAAAGCGACCAAGCCACGGAGGCCAGCGCGGTGACTGAGTTCCTACTTGACCTACTCGCAGGCGGGCAGGTTGAAGCGAAGGCCGTCAAAGCTGAAGCGACTGGCGCCGGCTACACATGGCATGCGTGTGATCGTGCGGCCCGCGCCTTGGGTATTGAGCGCAAGAAGGTGGGCATGAACGGCGGCTGGGTATGGCGAATGCCCGAAGGCTGCGCGAAGAAAGCGAAGGCGACGGCACAAACAGAGATGAATTCTTTGCAGCCTTCGCAGCCTTCGGCGCCGTTTTCCACAGATGCCGGCGATGCTGAGGTGTTTCTGTGAACGCGGCAGCACAGCTAGTTGCGACCCTCAGCCGCGCACAGTTCAAGCTGAGTCTTTTGCCATCGGGAGGGCTTCAGGTTGCGCCTGCAAGCCGCCTAACCCCGGAGCTACGGGCGGCGATAAGTCAGCACAAACGGGGAGTTGTGGCGCTGTTGGCAACGCCGCTGACGGACAAGGCGCGCCAACTGCCCGAGGACGCGCGCGAGCTTTTGGGGTTGCTCGTATGGCTCGCCGAGGACTGTGGCGCCTTGGGCATTGGCGAGCTTGCCAAGGCTACCGGCTGGCCGATTGGCCTGGTCTTTGGGGCCGCCAAGCCGCTGGTAATGGCTGGGCTGGCTCTCAAAAGCCACGCCGGCTTGCACCCAAGTCGCGCGCTGTTGCGGGAGTTGCAAGGCGGCTAGATTGCGCGGGCCTGTTTTTCAAGCACCGAGAAACAGGCCCGGCACCTACGCCGCGCGCCCGAGGCGAGTCAGCTCAATAACGGTCAGCCAGATCAAGCACTTAGCCTGCGCGCGAGGCTGGTACTTTCGGGAGCAGGTAAGCGCACGCGCGAGGAAGCTGAAAAGAACAGCGGTTTTCGCACAAAGTGCGCGCGCGCGAAGCAACCGCTCTGCGCCGTGCTGGCCGCAATGGCTGGCCCTGTTTGAAGGGGTGAGCGGGGGGCATGGCATTCTTTAGGCGAGGCGCCGCCCCGACCAATTGGCAACCCCTGGCTTGCTACCCGTGAAGAAAAAAGGGCGCGGCCCGTTGTACTGGTGGGCGCTGTGGCCGCTCGGTGCGCCCTAGGGGGGGGGGGGTGTTCACTCCCTACCGGCCCTAGGCTCCGCCACCACTGGTAATCGCATGGGCAGAACTTTTCGCCCCTTTGAAACCAATCAGCAAACCAAGCGGGGAGCCACTGCGCATTGAAAACAATCAAAGGCAATCAAGCGGGCGGGCCTGCTCTGGCCGCGTAAGCCGAGAGCGGTTTCCATGTGGTGCCCATCTGGTGCCCACTTGAGGCCGCCGGCAATGGGCCTTTTCATTCTTGAGCGCGCGTAATTCTGGTGCCCATTTGCGCCGCATTGCCCTGGTCACTTGATCGCGCTTTGCTGCGCATTTAGTGCCGAGGGGCGCTGCTTACCTTGACTCGCCGAGCGGCAATGCCAAACCCCCACAAAACTAGACATTCGCGCTTGAACGGCATGGGCAATGCCGGCGAAGTGGGCACCAAGTGGGCACCAGCGGCAAAAATCGAGAAAACGAAAAAAAGCACCTAGAGCCGATTGGCGCTAAGTGCTTGATTTCATTCTTAATTTTGGTGGGCCCTGAGTGACTCGAACACTCGACCTACGGATTAAGAGTCCGCTGCTCTACCAACTGAGCTAAGAGCCCTGATTCAATTCTTCGTGTTCTCCGCCGGTTTGACTTTCGCCAAACTGGTGGGTCGGGAGGGACTCGAACCCTCGACCAACGGAGTAAAAGTCCGCGGCTCTCACCAACTGAGCTACCGCCCCCCGAGGGGACGCCAAAGAGTAGGGCCGGCCGTCAGTGGCCGGACCAGTGTTTTGATGGCAGCACCTGCTCCAGCCGTGCGGCGGCGGCGGTTCCGCC
>JBKCVH010000213.1:0-3556 GCA_046317675.1 Burkholderiales bacterium
CCTCACGCAGTGCTTTGCAGGCCTGGGCACCGGAGTAGTCAAATTCACAGGCCTGACCAATCACGATGGGGCCGGCACCGATGATCAGGATGCTTTTGAGGTCTTGGCGCTTAGGCATTCTTCTTCTCGTTCATCAGGTTCACAAAGCGATCGAACAGGGAACCAATATCGTGCGGCCCGGGGCTCGCCTCGGGGTGTCCCTGAAAGCTGAAGGCCGGCGCATCGGTGCGTGCAATTCCCTGCAAGCTGCCGTCAAACAAGCTCACGTGGGTGGCTCTGAGGGTGGCTGGCAATGAGTCGGCATCAACCGCAAAGCCGTGGTTCTGGCTGGTGATGCTGACCCGCCCTGTGTCCAAATCCTTCACGGGGTGGTTGCCCCCGTGGTGGCCGAACTTCATCTTGAAGGTCTTCGCGCCGCTGGCCAAGGCCAATATCTGATGCCCTAGGCAAATGCCAAACACCGGCAGGCCAGCTCCCACCAATTCTTGGGTGGCGGCAATGGCGTAATCGCAGGGCTCTGGGTCACCCGGGCCGTTGGAGAGGAACACACCGTCAGGCTTCAAGGCCTTCACGCGGGCTGCGCTCGTTTGAGCCGGCACAACGGTGACTCGACATCCGCGTGAAACCAGCATGCGCAGGATGTTCCGCTTGACGCCAAAGTCGTAGGCCACTACGTGCAATGGCTTCACTGCAGAGCGCGTGAAGCCTTCACCTAGGGCCCATTCGCCCTCCGACCATTCAGATTCTTGGCTCTGACTCACCACCTTGGCCAAGTCCTGCCCCGCCATGCTTGGCGCCGCCTGTGCCTTGGTCAACGCCTCTGCCCAATGCGCCTCCGTCACGAGTTCGCCCTCGGCCAAGGCCCAAATGCACGCGTTCTGAGCCCCGGTACGGCGCAGAAGGCGCGTTAAGCGCCGCGTGTCGACACCCGCGATGCCCACGCAACCCTCGGAAGCTAGGTAATCCTGGAGGCGCTGGGTGCTGCGAAAGTTGCTTGGCTGGGCCGGCACTTGACGCACCACCAACCCAGCCGCATGGATGCGAGAGGACTCTGCATCCTCAGGCGTCACGCCATAGTTGCCGATGTGAGGGTAGGTTAAGGTGACGATCTGCCGGCAGTAACTTGGGTCAGTCAAGATTTCTTGATAGCCCGTCAATGCCGTGTTGAATACCAATTCACCGACGGTCTGACCGGTGGCACCAATGGCATGACCGAGGAAGCGCGAACCGTCGGCAAGTACCAGCAGGGCAAGGCTGTGGGTGGAAAAAGCGAAAGACAAATGGCGGCTCCGTGTGAGCGCGCCCCGCCTGCCTCTAGCTAATTTGCGGCCTGTGCTGGGGTATCGAAAAAGGGAATTCGGTTCGAGGCGCGCTGGTTCAGGGTAAACCTTGAGATTATAACCAGCTGCGGAAAGCGCCCTCTCTTGGTCAAAGCGTCGCCCATACCCTTGCTCCTTGTAGGAGATGCAAAGCCTGCGTTCGGCAGCTACATAGAATCGGTCCGATCTCTCAACCTAGGAGTTTTTGGATGAACCAACCGATGCAGCCAGTCTTCAGCGGCGGCTTGATCGACGCAGCACAACGCAATCGCGTCCTGCGCAATACGTACGCCCTGCTTGCACTGTCCTTGCTACCGACTGTGGCCGGCGCTTGGTTCGGCGTGAGCACCGGCTTGGTGGCCAAGCTTGGGGTCGGCATGAGCCTGATCCTGTTCCTCGGCGTGTCTTTCGGCTTCATGTGGGCAATTGAGAAGAACAAAGACAAGGCAGCAGGCGTTTACTTGCTGCTCGGCTTCACCTTCTTTATGGGCTTGATGCTGTCGCGCCTGGTCGGGCAAGTGCTCGGCTTCAGCAACGGCGGCAAGCTGATTGCCACAGCGTTTGGCGGTACCGCAGCGGTGTTCTGCGCAATGGCCATGTTGGCCTCGGTGATCAAGCGCGACTTGTCCAGCATGGGCAAGTTCCTTACGGTCGGCGCGGTGATTTTGTTGGTGGCGGTCGTTGCCAACATCTTCTTGCAGTCCAGCGCCATGATGCTCACCATCATTGTTGCCATGCTCGGCTTATTCAGCGCCTTCTTGCTCTACGACCTGAAGCGCATCATGGATGGTGGCGAGACCAACTATGTGACAGCAACCCTGGCCGTGTACCTCGACCTGTACAACATCTTCCAAAGCTTGCTGTCATTGCTCGGCATCTTTGGCGGCGAACGCGAATAAGACTCGCCAAGCCTATTGAAGAGGGGGCCAGTCGGCCCCCTTTTTCATGGCCGCTCGAAAACGGCAATGCTCTCCACATGCGCCGTGTGCGGGAACATATTGACCACGCCAGCTGCCGTGCAGCGATAGCCCGCCAAGTGCACAAGCACGCCGGCATCGCGCGCCAGAGTGGCCGGGTTGCAACTGACGTAAACGATGCGGCGCGGTGCCGTCCAACCCGGCGCTAAGGCGGGATCTTGAACGGCATCGGCCACGGTCTTGGCTAGAGCAAAAGCGCCTTCACGCGGGGGGTCTACGAGCCATTTCTCAGCGTTACCGTAATGCGCCAAATCGGCAGGGGAAAGTTCGAACAAGTTGCGCGCTTCAAAGCGCGTGTTGTCCACCCCATTGTGTTTGGCGTTTTGGCGTGAACGGGCCACCAGTGCCTCGCTACCTTCGACGCCCAGCACCTCTCGAGCCTGGCCCGCTAGGGGCAATGTGAAGTTGCCAAGCCCACAGAACCAATCGATGACACGCTCACTGGGCTGAACTCCGAGGAGCCTGAGCGCTTGTTGAACGAGCAAGCGATTGATGTCATGGTTCACTTGCGTGAAATCGGTCGGGAGAAATGGCATCTCAATGCCAAACTCAGGCAGTCGATAGCTCAGCGCTGGACCGCCCTCGTCAAGCAAGTGAACGGTGTCCGGCCCCTTCGGCTGCAGCCACCACTGCACGGAGTGCGTTTCAGCGAAGGCGCGCAACAACCGCTGATCTCCGGCCGACAAGGGCTCAAGATGCCGCAGCACCAGAGCCGTTACGTCGTCACCCATCGCCAGCTCTATCTGCGGCAAGCGCTCCCGCGCCTGCATCGAGCCGATGAGCTCTCGCAAAGGCATCAACAGGGCGCTCACGGATGCGGGCAAAACTGCGCAGCTCTGCATATCGGCAACGTAGCGACTTTTGCGCTCATGAAAACCGATGAGCACCGTGCCTTTCTTTGCCACATAGCGCACTGACAGGCGCGCCCGTCGGCGGTACCCCCATGGGCTCCCGCCGAGGGGCCGAAGCATGCGCTCGGCTTTCACCTTCGCGAGATGCGCCAAGTTGTCTTCGAGCACCCGCTGCTTCACAGCGATTTGAGCGTCGGGGTGCAAGTGCTGCATCTTGCAGCCACCGCAAGCACCGCCATGCAACCCAAAGTGCGGGCACCCTGGACGAACGCGCTGACTGCTCTCGCGCCGCATGTCAGTGATGACGCCCTGCTCCCAATTGTTTTTGGAGCGATGCACCTTGGCCTGCACCACCTCAGTGGGTAGCGCGCCCTCAATGAAAACCACCTTGCCATCAGCGCGATGAGCT
>JBKCVH010000214.1:0-14439 GCA_046317675.1 Burkholderiales bacterium
TCCGCCCCTGCACCCGGAGTTTCTTTCTTTGCTCCGCCAAAGAAAGAAACCAAAGAAAGGCGGGCCCGCACTGCGCTCGCCCCTCGCCTTCGGCAAGGGGTTCCCGTGTTTGCGGCCAAGGCAGGGGTCGGGCAGAAACTCCCTGCATTCGCTTCGCTCATTCCGGTCAAACAGTCTGCCCGGGTCAGTTGTCGAAGCGCGCTGCGCGCGCACCCCTGCCTTGGCCGCAAACCCGGCGGCGCAGAGGGGCGAACACCGAACAGCCAGCAGCCAAACCCAGCTATCGGCTCACTGCCTGCAGTCAGCCGCTCGAGGTCCGGCTGTTGGGTTTGGCTGCTGGGTTTCGCCCCTTTTGCGCCGCCGGCTCTGGCGCCAAGGCAAGGGCGCGCGCCGCAGGCGCGCCACCCCTCTAGATCGGCCAGACTGTTTGACCGAAGTGAGCGCAGCGAACGCAGGGAGTTTCTGGCCGGCCCTTGTCTTGGCGTCAGAGCCGGGAACCCCCAGCCACAGGCTGGGGGCGAGCGCATTCGGGGCTTGATCTTTTGGTTCCTTTTGGATCAAGCCAAAAGGAACTCGGCTGCCGGGACGAAAGCCGAAGGCTTCGGCGAAGCCAAATCCCGGCGGGCTCTTCGCAAAGGCGCTCAACAGCCCCTGCGGGCTCCCAGCAAAAGCGCAACGCACCCACAAGCTCGCCAGCAAACCGAACCACCCTTCTAGACTGGAGGCATCGCCCCACCCAAAGGCACTCCCGCCCCTCCTCGATGCTGCGCCTACTACCCGCCCCCCTTCTTGGTGTACTGAGCTCACTCCTCGTGGTCCTGAACACCTTGTTCTGGGCCACGCCATTGCTTCTGTTGTCACTCGTCAAGTTGGTGCTGCCGTTCAAGAGCGTTCGCAAGCCGGTGGACCGGGTGTTGAACGCCTTGGCCAACAGTTGGGTGCGCTGCAACAGCGTCTGGATCGACTGGACGCGACGCTACGAATGGGATGTGCAAGGCAACGAATCGCTCGCGGCCGGCGGTTGGTACCTGGTGAACTGCAATCACAACTCCTGGGTCGACATCTTTGTGCTGCAGAAAGTGTTCAACCGGCGCGTGCCGTTCTTGAAGTTCTTTCTCAAGCAAGAGCTCATTTATGTGCCCGTCATCGGTCTCGTCTGGTGGGCGCTGGACTTTCCCTTCATGAAGCGCCACAGCCTGTCGGCGCTCAAGAAGAACCCGGATTTGCGCCTGCAAGACCTGGAAACCACCAAGCGCAGTTGTGAGCGCTTTGCCTTGGTGCCCACCAGCGTGATGAACTTTGCCGAGGGCACCCGCCGCACGCCGGCCAAGCACGCCGCGCAGCAATCGCCGTTCCGGCATTTGCTGAAGCCCAAGGCAGGCGCGCTGGCCCTAGCGCTCAATGTGATGGGCGACCAGTTCCGCTCGCTCTTGGATGTCACCATCGTCTACCCCGACGGCACACCGAGCTACTGGGACTTGGCCTGTGGCCGCGCCGGCCGCGTCGTCGTGCGGGTGCAGGAGCGCAGCATTCCGCAAGATCTATCGGGTGGCGATTACAGCGGCGACGTCGCTTACCGCCAGCGCTTCCAGGCCTGGCTGGGTCTGATGTGGCTGGAGAAAGATGGCTTGATCGAGAGCTTGCTCAAGCGGCCATGAAAAAAGCCGGCCCGGGTTGCCCCGGCCGGCTCTTGTGCAGCCATGCAGTGGCTTACTGAGCAGCCAGCTTGCCCTTCTTGTAGCTGAACACATGCTCTTCAGCAGCCGGCTTGCCAGCGGCCGTCGGGTTCATGGCCATCACGCGGGCTGGGTCCAGACTGGCCACGTAGGCGGTGTACTGGCCTTCAGCGCAAGGCAGCTTCTTGCCACGCACCACCTCACCGCGCAGGCTGCCCTTGTAATAGGCGAAGGTGTACTCGTTGCGACCCGCTTTGGCACTGGTGCTCACGGGGTTTTTGGCAGCGCATTCGGCGCGCAGGGTCGCTTCGCCATTCGAGGCCAAAGCCAGGGCGGGAGCGGTCAGAAGGGCGATCAGGGCAAATTTCATGGACAACCTTTGAAGCGAGAAAACAGCGCGTGAGCTTACTTTCTCGCCTGAATTTACGCCAGCGGGACAGCCCCAGCTGGAGCGCACTTTGGCGAGCAAGGCCTGTGCGCTAGTTACGTTTTATGAAACTTCTGAAGGAAGAACCCAGCACCACTGACCGGGCGCGAGGTCGTCGGGCAGCCGCAATTGGCCGAATTGAGGGCGGTGCAAGCCCTCCACCCGGTTGCCCACGGCGGCCACCATGCGCTTGACCTGGTGGTAGCGCCCGCTGGTCAGGCTCATGCGCAGGAGCAAGGGGTCGGGCAGCTCGGCCACTTCCGCCTTGACCGGCGCTGGGTCGTCGTCCAGCACCACACCGGCCAGCAGCTTTTGGCAGGCGGCATCGTCCATCGGGTGCTTGAGCTGCGCCTCGTACACCTTGGGCAGCTTGCGCTTGGGGTGGGTCCATTTGTGGATGAGCGCGCCGTCGTCGGTCAGCAGCAGGAGCCCCGTGGTGTCTTCGTCCAGCCGGCCCACGGGCTGCACGCCGCGCACCCGCAAAGGCCCGGGGAGCAGGCTGAGCACGCTGGGGTGGTGCTTGGGCTTCATGCTGCACTCGTAGCCCGTGGGCTTGTGCAGCATGACCAGTGCCTTCTCCCGGTAGGGCCAGGGCTTGCCGTCGACCTCAAAAACGAGGCCCTCCGGTTCAAGGTCTTCAAAAGGGTCTGAGCAGGTTTGGCCGTTCACCTGCACGTGGCCCTGAACCACCAAGCCGGCGCACTCGTGCCGGGTGCCGAAGCCCTGGCTGAAAAGGATTTGTTGAAGCTGCATGGCGGCTTTCTACACTGAGCCAGCCCTGCCCTCCTGCCCAAGCTCCTCTTTAATTGCGCCATGCCCGGCCTTTCAAGCCTGCTGCTGATCCTATTGCTGGCCTCGCTCAGCTTTGGTCTCTGCATGGCTGCCCTTGGCTTGCGCCGGGACTACGGGCTGGCGCCGTTGATGCTCGTGATGGGCCTGCTCGAAGGCCTGAAGTACCACGCCGCAGCCGCCATCAATCTGAACATTCCGGCCTTGGGGCCGGTCTCCTTGGGCTCTTTGGTGTCTTACATCAACCTGCTTGCCGTCATGCAAGTGGTGCATTTGCGCCTGGGGCCGACCAGTGCGCGCCAGCTGGCTTGGGGTCTGGTGGCCTTGAGCATCGTGTCGGGTTTGCTGCACCCTCTGTTGGCCCTCTTGCTGGACCAGCCGGACATCGAGTTGGGCATGGCGCTCGACCGCAGGCTGCTGGTTTTTGGCGCCTGGGTTCAGGGGGTGGGCAATGTCTTGCTGCTGATGGGCTTGGTAGGCAGTGTGTTGTTGGTGGAGTTCTTGCGGCAGCGCCGCTGGCCTTTGTGGCTCGCCCTTGTGCTGAGCCTCTTGGTGGTGACGCAGCTCGACACGGTATTGTTCCTCGGCCTGGCCTTTGGCCCCAGCGCCTTGACCCACGAGGCCCTTGCCGCCAACGCCGTGGGCAAAGGCGTGATGGCCCTGGTTTTTGGTGCGATGGCCGCCTTGGCACTGCGCGATTTGCGCGAAGAGGCGGAGCCGAACCCCTCACTGCGGCGCTTGCGGGAGCTGCTCGGCGCCTTCTCGTTCCAGCACCGCGTGGAGGCGCTGGAGTTGGAGCTGCAGACCGACCCGCTCACCGGCCTTTTCAACCGCCGCTACCTAGAGCGCGTGGTGCCCGACATCTTGCGCATTGAGCGCGACCGCGGCCAACCCAGTTGCCTGTGCATCCTGGACCTTGATCACTTCAAAGCCGTGAACGATGGCCACGGCCACCTTGCCGGTGACGAGTTACTGCGCCACGTCGCCAACTTGCTGCGCCAGCAACTGCGCCGGCAAGACAGCGTGTTGCGCTTTGGTGGCGAGGAGTTTTTGCTGGTTTTGCCCTCCACAAGCCAAGCCGAAGCCGTTGCTGTCGTCGAGCAGTTGCTCGGCCTGCTGCGCACCCGGCCGCTGGCGCTTTCCTCGGGTTTGGAGCTGCAGGTCACGGCCACGGCGGGACTTGCCTGCACACCCCAGGACGGGCAGACGGTGCAGGTGCTACTTCAGCGGGCCGACGAACGGCTCTACGAGGGCAAGCGCAATGGCCGAGACCGGCTGGTGAGCGGTGCGCCACGGTGAGAATGCCAGCTTCAACGAAACCGCAGGTAACCCGATCATGAACATCCCCGGCCTGGACTTCCAACTTGGCGAAGACATTGATGCATTGCGCGACGCCGTGCGCGACTTTGCCCAAGCCGAAATCGCACCCCGCGCGGCGGAGCTCGACCAAAACGACCAGTTCCCCATGGACCTGTGGCGCAAGATGGGCGACTTGGGCGTGCTCGGCATCACCGTGCCCGAGGAGTACGGCGGCGCCAACATGGGCTACTTGGCGCACATGGTGGCCATGGAGGAAATCTCCCGCGCCAGTGCCTCGGTAGGCCTGTCCTACGGCGCGCACAGCAACCTGTGCGTGAACCAAATCAAACGCAATGGCAGCGATGCGCAGAAGGCGAAGTACCTGCCCAAACTCATCAGCGGCGAGCACGTGGGCGCGCTGGCCATGAGCGAACCGGGCGCTGGCTCTGACGTCATCAGCATGAAGCTCAAGGCGGAAGACAAGGGCGGCTACTACCTGCTCAACGGCAGCAAGATGTGGATCACCAATGGCCCCGACGCCGACACCATGGTGGTCTACGCCAAAACCGAACCCGAACTGGCTGCACGCGGCATCACCGCCTTCATCGTCGAGAAGGGCATGAAGGGCTTCAGCACCGCGCAAAAGCTGGACAAGCTGGGCATGCGCGGCAGCCACACGGGCGAGATGGTGTTCCAAGACGTGGAGGTGCCAGCCGATCACATCTTGGGCGGCCTGAACCAAGGCGCCAAGGTCTTGATGAGCGGCCTCGACTACGAGCGCGCCGTGCTGGCCGCCGGCCCCATCGGCATCATGCAAGCGGTGATGGACAACGTGGTGCCCTACATCCACGACCGCAAGCAGTTCGGCCAGAGCATTGGCGAGTTCCAGCTCATCCAGGGCAAGGTGGCCGACATGTACACGGTGCTGCAAGCCGCCCGTGCCTTTTGCTACACCGTGGGCAAGAACCTCGACAAGCTCGGCCCCACCCACGTGCGCCAAGTGCGCAAGGACTGCGCCTCGGTCATCTTGTGGTGCGCCGAGAAGGCCACTTGGATGGCGGGCGAGGGCATCCAGATTTTTGGCGGCAACGGCTACATCAACGAGTACCCGCTGGGCCGCCTGTGGCGCGACGCCAAGCTGTACGAGATTGGCGCCGGCACCAGTGAAGTTCGCCGCATGCTGATCGGTCGTGAACTCTTTGCGGAGACGATGTGATGGTGCTGATGTTTGGCGCGCTCATGGTGCTGCTGGGCCTGCTCAGCGGCGGTGTGCTTTTGGTCAGCGCCGCCGGCTGGAGCTCGCTCCAGCCGGGCTGGACTGCCTGGCTGGCCTACCCGGGGTTGACGCTTTTGGGTTACGGCCTGTTCGTCGTTCCAGCCAACGACGGACCGATTGAGATGCTCACCAAAGCCAGCGGCGCGCTGTGCTTGTTGCTGGGCAAGCTGGCCATTGCCATCTTGGTGCTTCGCTCGCTGGGCTTCTTGGCCTTTGAAGGCGGCACGCTGACGCTGTGGTGGGTCTTTGGCTGCAGCTTGATGCTCGGGCCACTGGGCTGGCTCGGGGCGCGCGTGCCCAAAACCTCGTGAGCTTGCCCAGCTTTGCCCTCAAAGCGGGTTGGGCCATGCGCCCTTGGCGCGAGGGCGACGAAGCCGCACTGGTGGCGGTGGCCAATGACGACGCCATCGTGCGCTGGATGAGCGACACCTGGCCCGAGCCTTACCGGCTCGCTGACGCGCAATGGTGGGTCCAGGAGGGCAGCCGCCAAGGCAGCAACTGGGCGCTGTGCCTAGAAGACGTGCCGCAGGGCGGCGTGGGCGCACAAGGGCAAACCGGCTTTCAGCGCTGCAATGTCGAAGTCGGCTGGTGGATGAGTCCAGCCCATTGGGGCCAAGGCATCGTGCCGCTGGCCGCCCAGAATGTGGTGGAGCAGGCCTTGTTGAACCCGGAGGTGAGCCGCGTCTTCGCGCCCATTCATGCTGGCAACAGGCCCTCCATGCGCGTGGCCGAGAAGATCGGCATGCGCCTGGAATCCGTGCAGCCGCGCAGTGCCTTCAAGCGCGGCGCCCTCATCGACCGGCACCTGTACGCCCTGTACCGATGAGCGACACCCGCCTGGACACCCTGTTTGCCAACAACCGCCGCTGGGCGGCGGAACTTGAAGCCCAGCAACCCGGCTTCTTCACCAAACTGCTGACTCAGCAAGAGCCGCAATACCTGTGGATCGGCTGCTCTGACAGCCGGGTTCCGGCCAATGACTTGGTGGGCCTCCTGCCGGGGCAGCTCTTCGTGCACCGCAACGTGGCCAATTTGGTGGTGCACACCGACTTGAACGCGCTGTCGGTCATTCAGTACGCCGTCGATGTGCTGGGCGTGCTGCACATCATCGTGGTGGGTCATAGCCAATGCGGCGGCGTTCGCGCGGCGCTTACCAACAAACGCGCAGGGCTGGTCGACAACTGGCTGCGGCATGTGGCCGACGTGCGCGACCACCACGCGGCGCTCTTGGCCAGCATCGAAAGCGAAGCGGGCCGGGTGGATGCGCTCGTGGAGCTGAACGTGCTGGAGCAGGCCAGAAATGTGTGCCAAACCACCATCGTCAAAGACGCTTGGGCGCGCGGGCAAACGGTTACCGTTCACGGCTGGGTCTATGGCCTCCACAACGGCTTGCTGGAAGACCTGCGCATCACCGCCACTTGCTCTGAAGAAGTACAAACCGCCTTTGCCCAGGGCCTTGCCGCCGTGGAAAAGCGCTACTTGATTCCAAGCCCATGAAGCCACTGCACATCGAAACCCCGCTCATTCAGGCGCCTCCCGAGTTGGTGGGCCCCAACCGCACCGTGTGGCTGAAGATGGACGCGCTGCAACCCAGCGGCAGCTTCAAGCTGCGCGGCGTGGGCCGGCTCGTGCAGGCGCGGGTTGCGGCCGGGGCCAAGGCGGTGGTGTGTGCCTCCGGTGGCAACGCGGGGCTGGCAGCCGCCATGGCAGCCAAGGCCTGCGGCGTGCCCGCCACCATCGTGGTGCCCCACACCACGGCCGACAGCGTGCGCCGGGCCATTGAAGCGCGCGGCGCGCAGTTGATGGTCGAGGGCATGGTGTGGGACGAGAGCGACCAAATTGCCCAGGCCCTTGCGCGGCAAATCGGCGCCGCCTATGTGCACCCCTTTGACGACCCGCTGCTGTGGGAAGGCCACGCCACCCTGATCGACGAAGTGGTGGCCGCTGGCATCGAGTTCGACGCCGTGCTGGTCGACGTGGGCGGCGGCGGCCTCTTGGCCGGCATGCATGCGGGCCTGGTTCGCCATGGCTTGAGCACGCCGCTCGTGGCCGTTGAAACCACGGGCGCCGCCAGCTACGCGGCGGCTTTGGCGGCAGGCCAACCGGTGGCGCTGCCCAGCGTGCAGTCGGTGGCAAGTTCGCTGTGCGCGCGCCGGGTGTGTGCGCAAGCCGTGGCCCTGGCCCAGCAGCATGAAGTCATCAGCCTGACCGTGAGCGATGCCCAGGCCGTGGAAGCCGTGGACCGCTTTGTGGACAGCGCGCGGGTTCTTGTCGAACCGGCCTGCGGCGCCGTCATTGCCGCGCTGCGCGTGCACGAAGCCCAACTCGCGCGTTTCAAGGCGCCGCTGGTGGTGGTGTGCGGTGGCAGCGGCGTCACGCTGGCGCGGCTTTACGCCTGGAGCGTTGACCTTGACATCCGTTGAATTCCCGCAGCTCACCGACTCCCGCGCGATCGCCATCGCGCACACCCTGATTGGCGGCTTCAACCGCCACTACGCCCTCTTCCGCGAAACCACCGGCCACGCCAAAGCCCGCTTCGAGGCGGCCGACTGGCACGGCCAGCAGCGCGCACAGGCCGAGCGCATTGAGTTTTACGACCAGCGCGTGAGCGAGAACGTGGACCTGCTGGAAGCCCGGCACCAAGCCAGCAGCCTGCCCATGAGCGTGTGGCAGCAGGTGAAGCTGCACTACATCGGCCTGCTCACCAACCACCGGCAACCCGAGCTGGCCGAGACCTTCTTCAACTCGGTGTGCACGCGCATCCTGCACCACAGCTACTTCCACAACAACTTCTTGTTTGTGCGGCCGGCGGTGAGCACCGAGTACATCGAGAACGAAGAACCGGCCGCCATGCCCACCTACCGGGCCTACTACCCGGAACCGGGCCGGCTCGCCGAAACCTTCCGCCGCATCGTCACCAACTTCCAGCTCAAGCGCCCCTTTGAAGACCCCGCGCGCGACACCGAGCTAGTGGTGCGCGCGGTCGAGCGCAAGCTCGCCGGCGCGCGCTGGCGCACCAACTTCCAGGTGCAGGTGCTGAGTAGCCTGTTCTTCCGCAACAAGGGCGCCTACGTGGTGGGCAAGATCGTCAACGGCTTCCAAGAAACGCCATTCGCGCTTCCCATCTTGCATGGCAAGAAGGGCCAGTTGGTCATCGACGCCATGCTCTTTGGCGAAGACGACTTGCTCATGCTCTTCAGCTTCGCCCGCGCCTACTTCATGGTCGACATGGAGGTGCCCAGCGCCTACATCCAGTTCCTGCGCAGCATGATGCCCAAGAAGCCGCGCGCCGAGCTGTACAGCGCCATCGGCTTGCAAAAGCACGGCAAGAACCTGTTCTACCGCGACCTGCTCTACCACCTGCGCCACAGCAGCGACAAGTTCCGCATCGCCCCCGGCATCAAGGGCATGGTCATGCTGGTGTTCGACCTGCCCAGCTACCCCTTCGTCTTCAAGCTCATCAAAGACTTCTACCCGCCGCAGAAAGACACCACGCGGGAACTGATTCAAAGCAAGTACCTGCTCGTGAAGCAGCACGACCGAGTGGGCCGCATGGCCGACACGCTGGAGTTCAGCAACGTGGCCCTGCCCCGGCACCGCTTTGATGAAGAACTCATCAAGGAACTGCGCCATTTCTGCGGCAGCCTGCTGGAAGAAAACGGCGACGACCTCGTGCTCAAGCACATCTACATCGAGCGCCGCATGGTGCCGCTGAACATCTACCTGCAAGACTGCACCCCCGAGCAAATGGAAGCCGCCGTGCAGGAGTACGGCAACGCCATCAAAGACCTCGTGGCCGCCAACATCTTCCCCGGCGACATGCTGTGGAAGAACTTCGGCGTGACCCGCCAAGGCAAGGTCGTGTTCTACGACTACGACGAGATCGAGTACCTGACCGACTGCAACTTCCGCAAAGTGCCCAAACCGCGCAACGAGGAAGACGAAATGAGCGGCGAGATTTGGTACGCGGTGAACAAGGGCGATGTGTTCCCGGAAACCTTCGAGCCCTTCCTGCTCGGCCACCCGGGCGTGCGCGAGCCGTTCATGAAGCACCATGCGGACTTGCTGGACCCGGCTTTTTGGCAGGGGTGCAAGGAGGCCATTCAGGGCGGGCATGTGCACGATGTGTTTCCGTATGACGCGAGCAGGCGGTTTGTGCGGTGACCGTATCGCCCCCAAGAATGCGGTTCCTGAAACCGTTGCGAGCGGATCGCAGCACGGTTTGAAGTGACCTCGCGGGTTCAGCGCTGGTGCGATTTCAACCCAAAAGCCGGCGGAGCTTCTGGAAAAATGTCGGCATTGGCAAGTTTAGGATTTCTGACATGAATATCCGGGCGTGTTTTATCAGATATCGCCAAGGGCATTTAACCGCGGCCGACGGGGATTTGATATTTCTTCTATTGGCAGTTCCTTATGGACTACTGATGCTGTATGGCTTGGTTTTTTTTGATGCCGAGGACAGCGGCAAAGTGAGCCACTGGCACCTTCTGTTTTGGGGTGTATCGCTTTTTTTGTGGTTTGGCCTGATTATGCATATCAGGTCTAGATTTTCAAATTTCTACCGCACGGACTGGTTCGGGCATTCTTGCGGTGCACTTTTGGCAGCCTGTGCGGCTTTTCTGACAATCGGCCTGATGAATATCATTAATGCCATGGATGACCGGCGGTCGTGCGGCTTGATAAGCGCGCCGATATCGAGTGCGATTCAGCGGAGCGGCGGATGGGCGGGGCAGCGAAGTGTGGTGACATTCGAACTCAATGGTCGGCCCGTGCGCTGGGGCGTGTCAGAAGAAGATTATAGAGCCGCGCAAGCTTCCGGGGTGGTGGAATTGCGGGTGTGCACAGGTCTATTGGGATATTCGTACAGAAGAGGCCTTGCTTTCTGGCGGTAGCCGTGAAGACGCGCGATACGGAACCCCATATTGGCCTTGAGCCCCGCACGAGCTTATGGGTGAAATCTGAAACCGAGGGTGATTCAATGCGGAAGCGCTCACTGTTTGAATGGACTTTATTCATCGGGGGCGCTGCCATGGCGCTTGCTGGGCTTGGCACTCTTGGATACATTGGCTTTGCAATTCATGCCGGGCTCATTGAGTTATCGACAAGGGCGGTAGATATTGTTGTACCGCTAGATAGCGCGCCATTGGTCTTCTCCATGATTGTCATCATGTATTTAGTCGCAGCCGGAATTTTCTTCTGGGTGGCCCTGAAGTGCCTTCGCTAGTACCAATAACGTCAGAGCCAATATTTTTTTATTGCTTGTAACGGGCATCGACGCGACGGTTGAGCCGAGGGACCAATACTGGCTTTCTCTTTGGACCGTCTTAAGCTACAGAACTGCTTGCTCGAACGGGTATTTAAAGGCTGGCGCAGGAGAAAGTCGAGGCCTGAGCCCGAGTCCAGCGCTTCTTGGTGCCGCAACAAGGATTGCACCCGCAGTGGGCTCAACAGGTGGTTTTATTCTTGGCGGGACCAGCGGCTATACTTTTGGGGCTCTGGCGCGCCGGGGAACGTGAAGTTACTAACTATCGAGCATGGTCATGACAGCTAGCACCCTGGTAGTTGCCATTGTGGGTTTTCTTCAATGGGCACTTCTGCCCTTTGTAATCAGAATTTCCATGTGGATGGTTCGCAGAATAATGAAGCGAGAGCTTCTATTGGTGGAGATTGGCTTCTACCTTGCGGTATTGCCTGCTTGGCTTCTGCTGCCACTGGAGTTGTCTGGCAATTTGCCAATCGGGGGCAATGGGTTTGTGTATTTTCTTGCTTCGGCTGCTGGCGGCTTACTATCGTCCGCTGTCAAGCGTTGAACTCAAGCCAAGCAGGGTGACAGGACAGTGACGGAGTCAGATGCCGTCTTGCATGTCAACCAAGCCTTGCTGCTGACCTGACCACCAGCCCACATGACGCCAGCCGGCCCTTCGGCTAGAGTCGACGCATTGCAATTGCAACGCACCCTGGAGTCCTCATGAAGACCGCCACCTTGCCTTCGCTGCGCGTCAGCCCGGAACTGCGTGAAGCCACCGAGTCGGTATTGCGCGACGGCGAAACCGTTTCGAGCTTGATGGAAACCGCCGTGCGCGACCTGGTGCACCGCCGCCAGGTGCGGGCGGAGTTCCTGCGGCGCGGCATTGAGTCCTTGGAGGAGTACCACCGAACGGGGGTGTCCTACAGCGCTGAGGAAGTGCACGACGAACTGGAACGCATGCTGGAGGCGCGCCGCAAGGAACTGCTCGGGTGAAGCCCGGGCTGTTTGACGTCGTCTACACGGCCAAAGCGCAGGGTGACCTTTTCCGCCTCTACCGGCATTTGCTGGACCAAGCGCGCTACGTTGAAGACTTGGCGCGCGCTGAAAGCCTCATTGGGCAACTTCGTGAGCACATCGAAGGACGCCTCAGCCGCACCCCTTACCTGTACCGGCACGCCGCCGGAGACCTACAGCTTCGCGAGTTGGTGATTGCCGTCCCTGCAGGTGGCTATGTGGCCCTGAACGACATTCCGAACGCCAGCCAAGTCACCGTCATCGCCGTCCGCCACCAACTCGAAGACGACTACTTATGAGCTGGCTCGAATCCTGGGAGTTCGCCTCCTACCTCGTCACCGTGATCGGCCTGCCCTTCGCCATCTGGGTGTTCGTCAAGCAGCAGCGCGCCGAGCGCGAGAACGAAGAAGAAGAGGCCTACCTGCTGCTGGCCAACACCTACAACGACTTCCTCAAGGTGGTGCTGGTCAACAGCGACTTGCAACTGCGCAGCACGCAAGCGCTGGAGGCGCCAACGCCGGAGCAACGCGAACGCATGCTGGTGATCTTTGACATGCTGGTGTCGCTCTTTGAACGCGCCTACCTCGTGGCCTGGAAGCCCGACATGAGCGAATCAGAGAAGCGCCGTTGGAACAGCTGGGACGACTACATGCGCGAATGGTGCGCGCGGGACGACTTCTTTTTTCTGCTGCCGCAACTGCTGCGCGGCGAGGACCCCGGCTTTGCCGCCTACATCCAGCAGATTGCCCAGGATGTGCGCCGCCAACAGCTTGAAGGACTGGTGTGACCCGCCTGCCCCAAGGGCTCGACCCGAGCAGTTTTGACGCGCTGCATGACACGCCCGAGCAGTGGCAGCCGGCCATGGAAACGCTCGTGCGCGAACTGGGCTGGACCAGCGACTGGCGCGCTGCTGGCGAAGGCACCGTGCTGGTGGCCTTGCTGGGCCAGGAGCAAGTCCTGAAGCTCTACCCACCCTTCCTGCGCGACCACTGGGCCTTTGAGCGCGGCATGCTGGGCAAGCTCCACGGGCAGCTCAGCGTGCCCACGCCCCAGCTTATGGGAAGCGGCGAGCGCGAAGGCTGGACTTGGACTTTGATGAGCCAGCTGCCGGGCACCGTCTTGACCCAGCGTTGGGCCCACATGAGCGAACCCGCGCGGCTGGCGCTGTTGCGCAGCCTGGGTCAATTGGCGGCGCAGGTGCAGGCAGTGCCCGTTGGAAGCCAAGCCGAGCTCGCGCCCCCATGGGCCGACTTCATCAGCCGCCAGCGCGCCCAATGTGCCGCTCGGCAGGCGCGCACGGGCATGCCTGAGCACCTGCAGGCGCAGCTGGCAGCCTTCCTCGACGGCCCGCTCCCGTTTCAGGACGGCGACGCCGACGTGCTGCTGACGGGCGAGTTCACGCCCATGAACCTGCTGATAGACGACGCCGATCGCCTTTGCGGCCTCTTCGATTTCGGCGACGGCATGGTGGGCGCCGCCGCTTACGACTGGCTCGGGCCGCTTTGCTTCCTGTGCGACGGTGCCCCCGCTCGGGTGGCGGCTTGGTTTGCCGGGCTCGGGGTGCCGGTGCCGGCCGAGCCGGAGGCCTTGCTGCGCCTCATGCTGCTGCACCGCTACAGCCATTTGCCAATTCAACTGCGCAGCCTAGAAGGATGGCAAAGCGCTGCCACGCTCGAAGAGCTCGCGCACCGCCTGGTGGACTCTTTTAGCCCGTAGCACTGCCCGGCTTTGGCGCCTGGGGCACACTCGCCGGCTCCGCCTCCACAGCTTGAAAGGCGAAGCCTCATGCACGGCAGCATGCCCCTGATCGTCACCTTGGCCGCAGCCCTCGGCTTGGCTTTGCTGCTCGGCTTCGTGGCTTTGAGGCTGCGGCTACCGGCTTTGGTGGGCTACTTGGTGGCGGGGGTCTTGATCGGGCCTCACACACCCGGCTTCGTGGCCGATGTGCCGCTGGCGCTGCAATTGGCCGAGATCGGCGTGATGCTGCTGATGTTCGGCGTCGGTTTGCACTTCTCCATGGCCGACCTGATGGCCGTCAAGCGCATCGCCGTGCCAGGGGCCGTGGTGCAAATGGCCACGGCCACGGCCATGGGCGCCGGCTTGGCGCTGTGGTGGGGTTGGTCGATGGCAGGCGCCTTGGTGTTCGGGCTTTCGCTTTCCGTGGCCAGTACCGTGGTGCTGCTGCGTGCGCTGGAGGCGCGGGGTTTGCTGGATGGCCAGAACGGGCGCATTGCGGTGGGCTGGCTGGTGGTGGAAGACTTGGCCATGGTGCTGGCGCTGGTGATGCTGCCGGCCTTGGTGGGCGCTTCGGCAGGCAGCGGCGCCAACATCTGGACCACCTTGGGCAGCACCTTGCTGGCCGTTGGCAGCTTTGTGGCACTGATGCTGCTCGGAGGTCGCAGGGTCTTGCCCTGGATGCTGTGGCAAATCGCCAAAACCGGCTCGCGGGAGCTGTTCACCCTGTGTGTGGTGGCGGTGGCAGTGAGCATTGCCTACGGCGCTGCCGCGCTGTTTGGCGTGTCGGTGGCACTCGGCGCTTTCTTTGCGGGCTTGGTGCTGCGGGAGTCCGAGTTGAGCCACCGGGCGGCTCAAGAATCGCTGCCGTTCCGAGACGCTTTTGCGGTGCTGTTTTTTGTCTCGGTGGGCATGTTGTTTGACCCCAAGGTCTTGCTCGACCGGCCTTGGCAAGTGTTGGCCGTGGCGGCCATCA
>JBKCVH010000215.1:0-12804 GCA_046317675.1 Burkholderiales bacterium
CCACCCACCACGCCCACCGGGCGGGCCGTGATGAAGTTGCCCGACATCACCCGCACCGTGGCGCCAGCCATGGGGGTGTTGGGCAGGCCTTGGCTGAAGGCGGCTTCAATTTCGAAGCGCAGCTGCCCGGCGGCTTCCTGAGCGCTGTCCAGCGCCACGGCATCGGTCACCCGCATGCCCCGGTGGTACTTGGCCGGGTGGTTCTTCAGCCGCAGTTGTTCGTCCACCTGGGGCCGAAAACCGTGCACCAGCACGATGCGGATGCCCATGGCATGCATCAGGGCCAAATCTTGGGCGAAGGTGGGCAGCTTGCCGGCGGCAATCAACTCCCCGGCGATGCCCACCACAAAGGTCTCACCCCGGTAAGCATGGATGTAGGGCGCCACGGCACGGAACCAGGGCACAAAGGTGTGGGGGAAGACCAGGGCGTTCATAGGCAGGACATTGTGCCGACGGCTTGGCGCTCGCGGGACAATGCTCGCGCCATGAATCAAGAGACCCCTCGCAGCCGGCCCGAAGCGCCGGCTGCGCCGCTTCCGCCCATCAGCTTTCCCGAGAGCCTGCCCGTCAGTGCGCGGCGCGACGAGATCGCGGCCGCCATGCGCGCGCACCAGGTCGTCATCGTTTGCGGCGAGACCGGCTCGGGCAAGACCACGCAGCTGCCAAAAATCGCGTTGACGATTGGCCGAGGCAAGGCCAATGGCGGTGGTTTGATCGGCCACACCCAGCCGCGCCGCCTCGCGGCGACCAGTGTGGCCAAGCGCATTGCCGAGGAGTTGAACTCGCCCCTCGGAGAAGTCGTCGGCTACAAGATCCGCTTCAACGACCGCATCACCCCCGGCGCCTCGGTCAAGCTGATGACCGACGGCATCTTGCTGGCCGAGACGCAGACGGATCCGCTGCTCAAGCGCTATGACACCCTCATCATTGACGAGGCCCACGAGCGCAGCCTGAACATCGACTTCTTGCTGGGCTACCTCAAGCAGCTGCTGCCGCGCCGGCCGGACCTGAAGATCGTCGTGACCTCGGCCACCATCGATGCAGACCGGTTTGCCAAGCACTTTGAAAGCGCCAAAGGCCCTGCGCCCGTCATTCAAGTCAGCGGTCGCCTGTTCCCGGTGGAGCAGCGCTGGCGCCCCTTTGAAGAGAAGCGCGACTATGGCGTGGCCGAAGCGGTGAGGGATGCCGTGGATGAACTCTGGCGCAGCAATGGGCCGGGTGACTGCTTGGTGTTCCTGCCGGGTGAGCGTGAGATCCGCGAAGTGGCCGAGACCCTGCGCGGCCACCACCCGCCGGGCGTCGAGGTGCTGCCACTGTTTGCGCGCCTGACTCCAGCCGATCAAGACAAGATCTTCCAGCCCCACGGCGCCCCGCGCATCGTGCTGGCCACCAACGTGGCCGAAACCTCGCTCACGGTGCCCGGTATTCGTTACGTGGTGGATGCCGGCACGGCGCGCGTCAAGCGCTACAGCTACCGCACCAAGGTCGAGCAGTTGCAGGTGGAGGCCGTGAGCCAAGCGGCCGCCAACCAGCGCGCCGGCCGCTGCGGCCGCGTGAGCAACGGCACCTGCGTGCGGCTCTACGACGAGAAAGAGTTCGCCCAGCGGCCCCGCTTCACCGACCCGGAGATCTTGCGCAGCAGCTTGGCCGGTGTGATCCTCCGCATGAAGAGTCTGCGCCTCGGTGCGGTGGAGGACTTCCCCTTCCTAGAAGCCCCACCGGGCAAGGCGATTGCCGATGGCTACCAACTGCTCGCCGAGCTCGGCGCCGTGGACGAGGCCAATGAGCTGACCGAAATCGGCCGCCAGTTGTCCCGCCTGCCCCTGGACCCGCGCGTGGGCCGCATGCTCTTGGCAGCGCGCGACGGGCAATGTTTGGCCGAGATGCTCGTCATCGCCAGCAGCCTGTCGAGCCAAGACGTGCGCGACCGGCCCATGGACCAGCAACAAGCGGCCGACGCCAAGCACAAGCCGTTTGACGACGAGAAAAGCGAGTTCAACGGTCTGCTGAAGCTTTGGAAGTGGCTGGAGACCTCACGGGGTGCCGAGGGCCAGCACAAGCTCTCGCACCGCAAGCACGAAGCCCTGCTGCGCGACCACTTCATCAGCCCGCGCCGGGTGCGCGAATGGCGCGATGTGCACCAGCAGCTGCACACCGTCGTGACCGAGCAAGGCTGGAAGCTCAACGCCAGCGAACCCACATACGAGCAGTTGCACCGCGCACTGCTCGCGGGCCTGCTCGGCAACATCGGCCTCAAGAGCGAAACCGAAGACCCGTGGCTGGGCGCGCGGGGCATCAAGTTCTGGCCCTGGCCCGGCGCCCACCTGAGCAAAAAGCCAGGCCGCTGGCTGATGGCCGCTGAACTGGTGGAGACCACCCGGCTCTGGGGCCGCGGGCTTGCCAACATCGACCCGCAATGGGTGCTGGCGCAATGCGGCCACTTGCTGAAAACCTCCTTGAGCGAGCCCCACTGGGAGAAGAAGGCGGGCGAGGTGATTGCGCTGGAGCGCGGCACGCTCTACGGCCTCATCCTGTACCAAGGCAAGCGCGTTAACTTTGGCCGTGTGGACCCGGTGCAGGCGCGGGAGATCTTCATCCGCGAGGCCCTGGTGGGCGGCGAGATCGACTCGCAACTCCCCTTCCTGGCCCACAACGCCAAGCGCATTGCCGAAGTGCAAAAGCTGGAGCACAAGAGCCGCCGCCAAGACGTGCTGGTCGACGACACGTTGATCGCCGCCTTCTACGACGCCCAGATTCCCCCTGAGGTGCATTCCACCGCCAGCTTGGAGCGCTGGTGGCGCCAAGCCAGCAAGGCGGAGCCCAAACTCCTGCACTTCAGCCGCGAAGAGTTGATGCGGCATGAAGCGGCGGGCATCACCTCAGATGCCTTCCCCCGCGTGCTGCGCCTGGGCGGTGTGGACTGCCGCTGCGACTACCTGCACGAACCCGGCGACGCCCGCGACGGCCTGACCGTCACCGTGCCCGTGTTTGCGCTCAATCCCGTCAACGAGGCGGCTTGCGAATGGCTGGTGCCCGGCCTGTTGGAGCCCAAGGTGACGGCCCTCATCAAGAGCCTGGCGCAAAAGCCGCGTGCCCGCTTGGCGCCGGTGCCGGCCTTCGTGGCGGAGTTCATTGCCCAGCAGCCTTTTGGTGAGGGCAGCCTCATTGACCAATTGCTCGCTGTCGTGAAAGTCAAAACCGGCTTGCCTTTGACCCGCGCTGACTTCAAGCAGGAGCTGGTGCAGCCCCATCTCTTCATGAACCTTTGCGTGGTCGATGAGCATGGCCGCATGCTGGGCATGAGCCGCAATCTCGCTGGCTTGAAGGCGGAGTTCGGCAGCTTGGCGCGCAGCAGCTTTCAGGCCCTGGCGGCCTTGAAGCTGGCAACGCCTGCAGCGGCGCCGAAGGGGCCGGGCGCTTCAGGCCCGAAGGGCGAGACAGCGCCGACCAAGGCCGCAGGCCCGGCGCTTGATGCGGCACAGGGTCACACCAGTTGGGATTTCGGTGAGTTGCCTGAGCTCATGGAGATCCGCAAAGGCGGCCAAACACTGATCGGCTTTCCGGCCTTGATCGATCAGCAAACGCAGGTTGTCATTGAGGTGTTTGACGAGCCGGAGCAAGCCCGCTTGGCCCACGAGAAGGGCTTAGCGCGTTTGTTTGCGCTCCAGCTCAAAGAGCCACTGCGCGGACTTGAGAAAAACCTAGGCCCCGACTTGCAGCGGCTTGGCGTCGCTTACCTGCCCTTGGGAACCTTGGAGGAGTTGCGCGCCCAGGTGCTGCAGCTGGCGTTGCAACGTGCCTTTTTGTCGGCACCCTGGCCGACGGATCTCAAGGGCTTTGACCAGCGCTTGGCCGAAGGCCGGCCCCGCCTTGTGCTCATCGCCCAAGAGGTTTTGCGCCAAGCGGGGGTGGTGCTCACCGAGCACCAAGCCGCCGCCCGCAAGCTCAAAGATGCGCGCGCGCCCAAGCCCTTGCAAGACGACCTGCAAGCCCAGCTTGACCGTTTGTTGCCCAAGCAGTTCCTGGTGCAAACCGGTTGGCTGCAGCTGCAGCACCTGCCGCGCTACCTCAAGGGCATTCAGCTGCGGTTGGACAAATGGCGCCAAGACGCGGCCCGCGACGAACGCCTGCTGGCCGAATTGCGGCCTTTGGAGCAGCGCTGGCAGCGCCGCGTGGCCGAGCTGCGTGGCGCCCGAGACCCGCGCCTTGAGGACTTCCGCTGGCAACTGGAGGAGCTTCGCGTGGGCTTGTTTGCCCAAGAGTTGCGCACGCCGCAGCCCGTCAGCGTGAAGCGGCTGGAGAAAGTCTGGCTCTCCCTGAGCAACTGAACGCACGCGAAACGGGCTTTTCCGAGGCTTTAGCGTCACGCAGAGCGGTTGTAATGCTTCTTGATGAGTGCAGTTCCTCCCCCCCCAGCCCCCGCGCCGCGCCTGCTTGGACCTTTCCAGTTAAAGGCCCTGCTGGGCAAGAGCAACGCCAGCATGCTTTGGCATGTGACGGACACCCGTTTCTCGCAGGAGCTGCTGCTGCTTTTGCCCCGCAAGCAGCCAGAGTCGTTGGATGCCTGGATGGACGCCGTGCGTTTGGCCAGCAAGCTGCAGCACCCGGCCCTGGCTCAACCCGTCGAGATCGGCGTCGCTGACCCCTGGCCCTACATCGCTTACGAACGTGGCCTCGGCCTGACCGTCGACGAGCGCCTGGCGAGGCACCGTGTGCCAGACCCCCAACTGGCGGCCACTTGGCTAGAGCATGCAGCCCAAGGCTTGGCGGTCATCCACGAGGCCGGCTGGCACCTGCTTGACCTTCAGCCTTTCCATTTGTTGCTGGCCGACGATGGCAAGGCCAGGCTCATCGGCTGCGGTTTGCTGAGCAGCGGCCCCAACAGCGAGAGCCAGCACCGAGTCCGCCATCAAGCCGCTGTTGAAGACGATGTGCTGTGCCTGGGCTTGCTGCTGAATCGTTTGCTGGGCGGTCATGCGCCACTGGAAACCACCGACACGGCTGAAGTGATCAAGCGGCTGCCCCCCCAGGGACGCGAGTTCGTGCGGCTGGGCTTTGAGCAGTCGCACCCCGTTCAGGATGCCTTGCGCGCCATCGTCAACCGCAGCACGGCCACGCAGGCCAGCCAGCGCTACTTATCAGCACGTCCGCTGGCGCGGGCGCTGGAGGGCTGGCTGGAGCAGGTCAAGAGTCCGGAAGGTGGCGCCATCGCCCAATTGCTGGAGCGCCTGCAGCGCCACGGCGCCTTGCCCATGACCCGGCCCGAGGCCGTGAAGGTCATCAGCGCGGGCGGGCTGGAGTCTCGGCACACTGGGCAAGCCGCGCGTCTTGTTCAGCAAGACGTGGCCTTGACGCTGGAGTTGCTGCGGCGGGTGAACCTTGCGCGCAAGCAGACTGGCAGTACGGGGGATGTGGTTCTGCGCGTGCAGCGCGCGATCAAGATGCTGGGCTTTGCCCAAGTGGCGCAAGTGGCGCAAGGCTTGCGCCCTTGGCCCGGTGTGCTGCCGCCCGAGCGCGTGTTGAACCTGCGACTTGCACTGGCCCGCACCCACAAAGCCGCCGAGGTGGCTGTGCCCTTGGCGCCCCCGGGGTACGACCCGGAAATGCTCCGCCTCACGGCCTTGCTGCAAAACCTGGGAAGACTGCTGATGCACTACCACCTGCCGGATGATGCCGATCAAGTCCAAAGGTTGATGAAAGCTCCTGAACCGAGTGAGGAACAGCCCCACCCACAGGGCATGAACGAGCGCCAAGCGGCGTTCAGCGTGTTGGGCTGCGACCTGGACCAACTGGCAGCCGCTGCTCTGCGCCACTGGGGCCTGGGTGAGGAAGCGCAGCAGTTGGCGCATCGCCCGGAGTTGGACTCCCTCATTCACCCGCCGCACAGCGACCTCGACGCTTTGCGATTGACCTGTGGCTTGGCCAATGAACTGGTGGACGCCTTGGCTCTGCAAGAGCCCCGCCGCCGCCATCAACTCGAAGCGGTGACGCGGCGCTATGCCCGCCCGATGGGTCTCACGACCCGCGACATCCAGCAGGCGCTCTACCCAGAGCAAGCGCAGGCCCACATCACGCAAACGCGTACGGTGCCTTGATGGCCAATACCTTGGGCCGATTCCGTCTGGAGCGACTCTTGGGTGAAGGCGCGCAAGCCACCGTTTGGTTGGCGCACGACCCGCGCTTGGACCGCGAGGTGGCGCTCAAGGTGCTCAGCACCGATTCCAATAACGCGGTGGATGAATGGCTGCAAGAGGCCCGTGCCGTGAGCCGGCTCAACCACCCAGGCATCGTGCAGGTTTTTGAAGCCGACCGTTTTGATGGTCGACCCGCTTTGGTGTTTGAGTTGGTGCACGGTGGCACGCTCATGCCCCTGTTGCGCCAAGGCGCGATGCCGGCTCGGCGTGCTGTGGAGCTGATGATTTCAGTGCTGGACGCCTTGGCCTGCGCCCACGCGGCCGGCGTGGTGCACCGAGACCTCAAGCCCAGCAACATCTTGCTGGATGTGCAAGGGCGCCCTCGCGTGACCGACTTCGGCATTGCGGCTCGCGTACAAGACGCCAAGGCGGCTCGCGTGGTGGGCACGCCCGGTTACATCAGCCCAGAAGCCGCGCGAGGCGAGGCGCCGCACCCCCGCATGGACGTTTTCGCGGCGGGCATCCTGCTGGCTGAATTGCTGAGCGGGACCCGCCTGAACCACGACCCAGACCCGATGCGCTGCGTGCAGCGGGTCCTGCAAGAGGACCTTTGCTTGCCTCAGGTCGATGGCCGAGACATTGACGATGCGCTGCGCGCGCTGGTGGATCGGGCGCTCTCTCGTGACCCCAGCCTGCGCTGGGAAAGCGCGGCGGAACTGCGCGATGCGCTGACGCAATGGTTGCACCAGCCCGAGCTGGCCGCAGCGCAGGGCGATTCCGTGCCGCAAGCGGCAGCCCTGGAGTTCCTGCTGCGGCGCATGCGCGCCAAGGCTGACTTCCCCGGCCTTTCGGCTTCCATCGAGCAGGTGCAGAAGCTCACCCAGAGCGAGGATGAGTCCCTGGCCAATTTGTCCAGCGCCATCTTGAAGGACGTGGCGCTGACCAACAAGCTGCTGCGGCTTGTGAACACCGTCCAGTACCGACATGCGGGCGGCGGCAGCATCAACACCGTGAGCCGCGCGGTGGCCTTGATCGGCTTTGCCGGCGTGCGCAACTTGGCGTTGAGCTTGCTGTTGCTGGAGCGCATGCAGGACCGCAGCCATGCCGCGCAGTTGAAGACGGAGTTCCTGCGGGGTTTGATGGCCGGCAGCCTTGCGCGGGAGCTTTGCCAGGGGCAACGGGAGGCGGAAGAGCTGTTTTTGGCGGCGCTCTTCCAGAACCTGGGGCGTTTGCTCTCGGAGTTTTACTTTCCGGAAGAAGCACAGCAGGTGCGCCGCCTCGTGCGCGAGGCGCAGGGAACGCGTGCCGCACTGACAGAGGCGACGGCGTCGGCCCGCGTCCTTGGCATTCCCTATGAAGATCTGGGCATCGGTGTGGCCAAGCGCTGGGGCCTACCCGATACCTTGACGACCGTGATGCGCCGCCCGACCGGAGAGCCTCCCAAGCGCGCCATCGAAAATCAGCTGGAGCAACAGCGCTGGCTGGCGCGGGCCGCCAACGACACGGCTGACTTGATCCTGGCCACAGAGCCCGAAAAGCTGTCGGCACCGCTGCACCGCTTGGCGGAGGCGAATGCCAAGGCCCTGCGCATTCCGGTGGGGCGTTTTGAAGCCGCCTGTATCGAAGCGCGCGAGCGCCTTTCGCACTTGGCCGATGCGATGGAACTGCGGGTTGGACGCCAGTCGCCAGCGCAGCGGCTCATGCCCACGAGCTGCGCACCCAAGGCCGACGACGCTGACGACATGGCAACCCTGCTGCTGCCGGCCACTCACCCGACAGCGCAGGACGAAGGCAGTGCCGCCACGCGCCGCGCGCAGGCGGCTGAGCAGCTGTCGGCCGGTGTGCAGGACATCACCGACGCCATGGTGGAGAGCCAAGACCTCGGTGCCATCCTGCGGATGATTCTTGAAACCATGTACCGCGCGCTGGCCTTTCGGCGCGTTGCCTTTTGCTTGCGCGACGTCAAAACCGGCATGCTGGCGGGGCGCTTTGCGCTGGGCGACGCGGTGGAGACTTGGCTTCCTCAGTTCAAAGTGCCGCTCCAGCCCGGCACGGTGCCCGACCTGTTCCAGGCCATTTGCCTCAAGGGCGTCGACACCTTGATCGCGGACACCACGCAACCCAACATCGCCCAGCGCCTGCCCGATTGGTATGGGCCGAACCTGCGCGCGGGCAGTTTCTTGCTGTTGCCCGTGGTGGTGAAGGGTGTGCCTCTGGCCTTGATCTATGCCGATTGCGCAGAGCCCAATGGCATCGTCCTGGATGAGCGGGAGTTGAAGTTGCTGCGCACGCTGCGCAATCAAGCGCTCATGGCCTTTCGACAAGGCTGACGGAAGGGCTGAGCTGCCGGGCTCAGGTCAGGCTGGCGGAGCGCTCGCAGCGCTTGATCAGCGCCACCGCAGATTGGCTCCGAGCCACAGCCAGCGCGCGGGCCAAGCATGCACGCACGGCGTCGTCGCTATGGCCTTGAGCGGCCATCCATTGGCTCCGAAGGCGCAGCAACTCGGCTTCCCAAAATCGCTCGCCCGTGGCTTCCACAAAGGCCTGCGCTTCATCCAGTACTTGCCCTGCTGCCACCGCCATTTGGGAGCGCAAAAGCGCTTGGGCCTGCAGGGCCAAGAAGTAGGACTTGCCCAAGCGAGAGCCGGTCGCCGTCCAGCGCTGAATGCCGGCGGCAATCTGTTCGGCCCCGAGGCGGGCATTGGCCTCGATGCCGACGGCCCAACCCAGCAAAGCTTCGTTCCAGCCGATCCAGAACTCGAAGCCGTGTTCCTGCGATATGGCCAAAGCCTCCTGGGCGCTCTGGCGCAAAGCGGCGGCATCGCCACGGAACTGGTGCATCCAGCCGGCAAAGCTCAGTGAGAGCGCCAAGCTGAAGGGATGCTTGAGCCGGCGTGCGGCGCTTTGGGCTTCCAGGGCATCACGCTGTGCCGCCGCTTCGTCGCCCAGCATCCACTCGGACCAGGCTCGGTAACTCGTGGCGGTGACCCAGGCGTCTACCACGTCGTAGCGCAAGGCGGCCACGCGCTGCTGCGACTGCGCCTCCATTTGCAGAACCTGGCTACTGGCGGTATGCGCGCCTTGAAAGTCGCCCACATAGAACATGGTGCTGGCCAGCGCCCGGTGCCCCATGGCCTGGAACTCATGGTTTCCCGCTTGATGGGCAAGGCTCAAGAGCTCCTGTCCCAATTGGCGGGCGCGCGGGTACTCGGCTCGCATCAAGTGGAAGCGCCACAGCCCGTACTGCGCTGGCAGGAGCAAGTCTTGGCAATGCGCGTTGCCTTCGGCTTGCTCGCGGGCAAGGCCATAGGCCTGGCCCACGGCGCCCGAGGCGTAGCCGCGCAGCGCCGCAAGCGCCACACCCAAGCGAATTTGGAGCGTGATGGCATCGCGCCGGCGCTCGGCGCTGTCGGGCAGTTTCGACTGCAGCTGCACCGCTTTGTGAATGTGGGCGACGGCTTCTGCGTGGGCAGAGGCCTCGATGGCCCGATCGGCGGCCGCCAGCCAAAGCGGAATGGCTTGCTCCAACCAACCCGCCTTGGTGCAGTGGTGGGCCAGCGCCTCGGGCTGGCTCTCGCTCAAGTCGGGGAAGCGCTCCTGCAGCGTGATGTGCACGCGTGCATGAAAGGCCTCTCGCATGACGGGCTCGATGGACGCATAGGCCGCTTCTTGCACCAGGGCGTGCTTGAACACGTAGCTGACCTGCTCACCCAATTGCTGGTGGTAGAGCAATTCGGCCTCGATCAATTCCTTGATGCCCTCTTCCAGCAAGCCGGCCGCAGGCTCCCAAAGCCACGTGATGAGTTGTTGGCTGAACTCGCGACCCACAACGGCCCCGAGTTGCGCCACCTGCCGGCCGGCCCGCTGGCGCTCCAAGCGCGCGTGACTGGCGTCCATCAGGCTGCTGGGCATGTTCTGCGCTGAGGGCTCACCGGCCAGTTCGTAATGGTCGGCGTGCTCCACCAGTTCGCCCGATTCCATCAAGAGCTTGGTGAGCTCCTCAACGTGCAGCGGCACGCCATCGGTTTGGCCAATGATGCGGCGCAGCAGCTCGGCGGGAAATCGCTTGCCGCCCGTCAGGCGCAGCACCAGCGCCTCGACATCGGCTGCCCCGAAGTGCTTCAGAACGACTTGACTTCGGGTGCTGCTGGCCTCCCAAGTGGGCGTGAACTCGGGCCTGGCGGTGAGCAGCACCATCAGGCGGTTGCCGTCAGCCGCGCTCAGCATGGGGTTGATGAAGTCCAGCGTCGAGGGATCGGCCCAGTGGAGGTCTTCCACCAGAAAGAGCAAGGGGCGATGTTTCGCCAAACTGCGCAGCCACTCGGTGAGCAGGTGCTGGAGTTGACGCTTGTGCGCTCCGGAGAGCGAGAGGAGTCGCTCCGGCTCCGCCAAGCTCACGCCCAGCACACACGCCAAAAGCGGCAGGGCCTCGGCCTCTGGCATGTTGCTGCTGCGCACCCACTGCTGCAGCACTTGGCGCGACTCCTGGAGGCTTTGGCCCGGAACCAAGCCGGCCTCGTTGCGCAGCAAGCGCACCAGCGGAAAGAGCGCGCTGTTGCGGTGGGTGGGTGAACAGCGCAGCACCAAGAGCCGCACGCCATCGGCCGTGGCCTGGGCTTCCATCGCCCGGGTCAAGCGGCTCTTGCCAATGCCGGCCGGCCCCGAAAGCAGCAGCACCTGCCCATCGTCGGCCAAGCGGCTTTGGCGCCAGCGCGTCAGCATCAGGCGCAGTTCGGCATCGCGGCCGACCAGGCCCTTCTTTTCGGGTGCGGCTTGTTCAGCGGCTTGTGTCAATGGCTCGACCATGGGGGATTCTGAAGCAGTCGCTCAGCCTTGCGGCGTCACTGTCACAGCAACCGCTGGTAGCGCCTGGCCACCGCCGCGAATGACGCCCCGCAAGGGCGCAACATCGGCTTGATCTCGACCCCAGGCCAGCAAGGCATGGTCAAGGCTCACAGCGACGTTGTTGGTGGGGTCCAGTGCCAGCCAGCCTTGCTGCGGGCACCACACCTCGGCCCAGGCGTGGCTGGCATCGGCGCCAATCAAGCGTGGTTGGCCCGGAGGGGGATGGGTGAGCAGGTAGCCGCTCACGTACCGGGCCGCCAAGCCCAAGCCACGGCAAGCCGCCACCATCACTTGCGCAAAGTCTTGGCACACGCCGCGCCGAAGGCGAAGGGCTTCGCTGGCCCGGGTGTTGACGCTGGTCACGGCGGGCTCGTAGCGGAACTCGCGGTGGATCTGGTTCATCAGCGCCAAGGCGCCCTCCGCCAGCGAACGGCCTGCCGGGAAGGCCAATGCGCCAAAGGCGGTGAGCGCTGCATCGGGCGCGGCAAAGGGGGAGGGCAGGCAAAACTCCGCCGCCGCCGTGTGGTTTCCGCCCGCGCGGTAGCGCAGCATCTTGGCCACGTCTTCCCAGGCCGGGCTGGCGCTGGGCCTGATCTCTGGCCGGGCTTGCAGCCCCACTTCAAAACTGCTCCGTACCGCCAGAGTCTTGTGCACGCGGCTGTGGCTGAACACGAGGCGGTTGTTGCCCCAGGCATCTTGGCTCATGTGCCGATTGGCTTCCCAACTGGCGGCGACCCAGCCATCGGGCAGGGGGTCGACTTCAAGGCGCCAGCGCAACACGCGCTGGAAGGCGGTTTCGCGCGGCACCAGAAAGGCCACATGGTGCGCCAGCTCCACGGCTTGCTCGTGCTCGTACTGGGTGTCGTGTTGGACTTGAAGCTGCCTCATTGCCAGATCCTGCGCTCGGGCGTTTCGACATGGGCAAAAAGGCGCTGGCTGATCTGCAGCGAAAGGCTCAGTGCCTGGGCACCGCATTCGTCAAGGAGGCTTTGCAGTGCCGGGTAATCGGGCTCGCCTTGCGCCAGCGCCGCCAGCGACCAGTCGTCGGGATTGGGCATTTGCGCGGCCAGGGTGCTGCTCCACACGGGCTCGTGACGGGCCAGCTTGCGAAAGCGATCGCGCATGGTGCGGGCCACCCAGGCCAGTGAGCGCGGGTTGTCGTGGTCCATCACCAAGAGGTGCAAAAGCGGCGGCACTTCGCGCCGGCTTTGAAACTGCGCGCGGTAGGTGATGGTCGAGTCGAACAAGGCCAGCAACAGCGCAAAGCCTTCATCGCTAGCCGCCACGCGGGCTTTGAAGCCTTGTTGGAGCGCATCGGCCAAGAAGTGCAGGCGCTCGATTTGCCGCCCGACGCTCAGCAGGCGCCAGCCGTCATCGCGCGTCATGCGGTCGCTTTGTGCGCCGGTCAGCGCCGAGAGGCGTGCATCGGTGCTGCCCAATAGCGAAACGATTTCTGCCTCGCCGGCGGGCAGGGCGATGGCGAAACGGGCGTCGAAGTCTTGACTCAGCCGGTGAATGAGCTGCCAGTGCTCAGTGGACAAGCGCTCGCGCAGCGACTGCGCGTTTTGTGCCAGCGCCCGCAGGTTGTGGGCCACGCTGGTGCCGGTGGGGTCACCGAGTTGCAGCATGAGTTGCTGTTCAAAGCGGCGCGGTGCTTGCAGGGCGTTGGGGCAGCTCGGCCCCACCAAGCCATGGTGGTGCGCCATGGCGTCCAGCATCTGCAGCATGGGGGTTGGGCCGGTGCCGCGAGAAGTCGCCGAGATGGCCGCCAGGGTGAGCCTCGCGAGGCGCACACTGTTTTCGGCGCGCTCGGTGTAGCGGCCGA
>JBKCVH010000216.1:0-7523 GCA_046317675.1 Burkholderiales bacterium
CGAGGGTGCTCACCCCAAAGGTCACCCGCACCCCGAGCGCCACCGGCACATCCATGCCCAATCGCCGCCGCGTCGAGGCGCGCCACGCACCGATCAGGAAGGGCTGGCTGCTAAACAGCATCACCGGCCAGCTCAGCACCCAACTGCCCCAGTGCAGCAACTGCCGCAGGTCCGCCGGGATGGTGGCGCCTTCCGCAAAGTAGGTGGGCGCCGCCATCATCATGACTTGCATCATGCAAAAGCCGGCCACAAAAAGGCGCCACAGCAAGGTGCGCGCCTCCATCTGGCGCAAGTCTGCGCTGCTGGCGGCATCCAGCGGCGCGAGCCGGTAGCCAGCCGCCTTGGCCCGAGCCGGCAGCAGCGCTTGGGCTTCTGCCGGCGCGCGCACCACCGCCAAGCCGGCGGCATAGCCCACTTGCACCTTCTCAACGCCCGGCTGGCCCAGCAGCTCGCTGCGCAATTGCTCCGCACACGCGGCGCAGTGCAAACCGGCGACCGCCCACGCCTGCTCGACCACCTCAGCAGGCGCGGCGGCAAGGTGGGCGGACGGAGTGGGCAGAATGATTGACTCTTGCATTCCCGGCATTGTTCAGACGCCGCTCCCGTGCCGCCATGACCCACATCAAGCTTTCCGTTCTCGTCCTGCTCGCACTGTTCACCGGCGGCCTGCTAGCGCAAACCCCGCAGCGCCTGCCCACGGTGCAGTTACGCGCCGGGATGCACCAGATTCAAGCCCAAGTGGCTCAAACCGACGAACAACGCGCCATTGGGCTCATGTACGTGCGAGAAATGCCCACGCACGCCGGCATGCTTTTCGTGTTTGACCAACCCGGCCGACAGTGCTTCTGGATGCGCAACACCCTCCTGCCCCTGTCCATCGCCTTCGTGGCCGATGACGGCCGCATCGTCCACATCGCCGAGATGCAGGCGCTGGACGAGAAGACCAACCATTGCTCCAGCGAGCCGGTGCGCTATGCACTGGAAATGAACCAAGGCTGGTTCGCCAAGCGCGGCTTCAAGGCCGGGAGCAAGTTGGCGGGTGGGCCGTTTCGGTGATCTCCAACGGACTGCCTAGGGCGTCCAAGCGTTCCCCGCTTCAACCGATGCGCACCGACTTGGGCTTCTTGCCCTGCTACCTGCCAAGCGCGGGCGCTATCTTTCTGGCAGCGCTCTTGGCCTCCTTCGCAGTGGCACCGGCTTTGGCTTCGCCGGTCCAAAAGGCGCAGTCGGCTGTCAACGCGATTTCGAAGAAGTGTGAGCAGCAATTTGAGAGCAGTGGCCGAGGCGCCGATTGGCACTTCGCCCAATGTGAAGCGCTAGTGCAAGCCGTTTGGGAAGAGGCGCTCAACAAGGTCTACACGGACTTGCTATCGGTTCTGCCAAAGACCTGCGCTTCCTCAATGCGAGAGGCCCATCAGGCGTGGCTGATCTACCGAGATGCCGATGCAGTCGCCTTTGACGCCAGCGCGGGTGTGAGGCCCGGCAGAAATATGCTGGCGAGTGCAGAACGTCGCACCAGCATCTTAAAAAGCAGATTGGTGCTTTTGGTCTCGCTTGCGGAGACGGTGGGCAACGATGCAAGCACTCTTTGTACAAAAGAGTGAGCGCATCAGCACCCATCTCGAACACAGTCCTCGCGACCTCTTGGCGCGCAGCCGAAGTCGTTTCGGCGAGCCGGCAAATGCCTGCCACGGTGCGGAGCTTCAAGCTCGTTTAGGTGGCAAGTAGCGAGCCTGGAGCATGAAGGCTGGTGGCGTGGCGCCAGACGATCCGACGGTACGCCACTTCCGTGAGACGCCCTACAGTCTTCAGCACCGCGGAAAAGGGTCGCCCCATGAACGTCTGCTACTTCGAGATTCCTGTCGCTGACCTTGAGCGCGCGATGCGCTTCTACACCGCAGTCTTCCGTGTCGAGCTGGAACCCGCCAACGTGGATGGGCACCCAATGGCCTACTTCCCGGCCACCGACGCAGCCAACCGCATCACCGGCGCGCTGGCGCAGGGCGACAGCTACCAGCCCCACCACGGCGGGCCGCGCGTCTATTTCAAGACGGAAGACATCGAAGCCACGCTGGCCCGCGCGGTGGCAGCGGGCGGTCGGGTGCTGTACCCGGTGAAGTCCATCGGCGAACTCGGCTGGGTGGCCGAGTTCGAGGACAGCGAAGGCAATTGCATCGCGCTGCATGCGGACTGAATGCAGGCTGGCAAGCGCTGGCTTCAGATCAAGACCGGCAACACGAAGGCAAACAAGCCCCCCACGACCAGCAGCAGCACCGAGGCCAAGTAGACGCGCAATGACCACGCTCGCGTGCGCCTGCACTGCGCGCGCAGCTTGGGGTCCAGCGGGCAAGGTGCAGAGCGGGCACGCCATTGCAGCCATCCGCCCAAGAGGGTCAGCAAGAGCGCAAGGCCGAACACGGCGTTCTTGTGCTCACTGAGCCAAATCAGGCCCGGAAACGCCGCCACCAAGGAAGAGAGCGCCGCGCCGGCCCCGAGCGCCACCATCAGCGCCGGCAAAGCGCAGCAGACCAAGGTTGAGCCACTGGCCAGCAGCGCAGCCCAGGCCGACCACGCGCTGCCCTTGGGCACTTGCAGGCTTGCAGCTTGCTCGCCACCGCTCACTTCTTGGCGTCCTTTAACTCCGCACGAATCTGCGCAACGGTTTGCGGCACCGTCTGTGCCTGCGTCACCTCGTAGCCGGCTTCCTTGACCTCCGCTTTCAGCTTGTCGACGCTGAGCTGCTGGCCCGGCTTGGCTTCCACGGCCACCACTTTCTGGGACAGATTGATGTAGAGCGGGCCGGCCTCGGGCAAAGCTTTGAGGCGCTTCTCGATACCTTGTGCGCAGAAAGCGCAAACCATGCCGGAGACCGACAGTTTGACGGTTTGGGGCGCCGTGTCCTGGGCCAGAGCCGGCATCAAAAAGAGTGCGGAAAGCAATAAAGAGAGGAAGGTCTTCATGAGAAATCTCCAATGAGAAAAGATTGAAATGCGGCTCAAAGATTGAGCATGAAATTCAGCTGACCGCCCTTGCGGTTGCCGCCAGCTTCGAAAAACACGCGCTTGTGAATGAAGCGCAGCATGGGCGTGAGGGTGGTCTCCTGCCCCCATCGGGTGCGGACTTGTTTGGTCTCGACGATCAACCACGGCTGCACCTGCTCGTACTCCACCTCGTAGAACGAGAAGCCAGCGCGCAGCCAGGTGCTGTCATGGCGCAGGCTGCTGCCACCGCGCATGGGCCGCCAGCCGCCGCCGAGGTACACCCGCGTGGTCTCGTAGTCGGCCATCAAAGACAGACCCCCGAGGCGGCTTGAACCCTTGAAGCCATCACCGCGCACGGTGCCGGCCTGGCCCACCAACCAGACATTGGCCTGTGCATGCGGCAAGTTCCAGCGCTTGACGCGATGCGTCAAGGTCAGCTGCGTGAAGTCGCGCACCAAAGCTTGCTGGTGCGAGCCATGGGGCTGCATCTCCTCCCATCGACCCAAGCTCGCGCCCCAGGCAAGGCGGCTGCTCACCGCGTAATTGGCAGACAGCTCGCGCTCATCGGCGCCCAGATCCACCATCACCATGGTGTCGCCGGGGCTTCCCATCGGCAGCGCCTGCACGGATGGCAGCGCCAGTAGCAAGCCCGTTGGGAGCAAACCCAAACGCAAAAGATTCATCCACATAGAAACACCACCAGCAGACCGGTACAGATCGGCACTCGCGCAAGGCGAGAGCCACAAAGCAAAGCCACCTGCACAGGGGCAGGTTCGGCGGGGTGTCAGCTTCGTGGCGGTTTGAAGCGCGCCTCAGCGGGCTCAGTTGGTGGTGCATCCAAAGGCTGCACAGACCACCCGGCGGCAGGTTCCAGCTTCGGGGGCAGTGCACCAAAGGCCACCGGGGCCAGCACCGCATGGCAAAGCGCGCAGTCGGCGCAGGTACCGCCATGCGCAGGGCCAGAGCTGGTCATGGCTTGCTCTGCGCTCAGTTCAGGCTCGCCATGGCAAGGGGGCTGCGCCGCGGGCTGGAGCTGCGAGTGGCCGCTCAAGGCCGACCACGGCATGACCGTTTGCGCCCAGCCGCGCAGCGGCATCAGCGCCAACCAAACGAGCACGCACAGGCTCAGTACGGCCGTGCGGGTTCGTTGATTGAGGCGGGTGTGATGCACGCCCAAATTGTAGGAGGGCACCCTGCATGGCCCCAGTTTCCAACTGGGCAATACCAGCTGTCTCGGAGCAGGAAGAAACCCAGCTAGGCTCCGCCCCATGCACAGCTCGAAAAAGCCCTTGGTGCTACTGCCAGCCTGCGAACGCTGGCTGGATGGCAAGCCCCTTCAAACCGTGCGGCAGCAGTACCTGGAGGCCCTTGAGGCCGTGGGGCTGCAGCCGCTCATCGTGCCCACTTCCATCGCGCCCGACTGGAGCACGCTGCTTCCGCTGGCCAGTGGCGTGTTGCTGACGGGTTCGCCCTCCAATGTCGAACCCCAGCATTACGGCGCCGCCTTGGAAACGCCGGAATTGCCCCGCGACCCGGCGCGCGACGCCGCGGTGCTGCCCCTGGTCCCGCTCCTGTTGGCCAGCGGCATGCCCGTGCTGGCCATCTGCCGGGGGTTTCAGGAAATGAATGTGGCGCTAGGGGGCAGCCTGCACCAGCAGGTGCAGGAAGTGCCCGGCCATGCCGACCACCGCGACCTTCAACTGCCCTACCCCAGCTTTGCCGAGGCGCACCCCGTGGCGCTAACGCCCGGCGGCTGCTTGGCCAAGATGCTGGGCACCGAGCGCATTCAAGTGAACTCGGTGCATGGCCAAGGCATTGATCGGCTCGCCGATGGGCTCACCGTCGAAGCGCGCGCACCCGATGGTTTGGTGGAGGCTTTCACCAGCGCGTCATCACCCGGCTTCAACCTCGGGGTTCAGTGGCACCCGGAGTGGGAAACCACCCAGCACCCAGCCTCGCTGGCCCTTTTTGAAGCCTTTGCTGCCGCTTGCCGGCAGAAGTGAATCCCCATGGTGAACCGCAGCCTGACCCAGACCTTTGGCGAGCTTGACCAGTGGCTGGACCGCCACCGCGTCACCGAGGTCGAGTGCCTGGTGCCCGACTTGACGGGCGTGGCGCGCGGCAAGATCCTGCCGCGCGAGAAGTTCAAGGAAGACCGGGGCATGCGCCTGCCCGAGGTGGTGGTGGCCATGACGGTGACGGGCGAGTGCCCGGAGGACGGGCCCTACCAGCGCATCATCAGCGCCATGGACCACGACATGCACCTGCGTGCCGACCCCAGCACCGTGCGCATCGTGCCCTGGGCCACCGACCCCACGGCACAGGTCATTCACGACTGCTTTGACCGCCACGGCACCCTGGTGCCTTTCGCGCCGCGCTCGGTGCTGCGCAGGGTGTGCGACCTGTACGCCAAAGCGGGCTTGACGCCGGTGGTGGCGCCGGAGCTGGAGTTCTACCTCGTGGCCCGCAACACCGACCCCGACATTCCCCTGCGCCCACCCGTGGGCCGCAGCGGCCGCGCCGAGACCTCGCGCCAGGCCTATTCGATTGACGCGGTCAACGAGTTCGATCCGCTCTTTGAAGACGTCTACGCCTATTGCGAAAAGATGGAACTGAACGTGGACACGTTGATCCACGAGATCGGCGCCGGGCAGATGGAGATCAACTTCTTCCACGGCGACCCGTTGGCCCTGGCCGACGAAGTCGTCCTCTTCAAGCGCATCGTCCGCGAGGCCGCCCTGCGGCACGACATGTACGCCACCTTCATGGCCAAGCCCATTGCCGGCGAGCCCGGCAGCGCGATGCACGTGCACCAGAGCATCTTGAGCACAGCCACCGGCCTGAACCTCTTCAGCCGCGAAGACGGCGAAGCCAGCGACGAATTCCGCTGGGCCATCGGCGGCCTGCAGCGCCACATCCCCTCGGCCATGGCTTTGTTCGCGCCCTATGTGAACAGCTACCGCCGCCTGGCTCGCGCCACGGCCGCGCCAATCAACATCGACTGGGGCACCGACAACCGCACCGTGGGCATTCGCGCGCCGCTGGCGCCGCCCAATGCGCGCCGCGTGGAGAACCGCGTGATTGGCGCCGACGCCAACCCCTATGTGGCCCTGGCCGCCACCATGGCCTGCATGCTGCTGGGCATTCAGAACCGCATTGAACCCACCCCCGAGTGCAAGGGCGACGCCTACAAAGGCGCCTTCCAACTGCCCCGCAGCCTCGCCGACGCCCTGGAGCGCCTGCGCGCCGACAAGGACTTGGCCGAGGTGCTCGGGCAAGACTTCGTGACCGTTTACACCGAGGTCAAAGAAGTCGAGCACGAAGAATTCATGAAAGTCATCTCACCTTGGGAGCGGGAGCACTTGCTCCTTCACGTATGAAACCTGCAGAAATCGACTGGGCGGCTCGCGCCCTGGAAGTCAAACCCGACGGCCGCTGGCTGCTGGACGGCCAGCGCCGCGAAGCCGGCGCCGCCTTTGACAAGCACTCGCCCATTGACGGCCGCTTGCTCGGCCCAGTTGCCCGCTGCATGCAAGCCGAAGTGGACGCCGCCGTGGCCAGCAGCCGCGCTGCATTCGATGACGGCCGCTGGGCCGGCCAAAGCCCATCGGCCCGCAAGCGCGTGCTGATGCGCTGGGCCGACAAGCTCTTGGCCGCCCGCGAGGAGCTGGCGCTGCTGGAGTGCCTGGACATGGGCAAGCCGGTGCGCAACGCCTACCAAGTGGATGTGCCGGGCGCTGCGCGCTGCATCCAGTGGTACGCCGAAGCCATCGACAAGGTCTACGGCGAAGTGGCGCCCACTGCAGCCAATGCGCTGGCTTTGATCACCCGCGAGCCGGTCGGCGTCATGGCCGCCATCGTGCCGTGGAACTTCCCGCTCTTGATGGCCGCCTGGAAGCTCGGACCAGCGCTGGCGGCTGGCAACTCGGTGCTGCTCAAGCCCAGTGAAAAGTCACCCTTTACCGCCATGCGCATGGCCGAATTGGCGCTAGAGGCTGGCCTGCCCCCAGGCGTGCTCAACGTGCTGCCCGGCTTCGGCCCAGAAGCCGGCGAGGCGCTTGCGCTGCACATGGACGTGGACGCCATCGGCTTCACCGGCAGCACCCGCACCGGCCGCCGCATGCTGGAATACGCGGGCCGCAGCAACTTGAAGCGCGTGTTCAACGAACTCGGCGGCAAGTCGGCCTTCATCGTCTTCGACGACCACGCCGACCCCGCCCGTGCCGCTCGCGCTGCGGCCGACAGCCTGTTCTTCAACCAAGGCGAGAGCTGCAATGCGCCCACGCGCTTGCTGGTGCAAACCAAGGCCATGGAAGCCTTCAGCGAAGCCTTCTTGGCTGCAGCGCGCCGCTACAAGCCCGGCAACCCCTTGCAATGGACCGCCCCGATGGGCGCACTGGTCGACGCCGGGCAGCAGCAAGTGGTCATGAACTACATCGCGGCCGGCCAAGCCGAGGGCGCTGACTTGCTGCTGGGCGGCCAAGGCCATGGCTGCTACGTGGAGCCCACGGTGTTCGCCAAGGTGAACAACCAAATGAAGAT
>JBKCVH010000217.1:0-16441 GCA_046317675.1 Burkholderiales bacterium
GCAGCACGAAGTTGCGCGGGTACATGAACTGCAGGGCGCTGGTGTCGGCCCCAGAGAGCAGGCGGAAGCGGCCGTCGGCCTGCCGCCCTACAGGGCGGTCGGTACCGCCCGTGCCGCCCTGGATGTAAACCTCGCCGTTCACCAGCATGGTGGAGGTGGAGTACCAGCGGGCCCGGTTCAGGTTGCCACCCTTGCTGAGCTGGTTGCTGGCGCCCGCCGCAAAGCTGTTGCTGTTGTTGTTGCCCGTGTTGGTGGTGCGCGTGCCCGTCCAGTTGTCGCCCCCGGCCATGGCCACCACGGGGGTGCTGTTGAGGCTGGCTGGGGCCAGCAGCAACTGTGAGTTGCAGAAGATGTCAGTGCCGGTGCTGTTGGGAATGTTCAGGTGTCCAGCATCCAGGGCGCCGCTGCTGTCCCACAGGTCGAGGTTGAAGTTCGCCGTCTGGACCCCGTCATTGCGGCTGCCGTAGCTCAGCACGCGGCCATCGGGCAGAAGTACGGCATGCACCGCCACCACCGGCCAGGGCTTCATCTCGCTCCACATGCCACGGGTGTTGGCATCTTGCGGGATGTTGGTCGGCGGCATGCCCAAGGCCTTCTTGCGCGCTTGCGTTTCCTCCTCGGCGGCCACCTGCTGTTGGGGCGTTTCGGTCGAATCGTTACCGCCACCGCAGGCGGCCAGCAAGGTCAAGAGCAGCAGGGGGAGCAGGCGGGGCTGGCAGGGCGTGGGCATCGTGGGCGCGCTGGGATTGAAGGGCGGCCGGACTGTCTCTTTCTGTAAGGTTCTTCAACACCCCTGGGCTGCGGGGGCTGAAGGCTTTGCCCCTGCCGCCCGTGAATTGCTACCGGCCCTGCGCCTAGGATTGCAGCCTTCCCGCCACACGGAGACCGCGCGTGACCACGCTCACCATCAATGGAAAGACGCATGCCCTGAGCGTTGCGCCCGAAACACCGCTGCTTTGGGTGCTCCGCGACGAGCTGGGCCTGACCGGCACCAAATTCGGCTGCGGCATTGCTTACTGCGGGGCCTGCACCGTGGCGGTAGACGGCGTGGCCACGCGCTCTTGCGTGATGCCGATTGCTGCGCTTGAAGGCAAATCCATTCAAACCATCGAAGGCGAGGCCGATGCGGTGCTCGCCGCGCTGCAAAAGGCCTGGCTGGAGCACCAAGCGCCGCAGTGCGGCTACTGCCAAAGCGGCATGCTCATGGCGGCCAGCGGCTTGCTCAAGCAGAACCCCAGCCCCAGCAAGGATGACATTGACAGTGCCATCACCAACATCTGCCGCTGCGGCACTTACCAGCGCGTGCGGGCGGCCATTGAATCGGCGGCTGCGGCCTTGCGCGGAGACAAACCATGAAGCGCCGCACCCTCTTCAAAGCTGCGGCCGGCACGGTGCTGCTGATGGCCGGCGCCGGTGGTGCGCTCTTTCTGGGCGTTTCGCCACCAACTGCCCGCGAGCGTTTGGGCAAGGCGGGTGCCGGCGCCTTGAATGGCTGGGTGCGCGTGGGCCCAGATGGCCGGGTTGGCGTGGTCGTGCCACGGGCCGAAATGGGGCAGGGCGTGAACAGCGCGCTGTGCCTTCTGGTGGCTGAGGAGCTGGATGCGGATTGGTCCCAAGTGCATGCAGAAGCCGCCCCGGTCGACAAGATCTACGCCAATGGCGCCGTGCTGCTGAACATCCTGCCCGTGGCCATGAACGACCAAGGCTTCATGGCGAGCCGCTTGCGCGCCATTGGCCAGAGCCTGGGCAGCGCCGTAGGCCTGCAAATCACCGGCGGCAGCGCCAGTGTGCGCGACGCCTGGGAGCCCCTGCGCCTGGCCGGCGCTTGCGCGCGCGCCCAGCTTGTGGCCGCAGCGGCGCAAGCCTGGGGCGTGCCAGCGGGCGAGATCTCGGTGGTGCGCGGGGTGTTGAGCCACGCCAGCGGCAAGAAAGGCGGCTTTGGCGACTTCGCTGCCGCTGCTGCCCAGATTCAGCCCCCAGCGCAAGTGAAGCTCAAGGCACCCCAGGATTGGGTCTTCATCGGCAAAGGCGCGCCCCGCATCGACCTGCCGGCCAAGGTCAATGGCCGTGCCGTGTTTGGCATTGACGTGCGACCTGAAGGCCTGCTCTACGCCGCCATTGCGCAATGCCCGGTGTTGGGCGGCGCCCTGAAGGGCTTCAAGCCCCCCGAGTCGCCAGCCGGAAGCAAAGTGCAAGCCTTGGGCAAGCGCGCCGTAGTGGCCATCAGCAGCAATACCTGGAAGGCCCAGCAACTGCTCAACCAAACCACCATCGAGTGGCAGGGCGGGCACGACAAACTGAACACCCAGCAGCTGCGCGAGCAACTCATCAAGGTGCTGGACGAGCGGCAAGGCTTTGCGTTCCGGAATGATGGCGATGCCGCAGGCCAGCTGGCGCAAGGCGAAGTCATCAGCGCGCGTTACGAGGTGCCTTTTTTGGCGCATGCCGCCATGGAACCCATCAACTGCACCGCGCAGTTCAAGGACGGCAAGCTCACTGTGTGGTGCTCCACCCAAGTGCAGTCATTCGCCCAACAAGCCGCAGCACGCTTGGCCGGCGTGCCCCTGGACGCGGTCACCCTGCACGTGCCCTACCTGGGAGGCGGCTTTGGCCGGCGGCTGGAGTTCGACATGGTCGAGCAAGCCGTGGCGATTGCCCTCACCACCGAGGGCCGCCCCGTCAAGCTCACCTGGAGCCGCGACGAAGACACCCAGCACGACTTCTACCGCCCCATGGCCATGGCCGACTTCAAGGCCCGCCTCGGGCCCGATGGAAAACCGCTCGCGTGGTTCAACCAAGTGGCGGCACCCTCCCTGGGGCTCGACACCATGAAACGTGTCTTCCCCAAGTTCGCCATGGACTCGCCCGACAAGAACCACATCGAGGGCGCCTTCGAACTGCCCTACGCCTTGCCCAACATCAGCGTGCGGCAACTGCGCAGCGAAATGCCAGTGCCCGTGGGCTCCTGGCGCAGCGTCGGCCACTCCTACAACGCCTTCTTCACCGAATGCTTCCTGGACGAACTCGCCGCCGCCGCCAAGCAAGAGCCCTTGGCCTACCGGCTCAGCTTGCTGGAGGGTGCTCCACGCCACAAGGCCGTGCTGCTGGCGGCCGCCACCACAGCCGGTTGGCAGCCCAGCAGCGGCTGGCCGCCGCTCCCCGAGGGCCAAGCCCGCGGCGTGGCATTGCATGAAAGTTTTGGGTCTATTTGTGCCCAAGTGGCGGAGGTGAGCCTGCAGGGCAATGAGGTGCGTGTCCACCGCGTGGTGGCTGCCCTCGACTGCGGCATTGCCGTGGACCCGCTCAATGTGGATGCCCAACTTCAATCGGCCATCGTCTACGGTCTGAGTGCCGCCTTGTACGGCGAGATCACCGTCGCCGAAGGTCGCGTGCAGCAAGGCAACTTTCCGAGCTACGACGCGATCAAGATGGCTTCCATGCCGCGAATTGAGACCGTGATCGTGGCGTCATCAGAGCCGCCTGGCGGTGTGGGCGAGCCGGGTACCCCGCCCATTGGGCCGGCGGTGGCCAATGCGATTTCGCAAATTACGGGGCGGCGGATTCGACAGCTTCCGATCAGACTATGAAACCAGCGGAATGTTTTCGCATTCCAGCAAATGAATTCTGTTGTGGCGGGGCCTATCAAAAAAGGGAAGAGCAGACGCCTTTGGCTGGCGTGATGCCGCTTTCTGAGAGACCCGAAAATCGGACGCTGATCAGTCTGCAGCAGTGGATCAAGCTCACGCCAGCATTCGACGAATCGAAAGCCGGAGGGTTGTGAGTGGATGCTCGTTAACCTAGGTGAAGTTGGTGAGTCTTGACACTTGGAGATCCGGAGTACAACGCGACTTTCGCACCAATGCCGCCTGGTGCGTGAACTTCGGCCGCTTGTCGCTGTCCAAAGGTGGAACGTGATGGAAGTCGTACGAGAAGTGCTTCATGTGGAGTAACAACCCTCTCCAGCTACATGCCTCGTTATTGGTGTTTTCACCTATCATGCGCGCCTTCTTGGGACGGGTTCGATCCGTGCGCCAGATCATGCAGAGAGGCAGAGCCAGTTGAGCAACGATTCCCTGATCGAGATCGATAACGTCACGTTCGGCTACGACGCGAGCCGAACCATCCTGTCCAACATTTCCCTTCAATTCCCTCGTGGCAAGGTCACGGCCATTCTGGGTGGCTCGGGTTGTGGCAAGACGACCTTGATGCGGTTGATTGGTGGCGTCTACGCGCCCAGTGCCGGGCGTGTGGTGTTCGATGGCGAGGAGATCGACACGCGCAACAAGGGCCAGTTGTTCAAGTTGCGCCGCAGGCTGGGCATGCTGTTTCAGTTTGGCGCTTTGTTCACGGACTTGTCCGTGTTCGACAACGTGGCATTTCCTCTGCGTGAGCATTCCGATTTGCCCGAACCCATGATCCGCGACATCGTGTTGATGAAGCTCAATGCGGTGGGCTTGAGAGGGGCTGCGGCCTTGCGTATTTCTGAGGTGTCTGGCGGTATGGCACGCCGCATTGCCCTGGCCCGTGCGATCGCGCTGGACCCAGAGCTGATCATGTATGACGAACCCTTTGCGGGTTTGGACTTGATCAGCATGGGCGTAGCAGCAAAGTTGATTCGCACTTTGAATGACGTAACGGGTGCCACTTCTTTGGTGGTGAGTCACGACGTACCCGAGTGCATGGCGATCAGTGACTACGTCGTTCTGTTGGCCAATGGCGGCCGCATCGTTGCGCAGGGGACGCCGGCAGAGCTGATGGCGTCGGACGACCCGGAGACGCGGCAGTTTGTGCGGGGCGAGCCAGATGGCCCTGTGAAGTTTCACTATCCAGCGCCCTCGATGGCCTCTGACTTTGGAGTGGCCGTATGACGGACTGGCTGGCCCGATTGGGGGCCTTTGTGCTGGAGCAGTTGCGCGGGTGGGGTCATGCGGCTCTGTTTGTGCTCGATGTGCTCAAGGCCACCCCGGCCTCGCTGCGGCGCTTTGATTTGGTGCTTGCACAAATTCACGCCATTGGTAGCCGCTCCTTGGTCATCATCATGGCCTCTGGGTTGGCGGTGGGTTTTGTGTTGGCCCTCCAGATGTACTACGCCTTGGTGAAGTACGGTGCAGCAGAGAGCTTGGGTTTGATCGTGAACTTGGCACTGGTCCGCGAACTGGGCCCGGTGGTCACCGCACTGCTTTTTGCCGGTCGAGCAGGTACTTCGTTGACAGCCGAAATTGGCTTGATGAAGGCCGGTGAGCAGCTGGCTGCCATGGAGCTGATGGCCATTGACCCCAAAGCGCGCGTACTGTCGCCACGGCTGATCGGTGGCATTGTGTCGATGCCGATTTTGGCGATTTTGTTTTCGGCCGTTGGCATTCTGGGTGCCTACGTGGTGGCGGTGCAGTTGATTGGCATTGATGCCGGCAACTTTTGGTCGATCATGCAGTCGCAAGTTGATGTTTGGCGCGACATCGGCAATGGCCTGATCAAGGCCTTTGTGTTTGGCGTGATCTGCACGGTGGTGGCGCTGTACCAAGGCTATGAGACCGAAGCCACGCCAGAGGGTGTGGCGTATGCAACCACGCGCACGGTGGTGATTGCGTCTTTGTGGGTGTTGGGCATGGACTTTGTGCTGACCGCCCTGATGTTTTCAACGCCCTGAGTTAAGTCCTGGGATGGAGTGAGTGAACATGAATAAACGAAGCATGGAAGTCAGCGTCGGCTTTTTTGTGCTGTTGGGCATGCTGGGTTTGGCCTTCTTGGCCTTGAAGGCAGCCAACTTGGGCAGCGCGGGTGGCGGTGATGTTTACGCCGTGACGGCCAAGTTTGACAACATCGGCGGCCTGAAGGTGCGTGCGCCAGTGCGCATGGCGGGCGTCACGGTGGGGCGCGTGACCTCGATCACCCTGGACGCCAACACGTTTCAGGGTCTTGTGAAGATGGACATTGAGCGGGGCTACAACTTCCCCAAAGACACATCGGCCAAGATCTTGACCGCTGGTCTCCTGGGTGACCAGTATGTGGGCCTTGAGCCGGGCGCTGATGAGAAGAACTTGGCCGCCGGCGACGCCATCAAACTGACTCAGTCGGCGGTGGTGCTGGAAAACCTGATCGGTCAGTTCCTCTACAACAAGGCGGCAGACACCAGCACGGAGAAGCAGCCATGAGACTGGGCCTCGCAGCCTTAGGTTTGGCGGCGATGCTTTCGGCCTGCGCCACAGCGCCAGCGGGCGGCGTGGTCGCCAACCCGAAGGACCCCTGGGAGGCCACGAACCGCAAGGTGTTTGCGTTCAACGATCGGCTGGACCTCGTTGTGCTGAAGCCGCTCGCCGAGGGCTATCAGGCGGTGGTGCCCATGCCCGTTCGAGACGCGGTGGGCAACTTCTTCAGCAACCTCAGTGATGCGTGGTCTTCTGTCAACTGGTTGTTGCAAGGTGAAGTGCAGCGCAGCCTGGAGCAGGGCGCTCGTTTCGCCTGGAACAGCACCCTGGGCGTTGGAGGATTGTTCGACGTCAGCAGCACCATGGGCCTGGACCGGCGCAACCAAGACTTTGGCCAGACGCTGGGCACTTGGGGCGTTGGCCTTGGGCCATACGTTGTTTTGCCGGTGCTTGGCCCATCGAGCCTCCGTGACGTCGCCGCCTTGCCGGTGAATCGCGCTGCCTTCGGGACCAGTTTCATCAGCGATGGAACCGGTCGTGTTGCACTGGCCGCATTGGAGGTGGTGAGCCTTCGGGCAAGCCTTTTGGCTGCGGAGCGGATCGTCTCTGGCATTGCTTTAGACAAGTACACCTTCTTCCGGGATGCTTACCTTCAGCGGCGTGGAAACCAGCCTGACCCCGACGATGACGAGGGGTTTGAAATCGTCACCCCACCCGCTACACCCAAGCCCAATCCCTGATGCTGTCCTCCTGCAGCGGGTGGCCGCCGTTCATGGCTCGCCCGCAAGTGCGGGCACTACTTTCAAAGCCTTCCATGATCAAACTTTCTTCCACCCAGACCCGTCGCTGGACCCTGATGCTGATGCTGGGAGCCTCCTCTTGGCTTGCAAGCCCAAGCTGGGCTGCCAACGCCAGCACGCCGGATGGCCTGATTCGCGAGTTGGCGACCGAAACGCTGGAAACGGTGAAGGCTGACAAGGCCATTCAAGCTGGCGACATGGCCCGCATCTCGGCTTTGGTGGACGCCAAGGTCATGCCCCATGTTGACTTCAAGCGTTTGACATCGTCTGCGGTGGGTCGCTTTTGGCGGCAGGCAACCCCTGAGCAACAAGAAGCTCTCCAAAGGGAGTTCCGCACCCTGCTTTTGCGCACCTATGCAGGTGCGCTTTCCCAAGTGAAGGACCACCAACTCGCGATGCGCCCTTTGCGCGCCGCACCGGAAGACACCGAAGTGGTGGTGCGCACCCAGGTGCGCGGCAAAGGCGAGCCCATTCAGCTGGACTACCGTTTGGCGAAGGTTGGCGCCATTTGGCAGATTTACGACGTTAATGTGCTGGGCATTTGGCTTGGGGACCAGTACCGGAGCAGCTTTGCCGAAGAGATCAACAAAAACGGCATCGCGGGCCTGATCAAGACGCTGACCGAGCGCAACGCCAAGGCGGCAGGCAAGTAATGGGCGACAGCCTGCTGAGACTTCCCGCCACCGTGCGCCTGGCCAATGCGGGCGCACTGTGGCGCGACTGGCAGCGTAGCTTGCAGGCCGAGGCCAATGCCCTGACGGCGCAGGCTGCGCGCGAGTTGCATATCAACGCTGGCGAGTTGCTTGACTTTGACTCGTCGGTGCTAAGCCTGTTGCTGAGCGGCGCGCGTTTGTGCACCGAACACGGCTTGCAGTTGCGGGTGCAGAACGCGCCGGCCAAGCTGGTTGAGTTGGCCGGGCTGTATGGCGTGCAAGACCTGCTGTGGTCGTCGGATCGCGTCGCCGCAGGCTGAGTAAGTTTGCGTAGCGCTTGCTGCGCAGATTCTTTTTGATCTCCTGCAGCATGGGCCTCAGGCGCTCGCCCAAGCGCAGGGCCACGCCAGTCGTCAAGATGTCGACCGCGAGGAGTTGCAGCAGGCGCGACACCATGGGGCTGTAGCGCTCGAAGTCTTCTGGGTGATCGACCGCGAGCAGCACTTGGCCGGGGGCCTGGCCCATTTGCGCCAAGGGTGAGCCGCTCGCCGTCAGGATGATCGTGGTGGCGCCGTTCTTGCGGGCGATCTCCGCTGCGTCAAGGCAGTCACGGCTCCGGCCGCTGTTGGACAAGATGACGGCGCAGTCGCCCGGCCCGAGCATCGTCGCGCTCATCATCAAGACATGCCCATCGCTGCACCAGGTTGAGCGCACACCCAGGCGAAAGAACTTGTGGTGCGCATCTTGGGCCACGATTCCGGAGTTGCCCACCCCGTAGAACTCGATGCGCTTACCGTTTTGGCCGGCAGCGGTGAGCGCGGCAATGGCGCGTTCAAAGGCATGGCTGGAGGCGTCGTTTCGGTAGTGGAGCAAGGCCGCTACGGCGTTGTCGACCACCTTGACGACGAGGTCACCCGACTTGTCGTCTTCTTCAACGGCTCGGTGCACGAAGGGCACGCCTTCGTTCACGCTGCCGGCCAGCTTGATCTTGAAGTCGGCCAGGCCGTCGTAGCCCACGCTGCGGCAAAAGCGCACGACCGTGGGTTTGCTCACCTCTGAGCGCAGCGCCAGTTCGCTAACGGGCAGGGTGGCGAAGGCGCGCGGATCGGCAAGCAGCAACTTGGCCACGCGCTGCTCGGCAGGCGGCAGCGCGGGCAGGGCGGCTTTGATGCGCTCCAGCATGGGTGACATCAAAGTTCCTCAGGCCATGTGAAACCGTCGCGGGCCACCATGGCGCTGGCGGCGGCTGGGCCCCAGCTTCCGGCGTTGTAGGGGCGCGGCGCCTCCTCGCTGGCAGACCACGCTTCAAGGATCGGGCCCACCCAGCGCCAGGCTTGCTCTTGTTCATCGCTGCGCACGAAGAGGTTCAGCTTGCCCGCGATGGCGTCAAGCAGCAGGCGTTCGTAGGCGCCCACGCGGGCCGCACCGCTAAAGGCTTTGTCGAAGTCCAAATCGAGGCTGACCGGCGCCAGCGCCTCGCCGTGGGCGCCGCCCTTGGCGGCCAGCAGTTCGAGCTCCAAGCCGTCTTCGGGTTGGAGGTTGATGATGAGGCGGTTGGCGCGCTGCGGGCCGGGGAAGATGGCGTGGGGAACTTGGCGGAAGTTCACGACGATTTGGGCGTCGCGCGCGGCCAAACGTTTGCCCGTGCGCAGGTAAAACGGCACACCCGCCCAGCGCCAGTTTTGGATCTCGGCTCGCAGTGCCACGAAGGTCTCGCACCGGCTCTCGGGCGGCACCTTGGCTTCTTGGAGGTAGCCCGGCGCGGCCACTCCGTTGACGTTCCCCGCCCGGTACTGACCTCGCACCACGTCTCGCGCGACGCTCTCGGGTGTGAAGGGCTTGAGCGCACGCAACACCTTGAGTTTCTCGTCTCGGATGGCGTCTGCATCGTTCGTTGCCGGAGGCTCCATCGCCAGCATCGTCAGCAGTTGCAGCGCATGGTTTTGAATCATGTCGCGCAGCGCACCGGTGCCGTCATAGAACGGGCCTCGTGTGCCGACGCCGAGCGATTCAGCCAAGGTGATCTGGATGTTGGCAATGCTCTCGCGCCGCCACAGGGGCTCAAAGAATGCGTTGCCAAAGCGCAGTGCCATGAGGTTCTGCACCGAGGGCTTGCCCAGGTAGTGGTCGATGCGGAACGCTTGGTGCTCATCAAACACTGAGCGCACCACGCGGTTGATTTGCTGGGCAGACGCCAAGTCGTGTCCGAGCGGCTTTTCAAGCACCACGCGAACGCGCTCGTGGTTCAAGCCGGCTGCGCCCAGCTGCTCACAAATGGCGGTAAAGAGGTAGGGGCTGGTCGCAAGGTAAAGCACAACCGTATCGGCTTGACGCTCGCCCAGCCACTCTTTGAGCTTGGCGTAGTGCTCCGGCTGGCTCAGGTCCATGCGGCGGTAAAAAACCAGCGAGGCGAACTGCGTGAACTCCTCTTCAGTCGGTCGCTTGGAGCCTTCCACTTCCTTGAAGCGCTCTCGCAGCCAGTTGCGGTATTGCTCGTCGGTTTGCTCGTCGCGAGCAACGGCCAAGATGCGACCGCGGGCCGGCAATTTGCCGTGTCGGAAGGCTTGAAACAGAGCGGGCATCAGCTTGCGCCATGTCAGGTCGCCAGTACCACCAAAGAAAACAAGATCAAACGACATCGGACTCGGTATGTAATTAAGTTACGGCCCGGATGATGCACCGGTTTCGTACCCGGGTCAACGCAACTTGCCCCACTGCGCAGGCGGCGTGGTGACAATGCGCGCCGATCCTTTGGCCGTTTCATCCCCTTTTTTTGTCGCCATGAACCAGCTCGAACAACTCAAAGCCGTTACGACGGTCGTCGCCGATACCGGTAACTTTCTCCAGTTGGCGCAGTTCGCACCACGCGATGCCACCACCAATCCTTCGTTGATCTTGAAGGCGGTGCAGCAGCCGCAGTACGCCCCTTTGCTGGCCGAGGTCGTCAAGGCCCATGCAGGCTTGCCGATGGACGCGTTGGTTGATCGGGTCCTGATTCGCTTCGGGCTGGAGATCCTCAAACACATTCCCGGCCGAGTCAGCACCGAGGTAGATGCGCGCCTTTCGTTCGATACCGCCGCAACCCTGGTGCGCGCGCGGCGGCTGATGGCGCTTTACGAAGCTGAAGGGGTGGGCCGAGATCGCGTCTTGATCAAGATTGCTGCGACGTGGGAAGGCATTCAGGCCGCCGCCGAATTGGAGCGGGAAGGCATCCATTGCAACCTCACCTTGCTCTTTGCTTTTTGCCAAGCCGTTGCTTGTGGCAACGCGGGCATCACGCTGATTTCCCCTTTCGTGGGCCGCATTTACGACTGGTACAAGAAGACGGCTGGCAGCAGTTGGGTGGAGGCTGAACAGGCGGGCGCGAATGACCCAGGCGTTCGGTCCGTGGCACGCATCTACAGCTACTTCAAGCGCCATGGCATTGCCACCGAAGTGATGGGCGCTAGCTTCCGCAACATCGGCCAGATTCAAGCGCTGGCGGGCTGCGATTTGCTCACCATCTCACCCGACTTGCTGGCCCAACTCCAGGCTTTGACCACGCCCCTGGAGCGAGCGCTCGTGCCGGCTCAGGCGCCGGATGCCCCTTCGGTGCAATACGACGAGCCAGGCTTCCGTTATGCGCTCAACGAGGACGCCATGGCGACCGAGAAATTGGCCGAGGGCATTCGTTTGTTCGCCGTGGATGCAGTGAAGCTAGAGCAACTTATCGAGGCCTTGCAGTGACGGTGCGTTGCGATCAAACCCGCGCCTGGGCGGCGCTGCAACAGCATCTGGAGGCCCAGGGGCGTGCCATGGACCTGCGCGAAGCCTTTGCCAGCGAGCCGGATCGCGCAAAGGCCTTTACCTTGGAAGCGCCGTACGTGCGCGCCGACCTCAGCAAGAACCGCTGGAGCGCAGCAACCCAAGAGCTGCTCTTGCAATTGGCCGAGCAACGCGGCGTTTTGGCGCTGCGCGATGCGATGTTCCGGGGTGAAGAAATCAACACCACCGAGGGGCGGGCGGTGCTGCACACCGCCTTGCGAGCGCCTTTGGGCGCGGCGCCCTTTGGTGGAGAGGTGCAAGCGGCATTGGCCGAGATGTTGGCCTTTGCGGAGCAGGTTCGTGCCAGCGACTTCACCGATGTGGTGCACATCGGCATCGGCGGCTCCGACCTCGGCCCGGCCATGGTGGTTCAGGCGCTTCAGCCCTTCGTGAAGCCAGGGCTCACGCTGCATTTCGTATCGAACGTCGATGGCCATGATTTAGCCGCCGTTTTGCCGCGCCTCGATGTGCAGCGCACGCTGTTTGTGGTGGCGAGCAAGACATTCACCACGCAAGAAACGCTCGCCAATGCCCGGGCCGCCAAGACTTGGTTCTTTGCCCAAGGTGGCAAGGATGTTGCCCGGCACTTCGCTGCGACCAGCAGCAACCGCGCAGCCGCTGGCGCCTTTGGCATTGAGCAGGTTTTCGGGTTTTGGGATTGGGTTGGCGGCCGTTACTCGCTGTGGTCCGTCATCGGCCTGCCCATCGCATTGGCCATTGGGGCGTCAGCGTTCCGGGAGCTGCTGGCCGGTGCCCACGCGATGGACCGGCACTTTGCGCAGGCTGAGCCTGCCGCCAATTTGCCATTGCAACTGGGCTTGCTCGATGTTTGGTACCGCAACTTCCTTTGCTTCACCAGTCGCTCTGTGGCGCCGTACCACCAGGGTCTCAGGCGCCTCCCGGCTTACCTTCAGCAACTGGAAATGGAGAGCAACGGCAAGTGCGTGGACGTCGAGGGCGCCGCATTGACCTACGCCACATCGCCCGTGGTGTGGGGCGAGGCGGGCACCAACGGACAACATGCTTACTTCCAGATGTTGCACCAGGGGACCGATGTCGTGCCCGTGGAATTCATTGCCGTGCGCTCACCCCGCTATGCCTTTGAACCCGAGGGTGAGCTGGCTGTGGGGTTGGCCGACCAACATCAGAAGCTCAATGCCAATTGCTTGGCGCAGGCTCAGGCCTTGATGCTGGGGAAGCGATTTGAAGAGGCCTTGCAAGAAACGGCACCGACCGCCAACCCAGCCATGTCAGCGGAGGCTCTTGCGCGGCACCGCAGTTTCCCGGGCAATCGCCCCTCGACCCTGCTGTTGCTCGAAACCTTGGACCCAGCCACGCTGGGCGCCTTGATTGCCTTGTACGAGCATCGCGTCTTCGTGAGTGGTGCCATTTGGGGCATCAACAGCTTTGACCAATGGGGCGTTGAACTCGGTAAGGCCTTGTGCAACCAATTGCTGCCGCGCCTTGCGAGTGGCGATACCTCGGGGCTCGACGGCTCCACGGCGGCGGCCTTGAGTTGGCTGCGGCAGGGCGGCTGATGCGCGTCGTTTTTGACTTTGGCGCAGTCCTCTTCCGTTGGCGGCCGGCCGTGGTGGTGGCGCAGTGCTGGCCCCATCGGGCCCGTTCCGAGCTTGAGTTGCAGCAAACCGTGGCTCAACTGTTTCAGGCCTATGGTGGAGATTGGGGCGACTTCGACTTGGGCTTGACCGATGCGGCGCAAACCGCGACCCGTATCCACCAACGCACTGGGTGGCCCGAAACAGAGTTGGAGCAGTTGATTGCTTTCGCACCCTTGGAGCTACAGCCGCAGCCGGCTGTGCTGTCCCTGGTTTTGCAATTGAAGGCGCGCGGCGTGCCCCGCAGTTTTCTCTCCAACATGCCCAAGCCCTTTGCCCTGGCGCTGGAGGCAGCAAACCGGCTGGATGAGTGGTTTGACTCGGGCGTTTTTTCGGGTCGCGAGCAACTCAGCAAGCCCAATCCGGAGCTCTTTGAACTCGCCGCAAACCGCTTTGGCAACAAGCCCCAAGACTGCCTGTTGATTGACGACCACCCAGCCAACGTGGAGTCAGCGCGGGCCTGCGGGTGGCAGGCGCATCTCTTCAGGGACGCGAATGGCCTGCGCGGAGCTTTAAAGGCCCAGAAGCTACTCGACTAGGTCGTCGTCGACTTGCGGCGGACGCGTCGGGATACGGAACTGCTCTTGGGCCCACGCACCGAGGTCTCCGGTGCGGCAGCGTTCGCTGCAAAACGGGCGCCAGCGGTTTTCCGGCAGAAAAGAGGCGGGGCCCCGGCAGCGCGGGCAACTCACGGTGCGGGGTGAGGGCATGGGCTCAGGCACAGAAGCTCAACTCCATCGCCACATCGGCGTTCGCCGCCAAGCGCATACGCCCTTCGGCGTCCTCGCGCATCAACCGAATCGAAACCATCAAGCGATGCCCGCTGATCTCTGGGATGAGCCCAAGGGCAGGGTCAATGTGAAGGCGCAGTAATTGGTGGGCTTTGCTGCCGTTCAGCGTTTGCTGGTACTGGCCTGCTTGTGCAGCCACCTTGTGCGGGACAGCGGTCTCACGCAGCAAGCCGAGCAGTAACGAAACCGCGCGAGCCAGGGGCATCACGGAGTCCATCCAGCGCAATACATCGGCACGCCGCGCGCTGCCGCTGCCTTGTTGCCAAGCGTGATAGGCGGGCAAATCGAACTCGCAGGTGCCGCCAGGAATGGCGATCCGGCTCCGGACGCCGCTGAGCATTTCATTGCTCGCGAGCACGGCACCCGGCTTGCCTTGCAGGGTATTCAAACCTTGGAACGCGGCCTCAAGCCGGCCGATGATTTGCTCCAGCGCCCCTTCGGACACGGCAGGGTTGCCCCGGTAGGCATTGAAGTGGGACTTTTGCCGCTCCAAGTCCTTCATCAACTCACCCTTCAGGTCGGTGCGCTGCGCGACTTCGAGCACTTCAAACAGGGTAACCAAAGCGAAATGGTGATCCAGCGCCGACTCGCGCGCAACCAGTTCAGCCAAACGGTCGAACAACTGCTCAAGGCGCAGCAAAGTGCGAACGTTTTCATTGAATGGGAACTCGTAAAGCAGCACGCGCAGCACCGAAGCGATCAGGGGCACGATTCTTTCATAGCAGCATGTGCTCTCAGCCAGCCCGCCATCATGAATTGCAGTGCGCTCGCCAACTCGGACAGAGGGGCTTCGCTGTTGTCAATGATGGCGTCCGCCGCCTGCCGGCGCTGGCCACGACTGCTTTGCGCTGCCATCACGCCGTCAAGTTGCGGTTCCGTCCAGCCCGGTCTTTGCAGCACTCGGCGGCGTTGAACGGCTTCAGCGCAATCAATTAGCAACACGCGATTGACCCGCGCGCGCCAATGTTGGCTTTCGACCAGCAAGGGCACATCGAAAACGACGCAGGAATGGGCTCCCGGCGCGGCGGCTTGTTGTTCCGCTTTCATGAGGATGAGCGGATGAAGCAGACCCTCAAGGCGTTGACGTGCATCCGGGTCGTTGAAAACCAAGGTACGCAGGGCAGCGCGATCCAAGCCCGTTGTCGGGCTCACTAGATGGCCGCCAAACTCGCTGGCAATGGCGTGTAGCGCCTCGCCGCCGGCGCCGGTCAGCTCGCGCGAAATGGCGTCGGTGTCGACCAACCTGGCGCCCATGCCAACCAAGAGGCTCGCAACCGTGCTTTTGCCGCTGCCAATGCCGCCGGTCAACCCAAGGCGCAAGCGGTTCAGGACCAGCCCATCCACTGCAGCACGATCTCGGGTCCGGCAAACCAAACCACGACGCCCGCACCCGCCAAGAACGGGCCAAAGGGAACAAAACGCCCCTCGCGCAGCGCGCCACTGAATTTCATGCCGATGCCCACCACAGCGCCGATGGCAGAGGCCGCGAGCACGATGGGCAGGAGCATGCTCCCGCCAAGCCATGCGCCCAAGGCTGCCAAGAGCTTGAAGTCGCCATAGCCCATGCCTTCTTTGCCGGTCGTGAGCTTGAATAGCCAGTACACCGACCAAAGCGACAAATAGCCTGCCATAGCACCCAGCACAGCAGCCGACAAGCTGACCTGACCCCAACCGAGCCATGCTGCGGTCAGCCCGGCCCACATCAGCGGCAAGGTTAGATCGTCCGGTAGCAAAGTGGTGTCCCAGTCAATGGCTGAGGCGGCCAGCAACACGGCCATGAAACCGCACCACAACAGCGCAGTCGGTTGTGCGCCAACACGCCAAGACACTGCGGCAAAGAGCAAGCCAGTGGCGACCTCTAGAACGGGGTACCGCGCAGAGATGCGTGCGCCGCAGGCAGAGCAGCGCCCTCTCAGGCGCAGCCAACCGAGCAAGGGCAGATTCTCGTGCCAGGCCAACTGGTGCCCGCAAGCGGGACACGCAGAACGAGGTTTGGCCAAGCTGTAGGCTGGCAAAGCCTCCAGTCGAGTCACCCAGGCACTTGCTGCCCCGCTGAGCGATGCGGCTTCTTGCGCATTGCCGCTTTGGCGCTTTAGGCCATCCGCGTCTGCCAGTTGGTAGGCACCGTCAAGCTGCCACTGCCGCTCCAGCATGCGGGGCAGCCGATGCACCACCACATTCAAAAAGCTGCCAACGCAAAGCCCAAGCAAGCCCAACACCCAGGGCGAGTACCAAAAGTCGGCCGGCACCTTAGACCACCTGACCTAGCTTGAAGATGGGCAGGTACATCGACACCACAATGCCGCCGATGATGGTGCCCAAAATCACGATGATGATCGGCTCCATCAAGCTAGAAAGCGCTTTGACGGCCTCATCCACTTCATCCTCATAAAACTCGGCCGCCTTGCCAAGCATGTGATCGAGTGAGCCGGATTCTTCACCGATCATGGCCATCTGGAGAACCATGGTGGGAAAGACGCCCGTGGTCTGCATGCAGTTTGTGAGCGAGCTGCCGGTCGAAACATCTTTTTGAATTTTTTCAGTCGCCTCGGCAAACACCGCGTTGCCCGAGGCGCCGCCGACTGAATCCAGCGCCTCCACCAAGGGCACGCCGGCGGCAAACATCGTGGA
>JBKCVH010000218.1:0-21381 GCA_046317675.1 Burkholderiales bacterium
TCGCTACACGGAGCGGGCCGCAGCATGATCGCGGCACCGACTTGCCCACCGCGTCGGTCGTGCCTGCGTCGCAAGCGCCACACGCCCGCCGCCGTGGACAAGTCTCAGAGCGCCTCACACACAGAAATTAAGACAGTCCCCTAGGCGCCGTCTGTCAAAGACGGCTGAGTTGCTGCTGGAGATAGGACGAAAGACTGCTCGCTCTGCTCTGCGTGCCATCCAGCGCGGTGTACTGGGCGCGAAGGCGCTTTTCCACAAGCTCCAAGCGGCGGTTCAACGACTCTTCACGATCGCCATTGAGTTCAATGCGACTGTTCAAGCCCTTCTTGCGCGATTCAATGCGCCCGTCGGTCGAGAGCAATTGGTCGGTCAGTTCGCGCAGCCGTGTGGCAATGCCGCTGTTGCTGGAATTGCCAGTGTCCACGCCAGAAAGAAGGCCCTTGATGTCGTCTGGCTTGGCCAGTGCGGCATCGAGCTTGGCGTCGTTCACTTTCAGGGAGCCGTCAACGCCAGGCTCAAGGCCGATGCTGGACAGCCGCGTGAGGCTACCGCCGAGCGTGCTGGTGCTGCCAGCGAGTTGGCGCAACTGGCTTTGGATGCTGGCCAGTGTGGGGTCGCCGCGCAACGGCCCAGTGGTGGTGCCCGGGTCATTGCGAGTGAGGTCTCGCAGTTGCTTGATCGCGTCGTTGTAAGAACTGACAAAGTCGGTCACCAGTTTCTTGGTGGCGGCTTGGTCTTGCCCGACAGTGAGCGTGGTCGTTGCATCTGCGGCGGTCGGCCGAAGCAGGTTGACGGTGACGCCTTGAATGGCGCCCACAATTCGGTTGCTAGCCGATTCGATGGAAACCCCATCGATGGTGGCGACGCTGTTCTTGGCAACTTGCTTGAGCGTGTCGACATTGACCGCGCTGTTAGTTGAACGGTCAATGGCGAAGGCAGACAAGCCGGTCGCATCGGTGTTGTTCAAATCGTCGTCGGCCACGGTGACGCGGAATGCGTTGGCTGCGCCGGTCTCAACGGCGCGCATCACCAGGCGCGACCCATTGACGTCGGTCACCACGTTGGCCACGATCCCCGCCTTCATGGCGTTGATCTTGTCGCGGATCTTGGACAGGTCGTCCTCACCTGCGCCCACAGGAATGGTCAGCGAGGTGCGGCTCGGGTCGATATCGAACTGAATCAGCGGATCGGGGTCGGGGGGAGAGGGAGTCTCTGTGTACTTGCCGAAATCGATGGTGATGGTGCCCGTGCCCGTGCTCTCGTTGGCAGCGAAGGCTCTGCTGGCGGTCGACTGGGCTTGTGCAAGGCTGCTCACTTTGATGGCGTAGCTGCCCAATGCAGCGCCATGGTCGGCGGTGGCGGTCACTGTCGTAGCGTCGCTGCGGGCAGCGGTAGCCGCGCCAAAGTTCTCACTGCGGGACAGCTTGGACGCGTTGTCGCGCAAGTTCGACAAACTGGATTGCAGCCGCCCGATGGCCGATACCTGCGTCTTGAGTCCGTCGGTTCTTTGCTGAAGCTGCTGGATGGGCTGTCGCTCCAGCGACATCAATTTGGAGATCAGGCCTTCGACATCGAGGCCGCTGCCTATGCCTGCTGAAGTGATGGTGGCCATGATGAAAACTCCTGGTGAGGCAAAAACTCAAAAGCGAAAGCGAACGACCCAATCGGGGTGTTCGCTTCTGCCGTTTCGGCCGTTTGGCGGAGAACTTTAGGCTGCTGTTGAGACTTTTTTACCCGCGCAGCAACTGCAGCACCTGCTGCGGCAACTGGTTGGCCTGCGCCACCATGGCGGTGCCGGCCTGCTGCAGGATGTTGGCCCGGCTCAGGTTGGAGGTTTCTTGCGCGTAATCGGCGTCCACGATGCGGCTTCGGGCGGCCATTTGATTCTCGTGAGAGATTTGCAAGTTGTTGATCACCGCTTCGAAGCGGTTTTGCTGAGCACCCAGCACGGCGCGCTGCCCGTTGATGAAGTCGAAGGCGAGGTCGATGTTGGTGATGACCGTCGCCAAGGCGGTGACGTCGGTCGTTCCATCAATGACGGCCCGCCCAGCCCCGGTGTTGTCGGTACCCGCGACGATGGTGATCTGGGGGTCGATCGACAAGTCAGTGGTGCTGAACTCGATCACATCATTGGCCGTCGTGTTGGCGCCAATCTGGAAGACCTGCGTACCGGCCGCCTGCGCCAAGATGGCTTTGCCGTTGAAGGTCGTCCCTTGCACGATCCGCTGGATTTCCTTGGACAACTCCCCGAACTCGCGGTCCAGCGCGTCTTTGTCGCTGTTGGAGTTGGTCGCGTTGCGCGCTTGCACCGTGAGTTCTCGCATGCGCTGAAGGTTGTCGGTCACCTTACCGAGTGCGCCTTCAGCGACTTGCGCCAGCGAGATGCCGTCGTTGGCATTTCGAATGGCGACCGTCATGCCCCTGGCCTGAGCGTACATACGCTCGGCAATGGCCAAGCCAGCGGCATCGTCCTTGGCCGAGTTCACTCGCAGGCCTGAGGAGAGTCGCTGAGTCGCTGTAAACAGCGTGCTCTGCGACATGTTCAGGTTGCGCTGCGCATTCAGCGAGGCGATGTTGGTGTTGATGATCTGTGGCATGAGCGCACTCCTTTGCGATGCACCGTCCGGGCCTGAAAAGCCCGGGTCGATGGCACAGATTGTTGGAGTGCGCTTGGCGCGCTGATCATTGGAAAAGCGGCCAGAAGGCCGCCTTGTTTAGCGCTGTGTTGCTTAGCCTCTGAGCAACTGCAGGACGCCCTGGGGCAGGGAGTTGGCCTGGGCAATCATGGCGTTACCGGCCTGTTGCAAGATCTGGCCACGGCTCAAGTTGGCCGTCTCAACGGCGAAGTCGGCATCCATGATGCGACTGCGTGCAGCGGTCTGGTTCTCCATCGCCACCAAGAGGTTGCTCACCACGGCATCGAAGCGGTTTTGGGCCGCACCGTAGGTCGCGCGCTCGCCGTTGACTTTGTCCAGAGCGGTGTCAATCCCGGTGATCACAGCCCCGAGTGCCGCGTTGTCACCTGTGAGAACTGCACGACCGGCACCGGTGTTGTCGGAGCCGGCCGTGGCCACGATGTCGGCATTGATGGTGAAGTTGATGGTCGTTAGCGTGATGGTGTCGTTGTCAGTGACATTGGCACCGACTTGGAAGACTTGGTCGGCGGCATCCGCGCCGACGATGGTCTTGCCGTTGAAGGTGGTGCCGCCGAGAACGCGCTGAATTTCTTTGGCCAGTTCGCCAAATTCCTTGTCGAGCGAGCTCTTGTCGGTGTCGGTGTTCGTGGCGTTGCGGGCTTGAACCGCCAGCTCACGCATGCGCTGCAGTGCGTCGCCCACTTTGGATAGTGCGCCTTCCGCCGTTTGCGCCAGCGAGATGCCGTCGTTCGCGTTGCGGATGGCGACCACCATCCCGCGAGCTTGCGCGCTCATGCGCTCGGCGATCGCGAGGCCGGCAGCGTCGTCCTTGGCGGAGTTCACGCGCAGACCAGATGAGAGTCGCTGCGTGCTGATTTGCAGCGAAGCCTGGCTCATCGCGGTGTTGCGCTGGGCGTTCAGCGAAGCAATATTGGTGTTGATGATGGCGGGCATGTCGCACTCCTTGGCAGTGAATTCGAAACCTTGCGACCGCTGCATCTGTTTGCAACTGGCCGATGTTCAGGTTTTCGACGACCGACCTTGCGACTTAAGGCCCCAAATGATTAGCGCTGGGAATGCCGTGCTTTTCCTTCGTTTGACCTGCTCCCCTCGAAAGAACCACCCCTCTGGCGCGCGCAGAGGTGGTGGCTAAGGAGGTCCTTGTGCTGGAGGACTCAGGTTATCCGCTTTGGCAATGAGGTCCGTGACCTGGGCCACGGACATGGCGGCTTCACCTGAGGTCAGCGAAGCCGGCCAGGCGTCATCGAAGCAAGGAGAGAACCTGCTGCGGCAGCGCGTTGGCCTGGGCGACCATCGAGTTGCCAGCCTGCTGCAGGATCTGAGCCCGGCTCAAGTTGGCGGTCTCGACGGCGAAGTCGGCATCCACGATGCGGCTCCGGGCGGCAGCCTGGTTTTCCACCGAAATCATCAGGTTGCTGATCACGGCGTCAAACCGGTTTTGCGTAGCGCCGTATACGGCGCGTTCGCTGTTCACGGTGTTCAGCGCGATATCGATGTTGTCGATCACGGTGCCGATGGCTGCGTTGTCGCCCGTCAGTACGGCACGACCTGCGCCGGTTTGGTCGGTGCCGGCCACGGCAGTTACCGTCGCCTCCGTGGTGAAGTCCTTGGTGGTGATGGTGATGCTGTCGTTCACCGTGGTGTTGGCGCCCACTTGGAAGACTTGGTCGCCCGCATCAGCGCCCACGATCTTCTTGTTGTTGAAGGTGGTGCCGCCGAGAACGCGCTGAATTTCTTTGGCCAACTCGCCAAATTCTTGGTCCAGGGAGGTCTTGTCGCTCGCCGTGTTGGTGGCGTTCCGTGCCTGAACCGCCAACTCCCGCATGCGCTGCAGCGAATCGGTGACCTTGGACAGCGCGCCTTCCGCAGTTTGTGACAGCGAAATGCCGTCATTGGCGTTCCGCACGGCCACGTTGTTGCCCTTCACCTGCGCATTGAAGCGTTCGGCAATGGCCAAACCGGCAGCGTCGTCTTTGGCGGAGTTGACGCGCAAGCCGCTGGACAGGCGCTGGATGGAGACGGTCAGCGCTTGCTGGCTGCTGGCCACATTCCGCTGCGCATTGAGCGAGTTGATGTTGGTATTGATGATGGCGGGCATGGAGATTTCCTTTGAACGTTGAACAAGGCCCGGCCTTGAGGGCCGTGGTGGAGGGGGCTCGCGCCCCCGCCTGGTGCCGCTCGGCCCTCGGGACTGGCTTGACTTTTAATGGCCTTGCCTGCCTTGTGTGCCTCACAGCCGGACTACCGAACCCGTGGTTTGCAGATCCGATGTTTTGGTTGTCGGCCAAGTTACAACCCGACTTAAGGGTCTCTTGTCAATACAGGCGATCTTTCGATAAGAAGGTGTTCTCGCGGCCTGTTTTTTCGGATCAAAGTCACGTTGGCATGGAGCCTTTCTCTGCTCGAGAGATCCCCTGGCTTTGGGTCGCAATTCTTCCGCTTGCCAATTTGCTGCCTTTCCTAAAGTTGCGCCAGAAGTTGTCGAACGCGCGCCCACGCGCACGCTTTGTTCAATCAGAGCGCTCTCATTTCCTCCTGAGGAGTCTCGCCATGCACACCGCAACGCCCGCAGCGCAGCAAGCCATGCAGTTGTCCCAACAAATGGTCAGTACCGGCGTCGTGCCGGCACCCGGCCAGTCGATGACGGAAGCGATGGCCCTTTTGGCCGCAGCCCGGAACGCGGCCTACGCAGAAGCGGCTCGCGGCCGCCTGGGGCAGGGTGTCAGCATGTTGCTGCGCGCCATGGACAGCCAGCCCATGAGCCGCGACTTGCAAAGCGACATGGCTGCGCTTTTGCTGTCAGCCGGTGAGTTTGCGCATGCGGTTTCCTATGCGCGTGCTGCACTGAACATCCAGCCAAGCCATGGCCCCAGCCTTTACGCCTTGGGCTTTGGCCTTTCCGGCTTGGGTGAGGCGGCAGAAGCGGCGGCAGCCTTGCGCAAACTGCAGCGCGGCAAGGCGCGCCAAAGCCTGTTGGCCGAGGCGCCCGACCTGATGCCCTTGGTTCGCACCGAGCTGGCAAGAATTCAACGCCTGGCCCGCACGCCACGCTGAGCCCGCCTTGCAGACGCGGGACAGGCTTGTCAGGCTTTTTCTGACACGCCTTCCCCGCTCAGGCTGACGGTTCGTGCCGAAAGCCGCCGATTCCGGCCTCTGTTCGAAGTCTCAAGAATGCGTCTCCATGGCAACCCGTTCCGGGCTGCGTCAAGGAGAACCGCATGACCCCCGAGCAGATCCTGACCGAAATCCGTGAGACCAATCTCTCTTACCTGATGCTGGCCCAAGGCCTGATTCGCGCCGACCGCGAACAAGCCTTGTACCGCTTGGGCTTGAATGAGGAAACCGCCAACCTCTTGGCGCTGTTGTCACCCTCTCAAGTTCAGAAGCTGGCCGCTGGCAGCACCTTGCTGTGCCGCTTCCGCATGGATGACGACTTGGTCTGGAACCTGCTGACCAGCGGTCACAAGCCCAGTGTGAACGAGCAAAGCTCGCGTTTGCATGCGCAAATCCTGATGGCGGGTCGCCATTCAGAAGCCGCCTAAGCCAAGCTGCCAGGAGAAACGCATGCCCCGCGTCAAAAGCATCCTCGACGAAGCCCGCCAGATTGAACGTGCGGTGACCCTTATCCAGCTCGGAGCGCGCCTGCAAGTGCTGGAGTCAGAGACTGACATGAGCTATGAGCGCCTGCTCAGGCTTTATAAAGAGGTCGCCGGCCGCTCGCCCAGCAAGGGGCAGCTGCCGTTTTCGACCGACTGGTTCATGACCTGGCAGCCCAACATCCATGCGTCTTTGTTCATGAATATTCATGAGTACCTGAACAAGGTGGCGCTGCTGTCGGAGATCGACACGGTCATCAAGGCCTATCAGCTGTACCTAGAACACACCCAAACCTTGAGCAGCGAGCCCCTGCTGTCCATCACGCGGGCTTGGCGCTTGGTCAAGTTCATTGACAACGGCATGCTGACCCTCACCGCCTGCAAAGAGTGCGGGGGGCATTTCGTCACCCATCCGCACGAGGTGGCGCGCCATTACGTCTGCGGCCTGTGCAACCCACCGGCGCGCGCCGGGAAGGGGCGCACTGGCTTGCTGCCGGTGCATTGAACAGCGATCTGGCTCAGCGCATCGGCCGCTTGTGGCCGATGTCCGCTTTGCTGAGCTGGACCCTGGCTTGGGCGCTTGCCTCCGTGGCTGGGTGGACGATGGGCTGTCTGCTCGCCCTCGTGTGCGGCCTGTTGCACCGGAGGCCCTGGCGCCGGGTTTGTGTGGCCCTGGGGCTGCCCTTGGCGCTTCTGGCCATGGGGCTGGCCATGCCCGCTTGGCTCTGGCTGCTGGCGGCGCTCGTCTTGCTCCTCTTGTATCCGCTTCACCTCTGGCGCGACGCCCCCTTGTTCCTGACGCCGCCCGATGCCATTGCGGCCTTGCCCCCTCTCATGCCGCTGCCAGAGGGCGCTCGTGTGCTGGATGCCGGCTGCGGCAGTGGGGCAGGGCTTAGGGCTTGGCGTAGCGCCTACCCCAGGCTGAGTTTCCATGGCACGGAGGCCAGTTGGCCTTTGGCGCTTTGGGCCCAGTTCAGGTGCCCATGGGCCAAGGTGCGCCGAGGCGACTTATGGCGCGAGGACTGGCGGCCATTTGACGTGATTTATCTCTTTCAGCGGCCTGAGAGCATGCCGGGTGCGTTGGCCAAAGCACAGGCCGAGATGGCCTCCCACGCTTGGCTGGTGAGTCTTGACTTTGAGCTGCCTGGCAAGCTGCCTCACTGGCGCTTGCCAGTTGGGCGACATCAACTGCTGGTGTACGCCCGAAAAGACTTGAATTGACCGTGGGTTGCGGCGCCTTTGTCGTCTCAAGCCTTCATTTCTGCCCTCACAATCAACATCAACTTCACAAGTCCCTACACCATGTTTGTCATCATCGGCTGGGTCTTCATGCTGGCTTGCGTCTTCGGCGTGTACATCGCGCACGGGGGCAATATGGGTGTCATTCTGAAGGCCTTGCCTTTTGAGCTGACGACCATTTTTGGTGCAGCGCTTGGGGCTTTCTTGGCGAATAACCAAATGCCAGTGATCAAGGCCACCTTGGCCGGCATTGGCATGTGTTTCAAGGGCAGCAAGTACACCAAAGCGCGATTCATGGAATTGCTCGCGCTCATGTACGACATCCTGCAAAAGGCGCGCAAAGAGGGCTTGATGTCCATCGAGAAGGACGTTGAAGACCCCCACAACTCGCCGCTCTTCAAGAAGTACCCCAACGTCGGGCATGACCATCACGTCACCGACTTCATCACCGACTACTTGCGGATGATGGTCAGTGGCAATTTGAACGCGCACGAGATCGAAGCATTGATGGATGCTGAGATCGACACCCATCATGCCGAGGCCCATGCGCCAGTCGCCGCCTTGCAGCGGCTGTCGGGTGGTCTTCCTGCTTTCGGGATTGTTGCGGCTGTTTTGGGTGTGGTGAACACGATGGGCTCCGTTGGTCAGCCCCCCGCTGTGCTTGGGGGCATGATCGCCTCCGCGCTGGTGGGCACTTTCCTCGGGATCTTTTTGGCCTATGGATTTAGCGAGCCATTGGGTGGCCTTTTGGAGCAGAAGCTCGATGAGGCCTCCAAGGAGCTTGCGTGCATCAAGACGACACTCTTGGCTTCAATGCAAGGCTATGCGCCTCAGGTGGCTGTGGAGTTCGGTCGCAAGGTGCTTTACTCCACGGTGAGGCCGAGCTTCTTGGAGCTTGAAGCCCATGTGAAGAAGAAGTGATGTGTTTTCCGTTTGCTCTTGCGCTGATGAAGGATTGAGGCCATGGCTGGCGACGCAAAGAAGCTTCAACCGATCATCGTCAAAAGGGTCAAGAAGGGCGGCCACGCAGCCCACGGCGGCGCTTGGAAGATTGCTTACGCCGACTTCGTCACCGCCATGATGGCCTTCTTCCTGTTGATGTGGTTGCTCGGGAGCACCACTGAAGGCGACAAGAAGGGTATTCAGGATTACTTTCAGTCGCCCCTCAAGGTGGCCATGATGGGAGGTTCTGGTGCCGGAGACGCCTCTTCGCTCATCAAGGGTGGTGGCAGCGACATCACACGCCAGGGCGGCCAAGTCAAGCAAGGTGACGTCGAGGCGGACAAGAAAACCTACAACCTTCGGGCGCTGAAGCACGAGCAGCGCCGTGCTGAGCAAGCGCACCTTGAGCAAGTCAAGCAAAAGGTGGAGGAGGTCATTGCGCTCAACCCGCGCCTAGCGGAACTCGGTGGCCAAATCAAGCTTGAGCTCACGAAAGAGGGCTTGCGCATCCAGATCGTCGATGAAGGCAATCGCCCCATGTTCGACAGCGGCTCTGCCCTTGTGAAGCCCTACATGCGTGAATTGCTGCAGGAGCTGGGTAATGTTCTGGCCGAGGTGCCCAACCGACTCACTATCGAGGGCCATACCGATGCACAGCCCTTCAGTGCAGGAGATCGGGGCTACAGCAATTGGGAGCTGAGTGCGGATCGTGCAAATTCCTCACGCCGAGAAATGGTGGCAGGGGGTTTGCCCGAGGCCCGGATGCTGCGTGTGCAGGGCCTTGCTTCGAGTAAGCTCTTGGATGCACAGGCTCCGAACAGTGCGGCGAATCGTCGTATCAGCATCATTGTGATGAACCGTGACGCCGAGGATGCCGTTTTGAAGAACCTACCCGACGATGCGGCCGAACCTATGCCGGCTGCATCGGCACCTGCTTGAAAGACTAGAGGACAGCCATGAGCACCGACCTGAGGTTCATGATCGTTGACGATTTCTCCACCATGCGCCGGATCGTTCGGGGCCTGCTGAAGGAAATTGGCTACACGAATGCCGAAGAGGCTGAGGACGGCGTGGATGCGCTGGCCCAGTTGAGGGCCTCGAAGTTCGACTTCGTCGTCAGCGACATCAATATGCCCAACATGACTGGCTTTGAGCTCCTCAAAGCCATCAAAGAAGACCCCACGCTGAAGCACCTCCCCGTGCTGATGGTGACGGCGGAAGCGCGCAAGGAAGACATCGTGCTGGCAGCCCAAAGTGGCGCCGCTGGTTACATCGTTAAACCCTTCACCAAAGCCACCTTGGAAGAAAAGGTGCTGAAGATCATCCAAAAGATGCAAGCCGCCTAAGGCGAGAGGGCCTGAACCATGCAAATGGACGAACTCGCTAAGCTGTCGCAAGGGCAGCCCTTGATGGTGGACCCCGCTGTGTTTCAACAGCTCGGATCCATTACCCGATTGCTGCACGACACCATGAGCCAGTTGGGTGTCATGCCCAAGTTGCAGGTTGCGACCGAAGGCTTGCCCGATGCGCGCAGCCGCCTGACTTACATCGCCGACAAAACGGCGGCGGCGGCCAACAAGGTGTTGAACTCGGTCGATCAAGCCAAAGCGGCCCACGAATCCATCGCGCAGGCGACGCGTGACATCGCAGCCAAGATCACTGCCGATCCGGTGCGTGCGGTGGCCAGCGGTGCCTTGATGAATTTTGTGTACGACGTCGAGTCGACCACCGCCACCATCGACGGTCACCTGACCGACATCATGATGGCGCAGGACTTCCATGATCTGACGGGTCAAGTGGTCAAGAAGGTGGTCCAACTCACCAGCGATTTGGAAGACAGTTTGGTGAAGCTGTTGGTGCAGGTGGTGCCGCCCGAGCACCGCGACAAGGTTAGCCAAGAAGTGCTCCAAGGCCCCGTGGTGAACCCGGAAGGCCGCACCGACGTGGTGAGTGACCAAGGTGAAGTGGACGATTTGCTGGCCTCGCTCGGTTTCTGAGCGGAATTGCTTTTGAGAAGGGGCCTGCGGGCCCCTCTTTTGTTTTCGAGGACGAAGAATGGTGGATGCCAATCAACTCAAGCGCCAAGTGGCGCAGGCTGCACTGGCCTACGTGGAACCCGGCAGCGTGTTGGGTGTGGGCACGGGCTCCACGGTGGACTTGTTCATTGAGGCGCTCGCCGTCAGTGGCATTTCACTGGCTGGTGCCGTCAGCTCCAGCGAGCGCAGCAGCCTCAAGCTCAAGGCTGCCGGCATTGCGGTCTTGGAGGCGGGCGCTGTACAAGGTCTCTCGACCTACATTGACGGCGCCGACGAGATCGACCCCAAGGGGAACATGATCAAAGGCGGCGGTGCTGCCCTGACCCGCGAAAAGATCGTGGCCGATTTGGCCGACCGGTTCATCTGCATTGCCGATGCCAGCAAATGCGTGGACGTGCTGGGCGCCTTTCCATTGCCCGTCGAGGTCGTGCCCATGGCCGTGCCCAAGTTGATTCGCCGCTTTGCGGCCCTTGGCGGGGTGGCTTCACTGCGCACGGGTTGCGTCACCGACAACGGTCAGCAAATTCTTGATGTGCGGGGCTTGCGCATTGCCGACCCCTTGGCCTTGGAGGCTGAGATCAGCCAATGGCCAGGCGTGTTGACCGTCGGAATCTTTGCAAGGCACCGCGCGCAAGTGGCACTCATTGCCGCGCCAGACGGCGTGCGCACCCTGAGCTACGCCTGATGCTCCCCCTGTTCCCCTCGCCTTGGCTGCGTGAAGACCACGCGCAGTTGGCGGACACGGCTGCGCGCTTCTTTCGCGAGCGCTGGGTGCCGCAAGCGGCGCAATGGCGCGAAGCGGGTTGTATGCCCCGCGCCAGCTGGCATGAAGCGGGTCGTAGCGGCCTGTTGTGTGTGGGCATGCCCGAGGCCTATGGCGGCGGCGGAGGTGACTTTGGCCATGAAGCTGTTTTGGCGCTGGAGCTGGCCAAAGCCAATTTGAGTGGCTTCGGCGGTGGTTTGCACTCGGCCATCGTGGCGCCGTACGTGCTCAAACATGGCACGCCAGCGCAGCGTGAGCGCTGGTTGCCCAAGATGGCGAGGGGCGAGCGCATCGGCGCCATTGCCATGACGGAGCCGGGCGCGGGTTCTGACCTGCAGGGCGTTCGCACCTTGGCGCGCCGTGAAGGGGATGGCTACATCCTGACGGGCTCCAAAACCTTCATCACCAATGGCCAGAACGCCAACTTGGTGATTGTTGTTTGCAAGACCGACGCCGGGCTTGGTGCCAAGGGTGTGTCCCTGCTGGTGGTGGAGGTGGAAGACGACGCAGGCCACTTGGCGCCGGGCTTCACACGCGGCCGCAATCTGCAAAAGATCGGCATGCACGCCCAAGACACCTCGGAGTTGTTCTTTGACGGCGTCCGAGTGCCCGCTGAGAACTTGCTGGGCGGCCATGAAGGCCAGGGCTTCGCGCAGCTGATGCAAGAGCTTCCCCAGGAGCGGTTGCTGATTGCCGTGAGTGCCGTTGGCGGCCTCGAGCGCGGTTTGCAAGAGGCGCTGAGCTACACCAAGCAGCGCAAGGCCTTTGGCAAAGCCGTGTGGGAATTCCAGAACACCCGGTTTCAGTTGGCCGAGGTGCAGGCCGGCCTGCTGGCGGCGCGCGCGGTGCTGGACGCTGCCATCACCGCGCACCTCAAGGGTGAACTCGACGCAGCACGTGCCGCTTTGCTCAAGAGCTGGACGACCGACCTGCAGTGCCAGTTGCTGGACATCTGCCTGCAGTTGCACGGCGGCTATGGCTACATGCTGGAGTACCCGATCGCCGAGCTGTGGGCTGACGCGAGGGTGGCGCGCATCTACGGCGGCACCAACGAGATCATGAAAGAGCTGGCCGCCAGGAGCATGTGATGGACGCCTATTTGTTCGATGCGCTGCGCACGCCCCGTGGCCGTGGCAAGGCCGGCGTGGGAGCGCTGAGTGGCCTCACGCCGCTTTGGTTGCTGCGCAGCTTGCTGCAGGCCCTGCCTGGCCGAAGTAGCCTGGACCCGAGCCGGGTTGACGACGTGCTGATCGGCTGCGTGACGCAAACGGCGGAGCAGGGCGGCTGCATTGCGCGCACGGCGGTGCTGGATGCAGGCTGGCCGCAGCAAGTGCCTGGGCTCACGCTCAACCGCTTCTGCGCTTCGGGCCTTGAGGCTGTCAACCTGGCCTGCGCCAAGGTGGCGGGCGGCGGCGACGCGCTCGTCGTGGCCGGCGGTGTGGAAAGCATGAGCCGCGTGCCCATGGGGAGCGATGGCGGAGCTTGGCTGCAGGATGCGCGGGTCATCGAGGCACAAGGCTTTGTGCCCCAGGGCATCAGCGCCGACCTGATCGCCACGCTGGAAGGCATCACGCGCCAAGAACTGGACGCCTACGCGCTGGCTTCGCACCAAAAGGCGCTCCTAGCGCGCGAGCGGTTTCAACGCAGTCTTGTGGCGGTGCACGACGAAAGCGGCCAGCTTTGCTTGGCGCAAGACGAAGCGCCGCGCGCCGATGCTTCGCTGGCCGGGCTCGCCGGCTTGAAGCCGTCTTTTGCGGCCATGGGTGCGCAGGGTCTGGATGCGCGGGCTTTGCGGCGCTATGGGCAGTTGGAGGCCATCTCGCATGTGCACCATGCGGGCAATAGCAGCGCCATCGTGGACGGCGCTGCGCTGGTGTTGGTGGGCTCCCAACAGGGCGGTGCGGCGGCCGGCTTGAAGCCTCGCGCTCGGGTGCGCGCCCTGGCCAGTGTGGGCAGTGAGCCCACGGCCATGTTGACCGGACCCGCGCCTGCCGTGCAAAAGGCTTTGGCCCGCGCGGGCATGCAGGTCGGTGACGTGGACCTCTGGGAAATCAACGAGGCCTTCGCCGTGGTTCCTTTGCAGACGGTGCGCGCCTTGAACATTGACCTAGAACGGGTTAATGTCAATGGCGGTTCGATTGCATTGGGGCACCCACTGGGCGCCACAGGCGCCATCTTGCTGGGCACGGTGCTGGACGAGCTGGAGCGGCGAAACCTGAGCACCGCTTGTGTGACGCTCTGCGTGGGTGGCGGCATGGGAACCGCCACCCTCATCGAGCGCGTTTAGGGTCCGGTTAGGGAGCTGCTGGGGCCGCAGGTGCTTGGCCCGGTAGCGGCATGGCCTTGCCGTTTACCTTCAGGTTGCCCTCGCGCAGCTCCACGCTGCTGCTCACCGCGTCACCTTTGCGCACCAGCATGCCTTGGGCTTCCGCTTGGGCAACACCTTGCTCAATGACCTCTGGGGGAACCGGCTTGCCGACCAGCTCTGTGAGTTCCACCAGCATGGCAATCGGTGCTTCAAAGCCTGCCGTTACCTGTGCCTTCTTCATCATCACGGGCATCAAGCTTGGGGCTTTCAAGTCTTCGGCGCTCACGCCTTGGGTGCCAAGGCTGTAGCTCAGGCTCAGTGTCTTGCCGCCCAGGGTCACTTTCAAGGCGTCCAGGCTCATGCTGGGGTTGTGCGGCAGCAGCGCTTTGAGCGGCTCGAGCATGCGTTCGGCTTGCTCCATCGGGTTGGCGCCTTCGGCCGGGCAGCTTGTGTTCATGAGGTTCTGCACAAAGCGCCCATAGCTCTCGGCGTGCAGATTCTTCATGCTGAATTGCATGGACACGGCCTCCAGCGGCTTGCCGGCGGCCATGCCTTTGCCTTTCATGTCGACCGTGGCGCCGTAAAGGCCGTTCTGCAGCTTGCCGTCTTGCGTAAAGCTCAGGTCTTGGAGCGAGAACACCGACCTGACTTGCCCGTCGGGCCCTGGCAATTGAATGTCCATGCCCTGCGCATTGCCGCTGCCCTTGCCGGAGAAAGCCCACCAAAGCGGCGCCATGCCTTCGCCTTGCCCTTTGAGCCCCGTGAATCGCATCATGATGCCGGCGCCAGGCCCTGTGCCGGTGGCGTTCACGCTGTACTCGGGAAGGTTGTACTCGTAGCGCGCAGAGCCGTCGGCCTTCAGATTCAGGAGCGCGCTCAGGCCCTTGAAGCTCACGCGCATTTGGCTCGCGTCTTGGTAGGTGAAGGCGGGCACATCCAGCCAAGTCTTGCTGTTGCCACCAAAGCCAATCGAGGTGCGAAGCTTGGCCTCGAATTGCTCTTGCCCGGTGAGCTTTTTGAGCTCGGCGCGCTGCGCGTCGCTGAGGACCAGCTCGCTGTCAATGCGCGCGGCGCCGAAGCCTGCAAAGCCCGGCAGAGGGCCATGTTGAATGCGGTCGCGCCACGTCAGGGTGGTGGTGTTGCCTTCGCAGCCCAGGGCTACTGTCAGCGTGCGCGTGGCGGCCAAAAAACCTTTGTCGTACTCGACTTTCATCACCCTGAACGCAGGTGTTGGGCTGCCCGCCTTGGGTTGCCAAGCCGATGCTTGCTCAACGAGCGCAGTTTGCACTTGCTGGCCCGACATCCAAGTACCGGCCGCCCATGCGGTCAGCAGTGCGCCCACTGCACCCAAGCCGATGATTTTCTTGCTCATTCCCTGCTCCCTCAAAGTTTGCTTGCCCCGGCCCCTTTGCCGGCGGCCCGGGATTGTGGCGTCGGGTGAATGGGCTTCACACGCCGGAACGCGGGGTCAGTCGAGCGCCAGGGCGGCCTGCACATCCGGGAGCGGCAGGGTGCGCCGCGCTTGCAGCAGGTGCTGCATGGCCGCGTTGCGCGGCGTTGGGACGCCCTGCTGGGCGCCCAGGCGCACCACCGCACCGCAAAGCGCATCGATCTCTGGCTCCCGGCCAGCGTTCAAGTCGTCGGCCATGCTGGAGCGCGCCTTGGGGTCAATGCGCAGCATGCGTGCCGCTGCCAGTCGAAACAGCGGCGTTGGAAGGCGCATCAAGAAGGGGATGGCGCTGGCCGGAACCGGGGTGAGGCGGGCGGGCGCAATCTTGGCGGCGCGCAGCACGCGCAAGGCTTCTTCCATCAAGGCTGCGGTGCAGCGCCGCCAGCCTGCGTGCAGCAGTTGCTCCCGCAAGGTGAGGCCTGACAGCGCGTTGACGGGGTTGTTCAAGTTGAGTAGCAGCTTGGCCCACTGCACGGTCAGCAAGTCTCCATGCAGCTGCATGGGGAGCCCTGCCGCCACGAAGGCCGCTTGATAGCGGCGCAGCACCGGGTCGTCTTGTGCAGCGATTTGGCCGCTGGAGCCGCGATGGAAATGACCCGGTCGGAGCTCGGCCACATTGAAGGGCACCATGCCGGCCAAGAGCTTCAGCCCGGGCGCGGCCCGCGCGGCCAGGGCGGCGTTGTCCACGCCGTTCTGGAGGCTCAGCACGCAGGTGCCAGCCGGCAGTACAGCGGCCAATGCCGCTGCTGCCTCGGCGGTGGCCAGGGACTTCACGGTCAGCAGCACCAAGCCAGGCTCCGGCGCGCCAACAGGGACTTCGGTGTGCCACTCGATGCGCGTGGGGCTCACCGACTGCGTGCTCGCTTCAAGGTCGCTCAAGCTCAGGCCGTGCGCCTGAATGTCGGCTTGAATTCTGGGGCGCCCTATAAAGACCACCGAGGCACCGGCAGCCGCCAGGCGCCCACCGACGAAGACGCCGATGGAGCCGGCGCCCATGACCCAAATGGGCGGCATTGGCGCCAGGGTGCTCACGCGGTTTGGGCTTTGGCGGGGCCGGACCGTGTGGGCCCCACGCGGGCTTCAATTTGCTTCAGCATGGGCTTGTCAAAACCCAGCGCGAACAGGAGCTCGGCCACCAAGAACATGGGCCCCACGAGCAAGCCCACCAGGTCGTCCACAAAGGCTGGCTTGCGCCCTTCGTACTTGTGGCCGATGAACTGAATGACCCAGCCGGCCACAAACATGCCCAAGCCCCAGGCCAGCCATGTGCCTGTGCTGCCGGCAGCCAAAGGCAGCGCGAGAGCCGTTAGGCCGACGTTCACGAGGCTGGTGACCAAGCCGATCACGAAGGCCCCCCGCGTCAGGTACCAGAGGGTGCTGACCAGCAGCAGCACATGGATAGGCGCAAGTGAGAAGCCCGCCAGCTCAAAGCCAGGCCGCGACAGCAGGATGCAGACGGCAAACACGATCATCGGAATGCCCAGGAAGTGCGTGGCAATGTTGCGGCGGTCGCGGTGGTAGGCGGCGTACATGGCCAGCAAGTCGAGTGCAGGTTTGCTCAGCGAGGACATGGGGCGTCTCCAAGTCGTGGTTTGAAGCTTCGAATGCTAGGGGCGTGTGCCCGCCCTGTCTGTCAAGAGGGTGACACAGGGCGCGAACTTTCGCCGGAGCTGCCTTGGCGCAGCTTGCGCACTTGCAAGCGCGCGGGGTCCAGCGCGTCTTGCAGGCTGCGCGACACCGGCACGGGCCAACCCAGGGCCTGTGCCACCAACAACTCGGCTGCCAGTGCCGCCCACGAGATGCCCCGCGAGGCCATGGCGCCGCACACCAGCAGGCCCGGCCGGCGCGCCCAGGCCGAAACCTGTGTGGCGCGGTGCGGCTGGGCTTGTGCAGGGTCGATCAGGCCCCCAACGAGCGGGAGCTTGTCGGGCGCGAGCAGGCGCCAACCCCCGCGCCCGCCATCGGGGGCGGGCAGGGCGCGGCCGAGCAAGCGCTCGGCAACGGCGTGGTTTCTTGACTGGTCTGCGTCTCGAAGCTGGGGGTCGTCGTCGTGGAGGTCGGCACTGGCGCCCGCTACCAAGGCCGGCCCTTGGGGTGCTTGCAGCACATAGCCGCCAGAGGCAATGGGCAGGCGGGGGCCATTTGCGGCAGAAAGCCACCAACTCAACTGCCCCCGTTGCGGCTGCAGCCACGCCGCCAAGTCTTCATCCAGCGGGGCCAGCAGGGCGGGCAGTTGCTGCCCCGCCGCCAGCACCAGCAGCGCCGTTTCAGCCAGCGCTTGGCCTTGGCGGTCCAGCAGTTGCCAGCGGCCCCCAGGTAGGGGCTGCACGGCCGCAACCTGGGTTTCGGTCTGCAAGGGCAGGCCCTCAAGCAGGCGCAGAACCCAGTCGCGCGGCGACAGCGCCCCGCCGCCTGGGTACAGCCAAGCGCCATCCTGCAGCGCCATGCCGACCCGTGCAGTGGCGCCTGTTGCATCCAGCGGTTCCGCAAAGGCGGGGTCCAGTTGCTGGGCCAGAGCGAGTTGCTGCCGCGTCGAGAGCGCCTCGTCGGGGCTGAGCCGGAGCAGGCCGTCAACACACCACGGCGGCGGATAAAGCCCCAGCCATTGACGTGTGCGCAATGCGGCACTTCGGTTCCACCGGGCATGGGGTCCGTCGTCAAGGTGCAAGGTGCCATGGAACAAGCCTGCGGGGTTGCCGCTGGCTTGGCTGGCCGCTTGGGGGGCTGCGTCGAAAACGCGAACCTCTAGGCCCGCTGCATGGAGTGCCCTGGCGCAGGCCGCGCCGGCAAGGCCGGCGCCCAAAACAATGGCCTCTCGGGCTTCGGGGGCCAAGGGCTGCCGGCCGGCTGGGCTGCGCGGGATGTGGCGCAGCGCAAAGGCGATCGCTCCCTGGCTGCCGGTTTCGCAGCATTCGAAACCGGCCTGCCGGAGAGTGCTGCGCAGCGGCAGCCCATCATGGGCGCTGAACAGCCGACTGCCGGCGGCGGCGAGCCGGCTGAGGGGCTGCAAGTCCTCAAGCTTTGGCGCCGGGTCATTGAGCAAGAACGCATCCACCTGCGCTTGCCACTGCGACAGGCTCTCTTGCGCAGGCCCAACCGCCACCAGCAGCTGGAGCGCTTGGCCCTCGAAGTCCAGCCGGTGCCAGCCGCGCACGCTGGGGGGCCACTGTTCGGCCAGTTGTGCGGCAAGCGGCGCGAGCGAACCTGCGGCATGCGCCTGGAGAAGTTCAGCGCTTGCAGGCAGCTGTTCTTGCTGGCTCAGGAAGAAGAGCCGCTGGGGGCGCTGGGGGTCATTGCGCCAAGCCGCCCAAGTTTGCAGAAAGCGCAGGCCCAAGTCGAACGCGCCCTCCAGCACCACGAACTGGGCCTTGCCTCGCCAGCGCTGCTGCAGCGCTTCAACCAGGCTGTTCGTGGAAGGGGTGGGCGTCATCTTCCTATCATCCTTGACCTTGACAGGAGAGCTTCTGATGAAGTCATTGAAAGGCCTGCGCGTGCTGAGCCTGGGTCTGAATTTGCCGGCGCCCGTCGCCGCCCAGCGCGCACGCCAGCTGGGCGCGCGCGTGCGCAAAATCGAGCCAGTTTCAGGCGACCCCTTGGCGCAATGGGCGCCCGCCGTGTACGCCGAGTTGCATGCAGGGGTTCGGGTGCAGACCTTGGACTTGCGGACCCCTGACGGACAGCGACGTGTGCAGCGGGAGCTGGCCAACAGCGATGTCTTGCTCACTGCCTTTCGACCCGCAGCGCTGGCCCGACTGGGCTTGGACTGGGGCAGCTTGCACCGGCAGCACCCGCAACTCTGGCAAGTCGCCATCGTGGGCAGTGTTGAGGCGCCGCAGGACGCTGGGCACGACCTGAGCTACCAGACGCTGGCGGGCCTGCTGCCTGCGCAAGGCCTGCCAACCAATCTTTGGGCGGACATGGCCGGTGCACAAGCCGCTTTGCTCGCGTTCCATCAAGTTCGGCCGGGCGCTCCGGGTCGCCGACTGGTGATCGGTCTTCAGGACGCCTTGCTAGAACTGGCCCGACCTCAGCAATGGGGGCTAACCAGCCCTGGCGCTTTGCTGGGCGGAGGCCATGCGCTCTACCAGCGCTACCGTTGCCGCGACGGGGATGTGGTGCTGGCCGCGCTGGAGCCGAAGTTCGCGCAGGCCATGGCCATGCTGGCAGGTTTGCCAATCGATTCCAACTGGCTCGACCCGATCAACGGGGCGGCTTTGCAAAGCTGGCTTGCAAGCTGCACTTGCACGGAGCTGGAGGGCCTGGCGGCCGAGCACGACCTGCCCCTGGTGGTTTGCCCTGAAGCCTGAGGGCAGCTTCTGGGTGCAGCATGAGGCCATGACGAACGAAGAAGCACCCGGCACCCCATCGAACGAAGCCGCCAAGCCGGTCGGCGCACCCGTGGCGCTTGGCATTCAACTCCAAACGCTGCGCTGGCGCGACCCTTTTGTTTGGCTGGCGCTCGGCCTCAAGGATTTCATTCGAGCGCCTTTCATCGGCCTCTTCTTCGGCGGCTGCTTCATGGTGATGGGCTGGGCACTGATGAAGATGTTCGAGGCGGCACCCGCTTATGTTCTGGCGCTGGCCGCTGGCTTTTTGCTGGTCGGGCCGGCGCTCTGCCTCGGGCTCTATCGGGTCAGCCAAGCGCTGGAGCGCGGCGAGAAGCCCGACTTTGGTGATGCGCTTTTGGCCTTTGATGCCCGCATCGGCCCCCTGGCCTTGTTCGGCCTGGTGCTGCTGGTGCTGGAGATGATCTGGGCGCGAGCGGCTTTGGTGGTCTTTGCCCTGAGCTTTGATGGCATGCCGGACTTCAAAGGCTCTTTGCTGGCCTTGCTGCAGCCAGAGAACCTGAGCTTCATCGTGGCCTACCTGGCGGTGGGCGGATTCTTTGCGGGGCTCATTTACGCGGTGAGCGTCATCACCATGCCCATGTTGCTGGACCGTCCGGTCGATGCCGTCACGGCAGCGCTGACCAGCCTGCGCCTTGTGCTCACACAGCCGGGTGTGATGTTGCTCTGGGGGGGACTCATCGCCTTGCTCACCGGCTTGGCCATGCTGCCCTGGTTCATGGGGCTCTTGGTGGTGGCGCCGGTGATTGGGCATGCCAGCTGGCATGCCTATCGGGTCAGCGTGCGAGCTTGAAGAGTTCGTCGCTCAGCACGCGGTGCGTGCCAGGGCCCTTGGTGCTGAGGGCTCGCAACAAGCCCGTGGCCACGTGCTCCGCCAAGATGGGGCGCCAGCGCAGGGGCGTTGCCCAGGCATAGAGCGGTGCCAGGCGCTGGGCCAGGGCCTCACCCGGCCTGTGAGCTTGCCCCAAGCTCTTGCGCCCGCCAAGGAGAAGGGACGGCTGCGCAATCACCAACTGCTCAAAGCCCAAAGCCGCCACAGCGGCCTCGGCCTCGCCCTTGACGCGGTTGTAGAACACGCTCGACGCCGGGTCTGCACCCAGTGCCGATACCAAGCCGAAGCGTTTCGCACCGGCGGCACGGGCGACCTCGGCCACTTCCAGAACGGCGTCAAAGTCCACCGCCCGGAAGGCTTCTTGGCTGCCAGCCACTGCCTGCGTGGTGCCCAGTGCGCAAAGCGCCAGCTCCACGCGTTGGGGCAGTGTGCCCGGCATGGGCCATGGAAGGCAGAGCACGCCGGGTAGCGCCTGCAAGGCGCTATTCGGCTTTCTCAAGGGCAGCCAAAGCGTGCGCCCTGGCTGCGCCAGTTGGCGCGCCAAATGCCCGCCTACCAAGCCGGTTGCTCCTGCGAGCAACACAGCGCCGTGCGGCTCAGCCATCAGCGCGAACCACCGCCACTGCCGCCGCCACCGCTGCCCCGTGGGCCGCCGGTGAGGGCGCCAGAGCGCGGGCCATTGCCCGAACTGCGGCGTGCGCCTGGGCCGCCATGGCCGCGACCACTGCCATGCCCGGTAGCGGCTTGGCCCTGTGGCCGAGGCTGACCGCCCTGACCTTGCGGGCGACCTTGACCTTGTGGCTTGGCCTGACCTGGCTGGCCTTGCGGACGTCCTTGGCCTTGGGGCCGTGACGGTGGACGCGACGAAGGGCCGCCGCGACCCGTGCCGCGCACGCCAATGGTCTGGCGACCAATCTGGATGGGCTCAGCGCGCTCGGTGCTCGGCACATCGAAGCCGGGCACGATCTCGCGCGGCAATGCCCGCTTGATCAGGCGCTCGATGTCCTTCAGGAACAGCTCTTCATCGGGGCAAACCAAGCTCACTGCCTCACCCTCGCAACCAGCGCGGCCCGTGCGACCAATCCGGTGCACGTAGTCTTCCGGAACGTTGGGAAGCTCGAAGTTCACCACGTGCGGCAGCTCGCTGATGTCGATGCCCCGCGCGGCGATGTCGGTGGCCACCAGAACTTGCAGCGTGCCGGTCTTGAACTC
>JBKCVH010000219.1:0-3545 GCA_046317675.1 Burkholderiales bacterium
TCACGGAAACGGCGGGGTCGGAGCATCGGGAGCCGACAAAGATGGTGACGGCGCGGGGTTGTTCTGGTCTCCACCTCAACAGTATCAACAAGTTGGGTGGTATTTTCCAGGGTGCGGTGCATCACATCCAGGGGAATACAGCCGAAGTGGCGGCGCCAATCTGCGAGTTTGGCTGGGCTCCAGTCACGGTCGCGACGAGTCCGCCGGATGTGGTGGTGGCTCCCTGACCATTCTAAAGGTGATGTTAGTTCTATGATAGGAAGATACGCCCATTCGGCGGAAGTAGGCTCGCGGACGTGGAGGAAATATTTTAGGCCGTCGTGGTGCAAAGGTATGGCGTGTCCATCTACTTCCAGGTTTTGGGCCCCAGGATTCCCATATCTGTCTGCATAGGATGTCGCGAGGTCGTTAACGAGCACCCCATGGTGGCGAGCCTGGTCAGTATGAAGAAGGGATTCGTGCTGTGCCAGGCTGGAGTTGTAGGCTGCCTGGTGAATAATAATGATAGTCTCTCGGGTGGTGGTGGGGTCCGTTACGACCGCTGCAGCTGAGACCAAAGGGTAGCTGCCCCCGCTCATGGTATCAAGGGCCCCATCCAGATGTATTGAAGCCCCAGTGAAATATAAGACTTTGAAGCCTTGGCCAACGCATGACTGGTCGGCTGCGATATCAATGATGAGGACATTCTCAGTGGTGCCCGGGGTCGGCTGCGTCTGAACGCGATGGGTTTTCTTCGGCTTAGGTTCTGGGGCAGCATCCATATCATCTTGGAGGTATGCCCCGTTCTCGCTATTGCCGCCGGGCTCCTTAAACATGATTAGGCGTCGTACCTGTTGACGGGCCCGGTGTGGAGGCTTAGGCGGAGGGCGGTAAGGAGGAGGTGATCCCTGTGGTACTCGGTCGGGGTCGTTAATTAAGTTCTCCCCGACACCACGCCGTCATTCATCGTGAAGGAGGAGTTCGGCATAACCGTCCCCAGCGCCATCACCACCGAGACCTGCACTTGTGCCTCCACGCTGCGGGGGTTCACGCAGAGGTTGCAGTGCACGCCGGCATGCACTTCGTCCACCACGGGTTTGCGGTCTTTGCCTTTGCCGGTGAGCCGGGCCACAACCACGTAGGCCACCACCGACTCAAAGCTCTCGTGCACCGCCACACCCCAGGCTTGACCCGCCTTGAGCTTGCGCTTGCCGTAGCCACTCTTTTGCACCGCCAGTTGCAGCGCAGCGCGGTGGCGCTCCGCCTTGTTGTTGAACAAGGCCATGCGGTAGGCGACGGGGTCTTGCCGGGTGGCGATGGCGATCTCGTCAATCAAGGTCTCCATCACATAGGCCGTGTGGGTGGAGCCCACCGAGCGCCACCACAGCACGGGCACGTTCACCTTGGGTTGGTGAACGCTGAGTTGCATGGGCAAGTCGTACGGCTCGCGCATGCCCTCGGTGGTGGTGCCGTCCACACCGCCTTGCATCAAGAAGCCTTCAAAGGGCGAGCCGGCCACGATGCTTTGGCTGGCAATGCGGTGGTCCCAACCGAGGATCTTGCCCTTGGCGTCGAACCCGATCTCGGCCCGGTGCACGGTCAAGGGCCGGTAGTAGCCGGCCTTGAGGTCGTCTTCGCGGCTCCACATCACCTTCACGGGCGCGCGCTGGCCGGCTTTGGCCAGGCCCCAAGCCACGTTCACGGCCTCGCGTACGAACTCCGCCGTGGGCGTGGCGCGGCGGCCGAAACCGCCCCCGGCCATCTGAACGTTGATCTGAACTTGCTCGGGGCGCAGGCCCGTGACGGCGGCCACGGAGCCGGCGTCGATGCCGGGCATTTGCGAGGCGTAGTAGAGCGTTGCACTGTCGGGTTTGAGGTCCACCGTGCAGGCCAAAGGCTCCATTTGCGCGTGGTTCAGGTACGGAAAGCTGAACTCCGCCACGAGCTTCTTCGGGGCGCTGGCCAGCGCGCTCATGTCCGCTTTGAAATGCGCTTGCGGTGCTGGGGTTCCGGCGGTTTTCACCAGGACGCGGTACTGCGCGGTCAGGGCGGCGCTGTCGGCCTTCTCCACGCCCGAGACATCCCACTCCACCTTCAGCGCATCGCGGCCCATCTTGGCTTGCCAGTAGCCGTCGGCCACGATGGCAATGCCTTGGCCGCCTCGGTCCAGGGCCACCGGAAACACGGCGCGCACGCCTTTGACTTTGAGCGCGTCGGCGGCATCGTGCTTCTTGACCCGGCCATTGAACACCGGCGGCCTCACGATGACCGCGTTCAGCATGCCGGGCAACTGGATGTCGGTGCCGTACTGCTGCTGGCCGCTGCTCTTGGCGGCAGAAACCTTCAGCGTGGTGGGCTTGCCGATGAGCCGGAACTGGCTGGGGTCTTTCAGCACCACTTGCCCAGGCACCGGGAGCTTGATGGCGGCAGGGAACAACTCGCCGTAGCTGGCGCTTCGGCCATCGGGGCCTAGCACGCGCCCGTTGCCTGTGCTCAAGGCGCTGGCCTGCAGGCCCCAGCTCTGCGCCGCAGCGGCCAGCAACATGCTGCGCAGGCGAGCGCCCAGTTCGCGGTACTGGGTGTAGCTGTTCTTGATGGAGTTGGAGCCCCCCGTGAGGTGCATGCCCATCATCGGGTCGACGTAATTGCCCTTCTGGTCGCCAAAGCCGGTTTTGACCAGCGCCCAGTCGGCATCCAACTCTTCGGCGCAAATCATGGCCAGAGCGGTCTCGATGCCTTGGCCCATGTCCATGCGGTTGCAAAGAATGGTGGTGCTGCCATCGGCCGCGATGGTGACGAAAGCCGCAGGCAGCTCGGTGGGGTTCTTGCCCGGTGGGAGCTTGGGCTGCGCCCTGCTCAAAGAGGGCATCAAGGCCAAGCCGATCGTGCCGCCCACCGTTGCGGCGATGAAGCGGCGGCGGCTGGGCTGGGCGGGTGCATGGCGAAGGCTGCCGCGAAGAAGCTGGTCAACGATCATGATCAAGCTCCCAAGGCCTTGGCGGCCTCATGAATGGCAGCGCGAATGCGCGTGTAAGTGCCGCAGCGGCAAATGTTGCCGGCCATGGCGGCGTCAATTTGCGCATCGGTGGGTTTGCGGTTCTTCTTGAGCAGGGCGGTTGCGCTCATCACTTGGCCGCTTTGGCAGTAACCGCATTGCGCCACATCGTGTTGAACCCAGGCAGCCATCACCACCTTGCCGATCGGATCGCCCGCCATGGCCTCCACGGTTTGAACCTTGGCGTTCTCAAGGCTGGCTATGGGAGCCACGCAGCTGCGTGTGGCCTCGCCGTTGACATGAACGGTGCAGGCCCCGCACTGGGCCGCACCGCAACCGAACTTGGTGCCGGTGAGCTTGAGCTCATCGCGAAGTGCCCACAGCAGCGGTGTGCTGGGGTCGGCCTCCAAGCGCACAGCGCTGCCGTTCACGTTCAGGGTGGTCATCTTGGCTCTCCTTGAGGAAGGAGAGCTTGTACGCGATGCCCGTGTACTTTGCTCGGGGTCGCTACCTAGGGTTGTCCCGGTGTGGCCTCGCCAGCAGGAATCGAACCTGCATCTGACCCTTAGGA
>JBKCVH010000220.1:0-8871 GCA_046317675.1 Burkholderiales bacterium
CCAGGCCCAAGGCGGGCTGATGAGCGTGACCGGCGCGATGGACGGCGAGCCGCAAAAAGTGGGCGTGGCCGTGGCCGATTTGTCCACCGGGCTCTATGCCGCCATCGGCATCCTGGCCGCGCTGCGCCACGCCGAGGCCACCGGCCAAGGCCAGCATTTGGACTTGAGTCTGTTGGATGTGCAAGTGGCCTTGCTGGCCAACCTGGGCGCCAGCCATTTGGTGAGCGGCGCCGTGCCGCAGCGCTGGGGCAACGCGCACCCGACCATCGTGCCCTACCAAGCCTTTGCCACCGCCGACCTCCCACTGGTGGTGGCCGTGGGCAACGACCACCAGTTCGCCGCCTTCTGCCGCGTGCTGGACCGCCACTGGCACGAGCAGGCCGAGTACGCCACCAACCCCGAACGCGTGCGCCACCGCGCCACGCTGACGCCGCAAATTGCAGAGCGGCTGCGCGAACAAGCGCGCGCGCACTGGCTGGCCGCACTGCACGCCGCCAAGGTGCCCTGCGGGCCGGTGCAAAGCATTGACGAAGCCCTGCGCGACCCGCAGGTGCTGGCGCGCGACATGCTGTGGCCCAGTCCGCACCCGGCGCAACCTGACCTGAAACTGGTGGGCAGCCCCTTGCGCCTGAGCGCCACGCCCACCCGCTTGCAACGGCCCCCACCGCAGCTGGACGCCGACCACGCCGCCGTGCTGAAAGACTGGCTGGGCCTTTGAGGCGGCTGCAGGCCCCCTGCGACCAACAGGGAAGCCCGCATTCGGCAAACGAGCCGGGCTACCCGAGGGCAGAGCCAAGGGGGCAGGTTCAGCGCTGCCCTAGCACCCTACTCAGGGGTCGACGGGTCGTTGTCGGCACCCCCATGGGCCAGCGCTTGGCGCGCCAACTCCTCTTCGCTGAGCTCAGGGGCGTCCTGAAGCGCCGCGATTTCTTCGAGTATTTCGGGCGTGGCCTGAGCGCGGCCCAGCAGCAGGTCTTCGATGCTGACGTGTTCGGTCTTCAGCTCCTCGTGATCGGCCGGCGACGGATGCACCGGCGTCAGCACCGGCAGCTTGACCGCTGCCAGCTCCAGTTGTTCATCAACCAGCTTGTTGAAACCACCCTCGGGTGGCGTGTCTTGGTGCGTCATTGCGGTCTCCTGTGGGTACCCGATGTTCCACCATTTGAGGCTCCGGTGTCATCGAGGCGCCGGAGGCTCAGGCCTTGACCAGCGCCGGCAGCCCCGTTGCCAGCGGCGGCACCAGTGCAATCAAGAGCGTGCCCACAAAAATTGCCCCCATCGCCGGCAGCACCGAGCGCGCCACGGTGGCGATGGACTTCTTGAACATGGCCGACGCGAAGTAGATGTTCATGCCGGCCGGCGGGCACAGGAAACCGACTTCCATGGCCGCCAAAAAGATGATGCCGAAGTGGATCGGGTCGATGCCATAGGCCTTGGCGAGTGGCAGCAGCAGGGGCACCAGCACGACGATGGCGGCGTAGATCTCCATGAGCGCTGCGGCGAAGAACAAGAACACGCAGAGCACCAGCAAGAACACGTAGCGGTTGGGGATGACGCTTTGCACCCATTCCACGGCGCGGTCGGGGATGCCGGCGTCCACCATGAAGTTGGTGAGGGCCAAGGCCATGCCCAGGATCAGCATCACCCCGCCGATGATTTGCGCGCAGTCGCTCAGGGTGCGGGCCACTTGCTTCAGCCCCAGCTCCCGGTGCACCAGGGCCTGAGTGAACAGCGCATAGGCGGCCGTGAGTGCCGCGCTCTCCATGGGCGTGGCCAAACCGCTGAGCAAGGAGCCAATCGCCACCAAGGGCGTGGCCAGCTCCCACTTGGCGGCCCAGGCTGCAGCCAGCGCGCCGTGGAAGTCGGGCGGTGCTGCCACGGGCGCGGCTTTGTCGCGGCGCAGGAAGCCGCCGAGCACCAACAAGCACACGACCATGAGCACGGCAGGCACGAGGCCGGCCAGGAACATGTCGGTGATGGGCACGCGGGCGATGACTGCGTAAAGAATCAAAGGCACCGAGGGCGCGAGCAGAACGCCCAGGGCGCTGGCGCTGGTCACCAGGCCGATGCCACGCTGCTCGGGGTAGCCGGCTTTCATCAAGAGCGGCAAGAGCAAGCCGCCCAGCGCCAAGATGGTGACGCCGCTACCGCCCGTGAAGGCCGTGAAGCCGGAGCACAGCACGGCCGCGGCAATCACGCTGCCGCGCACGCCGCCGCCGAACATCGCCACAAAGAGCAGGCTCAGGCGCTGTGCCGCACCGCTGCGCGCCAAGAGCAGGCCCGCCAAGGTGTACAGCGGCAAGGCCGGCAGCGAGGGGTTGACGGTGATTTGGTAGTGGCTGAGCGGCACCGAAGCGAGCGGCAGTGCATCACTCGCAAAGAGCAGCAGCGACAGGCCACCAAGCACGGCAAACACCGGCGCGCCGGCCAGCAAGAGGGCAATCAGCAGGATCAAGCCCGGTGCGAGTGGCAGCGGCACGCCATCGAACTGCGCGCCCAGTGCCCAGCCGGCCAGTGGCAAGAACAGCGCCAGCGGCCAGCGAAGCAGCGGCAGCAGGCTGCAGCGCGAGCCCAAGCGAAAGCCCAGCAGCAAGAAACCCAGCGGCATGCTGGCCTGCACCCACCACATGGGAATGCCATAGGCCAGCGGCTGCGGCGCGCTCATCTCCGTGGACACAAAGCGCCAACTGGCCAGCGCCAACAAGCCGGCGAGCAAGCTGCTGGCGCCCTGCACCGTCGCCTTCACCCATGCCTGCGTGCGCGCGCTGCCCAATTGCCCGAGGCTGGAGCCCAGCGAGGTGAGGTGGCCGTAGCGCTCGGCAGCCACGGCGCCGAATAGGGTCATGACCAAGCCCAGGTGCTGCACCAGCACCGAGGCGTTCTCGACCCCTAAGCCGGTGCTGGCGCGCAGCACGATTTCGACCAGCGGCACCAAGACCATCAGCGCAAGCGCGGCGCCGGACAGCGCTTCGTCGAAGCGCCCCCAACGAGCCAAAGTCATCAGCGCTTTCCAGCGCGGTAGGCGCGAAGGTGCACGAAGACCTCATCGAAGGTATCGGCCGGCACCATGGCGCCGCGAATGCGCGGGTACAGCTGCTCGGCCAGTTGGTTCCACTCGCGCATTTGCGCCTCGTTCGGGCGGTTTACGGTGAGGCCGCGCTTTTGCATGGCGGCCACGGCTTCGTCCACTTCTTTGCGGGCTTGCGTGCGCATGGTCATCCCGGCTTTCTCGCCGGCCTTGCGCAGCGCCTCCTGGGCGGCCGGTGTCATGGCGGCCCAAGACTTTTGCGTGACCACCAGCGCGCCCACGATGGGCGCCCAGTTGATGTCCAGCATGTGCTTGGCGGTGCCGAAGACTTGGCTGGCCAGCGCGAAGTAAGGCGTGGAGGGCAGCACCTCGATCATGCCGGTCTGGATGGCGGCCAATGCGTCGCCCGTTTCCAGGGCCACCGGGGTGTAGCCCAGGCTTTTCATGATGGCTTGCTGCTCGGGCTCGCTGCCCCAAGCAAAGAACTTGCGGCCCTTGAAGTCGTCGGGACGCAGGGCCGGCTCTTTGCTGAAGAAGCGCACCCAGCCGGCGTCGCCCCAGCCAATGACGACGAAGCCTTTGTCGAGAAAGCGCTTCTCCATGCCAGCGCGCATCTTGTCGCGCACGTAGTCAATCTCTTCCCAATTGCGGAACAGGAGCGGCAGGTTCTGCAGCGCGGCAATGCTGGGCTCGATGTCGCGCAGGCCCACCACCGACATCAGCCCGCCCTGCAACTGGCCAATGCGCATGCGCCGCACGATCTCGGCCTCGCCGCCTTGGCTGCCGTCGGTGAACACGGTGAAGCGCGCGCCCGGCCCTTGGGCCGCGCGCCAGCTTTCGCCCAGCTCCAGCAAGGACTGGTGGTAGACCGAGTTCTTCGGCACCACGCTGGCAATGCGCAGCTGGGCCACTTGGGCCCAGAGCGGGGCCGGCAGCAAAAGGCAGGCCAAAACGGAGATCAGCAGGCGGCGCTTGGTGGGCATGGGTTCAGAACCGATCGTCAAGGGTGTCGAGGAGCCACTGCGCGCGTTCGCGCATCACTTCATTGGCCAGGGTGCGGTGGGTTTTGGCAATGGCCACGGCTTGCAAAAGCAAGGCTTCAAAGCGGGCGCGGTCGCCAGCAGGCAAGGCCAGGGCTTCGGCTTGCGCCACGAAGGGGCCGGCTTGCTGCCCTGCCCCAGCTTGGGTGGCCCGCGCAAAGTAAGCCGCAGCCGTTGGGGCATGGCCACCGGGGCGAGACGCCTCCAAGCTGCCCAGGAGCGAGGCCAGGCCGCCGGCGTCGTGCGTGGGCGCGAGGCGGTCGGCCGCTTGGGCCAAGTGCAGCACTTGCGGCAGGTCGGCCACGCGCTCGGGTTGGTCTTTGCTGAGCGAGATGGACGCCGCCCAGGCCGCCGCCGTCCAGTAGGCCAAGCCGACTTGGTCGAGGCGCAGCGGAACGGGCTGGCCCGAGGCCAGCGCCGCCCGTAGGGTGGGTTGCTGCAGTTGCAGGGCCCGCAGCCCGTGCTGCTGGGCGCGCTCGTACAGGCGCGCTGCCCGCTGGCGCTGCGCGAGCGCGACCTTCACATCTTGGGTTTCGAGTTTTTCCGCCTCAAAGGCCACGAAGGCATAGGCGTACTGCGTGAAGCCGCTGCTCACTGCGGTGGCGAGCGCCGTATGCGCGGGTGTTTGGGCGAGCACCGACTCGGAGAGCTTCAAATAGAAGGCGCTGGCCTCGCGCGCCAGTTGCAGGTCGTCTTCTTTGGACTGCCCCTGGGCCGCCAGGGCATCGGCCATGGCGCCGCTCACCAGCTTCTGTGTCGAGCAAGCGGTGAGCGCCAAGCTACACAAGAGCCCAAGCGCGATGCGCAGGAAGAGAGGCATTCAGCATTGCCGCCTGAGCGGCCCCGGAACAAAGGAAAGTGCCGGGACGCGAATGTATTGAGGCTTCGTGAATGTCCGGTGACGGCTCGCGCCCAGCACGGGTCAGGGGCAGAGCCGAATAAATTCGGTCGTGCTCTAGAGTGCGCCCCTTATGTTCAACACCCCACCCGAGCTCCACGCCCTGGCTTTGGCCTGCGCGCTGTGCAGCTTGTTCTTAGCCGCTGTGATGGCGTCCATCCGCAACCCGTGGGTGGAGACGCGTGGGAGCCACTGGTTTTCGGCAGCGGCACTGGCAACCGCCTTCAGCTTTTCGCTCGTGGCCTTTCCGCCGCCGGTGGAGCTTTCCCTGGTGCTGGCGCTGCGGGCCGCCACCACGGTGTTGATTTTTGGCGCCATCGCTGCGGGCCTGTGCCACTTTGTGGGGCGGCCGCTGCCCTGGATCACCTTGGGCCTGAGCCTGACGCTCACGGCCCTGGTGGTGCTGATGTACCCGACCGCCAGCGAAGACGTCACGCCCCGCGTGCTGACCTTGAGCTTCATGATCATGAGTTGGACCCTGGGCGGCATTTGGCTGATCTGGCGGCACCCGGTGCCTGCGCTGCCCAAGCTCGGCCCCTGGCTGACCTCGCTGGGCCTGCTGCTGCTGGCTGCAACGGCGGCCACGCGCTCGGTCTTGCTGCTCTCAAGCGGGCACGTCTCCGGTGAGGCCGCTTTGCAAGCGCCCTTCAACCCCTGGGTGCTGCTCTTTGGTTTTGGCGCTTTGCTGCTCACCTTGACCGGCATCGCCATCATGCTGAACGCCCGCATGGTGCAGGAGCTGATGCGCTGGAACTCGCACGACCCGCTGACCGGCGCCTACAACCGCAAAGGCTTCAACGCCCAGTGGCCCGGCTGGCTGCGGGAGTACGGCCCAGGCTATGTGGTGCTGATGGACCTGAACGCCAGCGACGGCAGCCGCCCGCCCGAACCGGGCCTCATGGTCTTGGTGCAATGCGTACGCGGCATGATTCCCGCCAACGCCCTGCTGGCACGGCAAGGCGGCAGCAGCTTTTTACTGGCCCTGCCCCACCGGCTCACGGCCGAACAAGCGGAAGCCTGGTGCACCGCACTGGAGCAGGAGCTGGCTCAGCGTTTGCTGTTGTTGATGGGTGGCCGTGGCGCCCCGCACCTGCGGTTTTCGCTTGGGCTGGCCAAAGTGCACAGCACCCTGGCCGACGCCGCACGCCGCGCCAACATGGCCATGCGCGGCGCCAGCCCGGCTGAGTTTCGCTAGGGAGGGTCTGCATAGCCCTTGCGACCGCGCCGCGACTGTTCGGGATGACTGGCCCAGGCGCAAGCCGCCGCCCAGGGTGTTGCCCTGGGTAAGGCTTGCAACGCCGGCCATCGCCCGAAAAGTCGATGGCCCGCATGGGTTTGCGAGATAACCGGCCTGCTCGGTCGTTGGCGCGCTCGGCTGTCGGACCGGGAGTCCGACCTTCGCGCGCCGCCTGCGAGCCGGCCGGTTCTCTCGAAAACGCGGCTCGCAGGGGTTATGCAGACCCTCCCTAGAGCCGAAGTCCGACCGTACAAAAAAATGACCCCAGGCTGAGCTGGGGTCATGGGGGCCCGGCGGCCACAAAGGCTGCCGAGCTTCGCGCAAAGGGTTCGAGGCTAGATCAACGGTGGCTTGAAGCTGTCGTCATCGTCGTGCAGTCGGCGATGCGGGTTGATCATCAAAGCCTCGTGCGGGTTCAGCGGTGGTGGCGCACCGCCTCCCTTCACCGTACTGGGCTCATCAACACCAGGTGTCGCTGCCGGTAACGGTACGCTTCCTTGAGCTGGCGCCAGCACATCTGCTGCAGTTGGCTTGTTGGTCTGGTCTTTGGCAAACCAGACGTCAGCCATGGCGGCCGTACTGCCATCAGATTTGGTGTAACCCGACGTCAAGCCAATCAAGTTTCCGTTGTTGATTTCCGTGCCCTTTTCAGCAGTGACATCCAGCTTGGTGATTCCGAGTTCAGCAAGCGTCTTCAACTCACCCGTATCGGTGATGCCATCCTTATCGGCATCCACCCAGACCTTGAGTTGACCGAAGCCCGCGTCATTGGCATCCACGTCACCGTCCTTGTCGGTGTCTTGTTCGCCCAGGGCCGCATAGCCGTCCATGGCGCGGCTGCCGTCGGCCAATCGGGTGCCTGAACCGAAGAGTTCGCGGCCGTCGTTGATCACGCCATCGCCGTTGCGGTCCAGCACCAAGAAGCCATCGCCGCCGGCTGCCCAACCCCACTGTGCTGCCTTGCCGTCACCGAACAAATCGAACTGCACGCCGTCTTTGGCCGCCAGGGTTTGGATGCCGTTGCCATCCAAGTCCAGCATGATTGGCGTGGCCAGGAACAGCGCGTTGAACTGATCCGACGACATGGCCGCGATCTGATCGGAGGTGAAGGCCAGCACCTGCGGCATGTTCATCGTCGCAATGTCTTGGCTCTCAAGGCCAACCAACTGATCGGTCGTCATGGCGCGGATGTGATCCGTCGTCATGCCGTCGATCTGCGTGCTGGTCAGCGCCTTGAGGTCATCGCTGGCCAAGGCCCGGAAGTCGTCGGTCGAGAGAACACCAAACTGCGACGAAGTCATCGCTGCAAACTGCGTGCTGAGCATGGCCGAGAAGTCGGCGCTGTTCAGAACCTCAACCTGGCTTGTGGTCAAGCTGGCAATTTGGCTCGTCGTCAGTTCAGAGATCTGAGATGAATCCAAGCCGGTGATTTGCTCGGTCGTGAAGGCCCTGAACGTCGTGGTGCTGATGGCACGCAGCGCATCGCTGCTCAGCGCAACCATCTCTTCGGAGCCGATGCCTGCAATCTGCGCCGTGGTCAACGAGAAGGCTGCTGCGGTGGAAAGCACCGCCAACTGATCCGTGCTGAGTGCACTGATGTCGTCAGAGGCCAAGCCTCGGAAGCCGGAGCTCGATAGCGCCTGGAAATCGTCGGTGGCAAAGGCTGCCACCTGCGCGCTCGTGAAGCCTACGGTCTGCGCATTGGTCAAAGCGCGGACCTGCTCGGTGGTCATCGCCTGAATGTCAGCGGTTTCAAAGCCCACCACCTGGGTGCTGGTCAAGGCGCCCACTTGGGTTACCGAGAAGGCTGGCACCTGGTCTGTGGTCAATGCAGCCAATTGCTCGGTGGTGAAGCCGCGCATGCCAAACACCGTGAGCGAACGGAGATCTTCGGTTTGGATCGCCTGGATCTGAGCCGTGTTGAAGCCCACGACCTGCGAACCGGTCATGGCCGCAAACTGAGTGCTCGTAAGGGCCTGGACTTCTGCCGTGCTCAAGGACGCGACTTGGCTCGACAGCAAGCTGCCCACCTGGGTCGCCGTCAAGTTCACCACTTGTTCGGTGGTGAAAGCTGCGAACTGCTCAGAGGTCAGGGCTCTTAGGGCACCTGTGCTGAGGGCCTGCAAGTCAGAGGACTCCAACTTGGCGAGTTGATCCGTATGCAGGCCGGCTACCTGAGTCGACGTCATCGCTGCCATCTGGTTGGTACCCAGGGCAATGATGCCGTCGGTCGTCAGCGCAGACAGCTGCGTGGAGGTCAGCGAGCGGAAGCCCGCGGTGGTGATGGCGGCCAAGTCCTCCGTCTGCAGCGTGCCGATGATGGCAGAGCTGAGGTTGGAGAGTTGGGTCGTCGTCATCGCCGCAAACTGGGCGGAGGTGAAGGCGTTCAGGTCGGCGCTGTTCAGCGCAGACAGCAGACTCGTCGACAACGAGGCCACTTGCGCGTTGCTCAGTAGCGCTTGCTGGTCACTGCTCAACAGGGCCAACTGGTCACTGCTCAGTCCACGCAGGGCCGTGGTCGAGATGGCCTGCAGGTCAGAAGACTCCAGCTTGTTGAGCTGGTCGGTGCGCAGGCCGGCCACTTGGGTGGAGGTGAGCGCGGCGGCCTGGTTGGTGCCGATGGCCACGATGCCGTCGGTTGTCAGTGCCGACAGTTGCGTGGAAGTCA